>JBBSJC010000016.1:0-33745 GCA_038257655.1 Polyangiales bacterium | reverse complement strand
TCAGATCGACCGCCAGTTCCACGGGCTTTCCGGCTTCGCGCAGCTCGACGAACACCGCGAGCCCCTTGCGCAGAAATTCTGCCAAGTGACTGCCCGGATGTTGCTCGCTCAGCTTGAGCATCTGTGCCGCATCGAGCACCCCGCCGCGCGCTGCCGCCTGCTCCGCAAACTTGCGCGAACGCGCTTGCGAAAGCATCAGCATGATCAATCGATCCACCACCACACCCATACAGGCGATGGCTTGTACCGTGAGCAGGATGACGACACCCCTGACCGGTAGCCCCATGCCCTTCCACATCTCGATAAGATTGATCTCCACGACGTCTCCTTATGGGGCAATGCGCCCTGAACGCATCAGTTGAGCTTGAATGGAATGCGAACGATATGAGTGTCTGCCACAGCAGACCCATCTGAGAGCTGTGCAGGCTTATAACGCCAGGTCATGAGCGCCTCGCGTACCGAATCATGGAAAACTTCTGGACCGTCTAGGATCTCAACTTTGCCGACCGAACCATCGATTCGCACGTGGATGCGAGCCACAACGGTGCCGACCGTGCCGGCGCGGCGCGCCGCGCGCGGGTACTCAGGAAACGCAGTATCCGCATTTCGGATCGGGGCACTTGGCTTGACCATCCTGGGCTTCGGCGGAGGAGGTGCCGGGGTTGGCGCATGCGCGGCCGTGCCCGTTCCTCCAACGACGCCAGTCAGAAAGCCATCGCGCCCCTCGCCGGGGTCCGGCGCGTCGGGTAGGTCACCCTCTGCTTCTTCGGGCTTTTCGTCAGGAATTTCGTCGGGTGCCTTGAGCTCGTTCCGGACGACTTTGGCGCGAGCCGGAGCCGTAGAAACGACCTTCTGTTCTTTGACCTGTGCCGGCTCGGGAGGCGGCGGAGGAGGAGGCTCAGGCGGTGGTTGTTTGAACTCCACCTGCACCAGCTTCTCTTCCTGGACAATCTTACGAACTGCCGCCGTCGCAAGGACGGCCGAGCCAAAGACGCCTAGGTAGACGACTGCGGAGACGAGCAAGGACACACCAAACCGCCGTCGGTCCCTGGCTCCTCGTTTTCCATCAAAGTCCTCGAACATTGCAATCGTGCTCCTGTCACCTCTCTTCGAGGCGACATGTTCTGCCGCAGGGGGGGGCCGTCTACGCCAGAGCTATTACATCTTGTAGATTGCGCGTGTGAAGAAGTAGCGCCCAACGAAATCGTAGGTGTTCGCGTTCGAGTTCGAGCTTCCATCCAAGAAGAAAGGAGGCGTCTGGTCGAGAAGATTGCTCACACCACCGATGACGGTGAGGTTGTTCTCGAAGGTATACTGTGCGGAAAGATCCCAATACATGACCTGATCGACCCAGTCGTCGGGGATGGTTCCCCAGTCGGCCTGGAAGTACTTAGCGCCACCGATGTAGCGATTGGTGCTCGTGGCAGACCAGTTCTCTCCCGCTACCGTGGTATTGAAGGTCCAGCGCCAGTGGGTGTAGGTTCCCGAACCTGCGGTGATCGTCTTGTCGTAGCGAACCTTCTCGCCGTAGATCGTGTCATCGTAGTAGAGCAGACGGTTTCCCTGCCAGCCCAGGATCAAGTGGGTGTCGCTGGGCAGACCGATGCTCCCGAGACCGAAGTCGTAGTTGGCAGAGGCGTCGATGCCCGCCGTCTCGGTTTTACCGATGTTGAGCAAGCGCGCCTGGAGCCTGTTAATCGCACCGTTGCCGCCGCGACCGATGTCTTTGCAGGACTCGGCATCGAACCCGGGGCTGTTGTAACAACTGTCGAGCAGAAACTGCGGCTGCGGGTTGGCAATCGCGTTGTCAACGTTCACCTGATAGTAGTCCACGCTCGCGGTGAAGACGCCAGCCTCTTTAGGCAGGAAGGTAGGCGTGAGTACGAGACCGATATCCCAAACGTCCGCGGTCTCTGCCTCGAGCTTCTCGTTACCACCAATATTGGTGCGAATCTGGCTGCCACTGATATCATTTTGGTTGTAACCAGTAGGTACGCCCGCTGCCATACAGTTCGCACGGATTTCGGGGCTTGCTGCGGCCGTGTCCCAGTTGTTACAGGGGTCGGTGAGCGTCTCGTAGGAGTCCGCGGCGCCACCGAACAGGTCGCTAATCGCCGGGTTACGGAACGCTTTGGAGTAAGTGCCGCGAATCTTAAAGTCTTCGACTGGCGCATACACGCCGGAGACACGCCAGGTGAGCTTCGAGCCGAACGAATCGTAGTACGACATGCGTGCGGCAAGGTCGATCGACAGATCGTGGGCGCCAGGCAGGTTCGACAGCAAGGGAATCGCGGTCTCGAGAAATCCTTCGTAGGAGTTGAAGTGACCGCGCGTGGGCTCAAGACCGTTACCTGCCGATTCACCACCAATGGTGACGGGGCTCGGTTGGTTATAGCCAGCCTCACGACGATAGAGCAGACCGCCGGCGAGACCGAGCTTTCCGGCGCCCCAAAGGTCGACGGGCTTCGCGCTCAATGACGCACCCGAGCTGAGCTGGGAGTAGCCGTTGGTTGCTACGTCTTGATAGCGGATGTAGTCGAGCGCTCCCGGCTGAAGGGACTTCTCGCCGAAAAAGTCGCCTACCACGCAGCCGGTCGCCGCATTGGCTGCACACGCAACCGGATCGGCACTCTCAATGGCGCGCGCGAGATTGATCGAGTTGCTGGTGGTCTCGGTCGCACGGCTGATGCCGAAGTTGCCGTAGATCTCCCAGTCGATCTCGTACTTAGGCACGTCGCCGGCCAAGCCAAAGACTGCACGGGTCGTGTTCACGTCTTGGTCAAAGATGCGGTTACCCACGTCCGTGTTGCGGCGCAGCAGCGTAATTGACTTCTGCGATGCGGGCAGCGTGGCCAGATAGTCCTGGGGAATGAAGGGGTTGGTCGTCGGAATGGTGAAGCCATTCGGGAAAGTACTGTTACCGCCGATGAACGGTTGCGGAGCAAGCTGTTGCTGGCTGTGACGGTAGGTATGCATACCTTCCATGAACGCCCGACTGTGCTTGGTAAGATCGTAGTCGCCGAGCATCGTGATCTGGAAGCGCTCTTGCGTTCCCATCAGCTGCTGCTGCCTAGCGAAGCTGTAGCGGTCGGATTTATTGAACGGGCTGACAGGTGAGTAGCTCCTGCCGGTTGCGGGGTCGGGGACAAAGCGCCTCCTGCCATCGCTGCCCGCCGGTACTGCGCCGCTGCCGTAGATGGTGTAGATGCCACCACTGTCGTCATAGCCATTGAGGTACCCGCGATCCGAGATCGAGTCGCGGGACCACTTGCGGTCTCTCTGCCAGACCGGCTGGCGGATCAGGCCCTGCAAGTTGAGCGTGATGTTGCCCTTGTCGTGGTTCTTACCCATGGTCACGCCGAGACCAACTTCTTCGGCGTCGCCCTGGCCAGAGATGCCGCCGATGAAGTCGGCACGGATGCCGTCAAAATCGTCCTTGAGGATGATGTTGATGACACCGGCAACGGCATCGGAGCCGTAAATGACTGCGGCGCCTTCGAGTAGGACGTCGATACGCTCGACCATGCCGATCGGGATGGTATTGAAGTCGACGGCGTCACCGCCGCTGCTTACGAAGCGTCGACCATTGACGAGTACCAGGGTGCGTGTGGCACCTAGATTTCGCAGGTCTACCGTCGCGAGACCATCACCGCCGTTGGTGTTGCTTCGGTTGATGCCCTGCAGCGAGACTGCGGGCATTCGGCGCAATACTTCGTCGACCGTGGTCGCGCCCGTGCGTTCGATGTCCTTAGCGGTGATGACCGCCACGTGGCTTGCCTGCTGGGTGGTGCTGCCACTAATGCGGCTACCAGTGACTGTCACCACCTCTTCGCCGGACCGGCTGACGGTGCTTGTCGCGCCCTGCGGCGCGATTTCGATCACTTCTTCCTCGTAGACGGGCTCTTCGGCGAGCGGCCCTCCGGCACCAGGCTCGAGCGTGACGGGGGGCAGGGCAGGAGGGGGCGCTGCGGGATCGACGGGAGGCGGCTCTCCCGGATCGAAAGGAGGAGGCGCGTCCACAGGAGCTGGTGCTGCCGGATCCACAGGAACAGGCGCTGTGGGATCCGGGCTGGTGGGCGGCGGATCCGTGGGCGACGGTGCTGCGGGTGCTGGCGGAAAAACCGGCTCAGTCTGCGCGAGCGCCGGCACGGCAAAAGCCGACAGCGATAGCGCGAGAATACTTCTTACGAACGTCACGCGTGCGAACATGAGGGAACCGCTCCTGCGGGTGTTGGGGCAATTAGGCACGTTAGTTGTCTTAGGCATGGTCATCACTCACACACCCATTCGAGCTTCGCGGTGGTGTTCTTGGCGCCGCATTCGGAGGCGCTGTCGCAGGCGCAGGTGCCCTCTTCGGTGCAGATGGATCCCAGCTCGAGCTTCTCGCAGTCAGGGCCTTCTACGCACTGCTGACAGGCGCCCGTTGCCTTATTGCAAACAGCGCCGTCGCAGTCGGCGTTCTTCGTGCAGCCACAGTTCGCCGCAGGCGTACCCGGGCTGAAGCATTTGCCGCCCTTGCCGCACTGCGCGTCGGTCAGGCAAACCACGCACGCTCCATTATCCTTGGCGCAGAACGGGGCTTCGCCCTCGCCGCCACACTCGTCATCACTCGCGCAGCCGCAGCTTGCGGCCGGAGTGTCTCCTGCGATGCATTTGGTCTTACCCTCGGCGCACTGCGAATCTTTGTCACAGGCGATGCAGACACCGCTTGCCACGTCGCACTTTTCGGCGCCCGCCGTGCAGCCGGAGTCGTCGGTACAGACGCAGCCTTCGGCGCGGCACAGGCTAAGCCCGGGCTCCTTGCAGTCCTTGTCGCCGTTGCACGTGCAGGTTCCTGCTGGCGTGCAGCGACCGCCGGCCGGGTCGCCCTTGCACTGCACGTCCAAGTTGCATTTGGCGCAGGTGTTCGTCGCGGTGCAGCGCGAGCCTTTTTCGTTTCCTTTGCAGTCCGCATCGTCCGCGCACTCGACGCACGCTCCAGCGACGCATGCGCCGTCCGGACACTGCTTGTCGGCCGTACAGGACACGCAACGGTGGTCGGCGCCGCACTCCTCGGGGTTCGTGCAGCAAACTGCGCCATCGCCACAATCTGCCGCCTGCTCGCAGGCCTCCTGGCAAACGCCAGGCGGACTGAGATCTGGGCGGTTATCGGGCTCAGTGGTGCATGCAGCTAATACGCTCATGCAGATCAAAACAATTCGAATATTAGGCATTGCCGGCTGTTTCCTCTTTCGAAGCGATGCAAAACTCTAAAGGGTGAATCGTTTAAGGGCCCCCAGGCGGACCCATGCTCATCTCAACGCGCAACGCTGCGTGCATCGTGCGCTAGTGGCCTAGTCGCAACGGGGGCCGGGCCTAACAAACAGCCCGGTATTTGATGCAGCGCAGTTACCTGCACAAGACTAAGGGCGTCGCGATCCGCTCGTCGACGCGAGGGCAGGAGAAGCGATAAGTGAGATGAGTACCGACTCGGCACTGGCTGTGAGACCCCGAACTACCATGAGCGCGTATCAAAAGTCAGTTGCAATGAGAACGGCTGCTAAATCGGCCTCGCTCACAACGTTTATACGGCGAGGCGTAATCGGGCGTTTTGCGCCTGAAATACAGGCATAACACGCGTAACGTCTCGCGCGTGACTCAACGCACAAATGGTTGAAATGTGCGTGCTGAAAGCCGCGATGCAGGATCTGCGAGAGACGAAAAGCGCGCTGCAGACGCCTTCTTTTCCGACACATGGTTGTCTAAGTTCGGGGCAATTTGCGTCAAAAAAACTAAGATGCGCCGGGCTTAACCTAAACCTATACCCACTGGCGGCGCGCGCAGGTGTTGGGGCCGGCTGGAAATTTCTCGCAATACCTGTTGAAAGCAGGGTTAAGAAGCCTGGTAGCCTTCATAAGGTAACGCTCATGTTTCCAATGGATGTGCAGTCTGTATACGCCCCCAAATGGGGCTGAGATCTGCGCTGCAGGTGAGCCCAGCGCAGGAGCTCAAGTGGAGGGCGACGAACCCAATGCCTGGTTGCTCGCGGCAGTCGCGCCCTGCGCAGGCCTTCGCTTTCGGGTATGAGGCCTGCAAGCCATCATGATCTACCCGTACGACAATGCGACGCAGACCCGCTGGGATCGCGGCGAGCTCAAGGTGCAGCTCAATGTGCCTGGCAACGATCGGCCCATGGGCTTTTGCGATGGAACGGCCGACGACATCGCAGAACTGTACGCCATCGCCGAAGCAGAGGGCGCCGACCAAGTGCCAATCCACAAAAAGGTGCTCAAGAGCGGCCGCGAGATCTGGACGCTGGGTGGGCCGGACTGAGGTCAACCCCAGGTCAACCCCTCCCGCCGTTTCTTTGTCCGCGCTATTCGCCGCGGGCGCTTACTGTCCGCGCCGTTGCGGTGTCAGCGCCTCGTTACCCGGCCCGCTACTGCCTACTCGCCCGCTGGCGCCGAAAGTCCGGAGCTCGTCAGATAGCGGGGATCGGCGAGGGGGCCGAGACAAGTGGCTGGAACACCGAAGGCTTCGACGAGCGACAGCGCGGATCGCGAAAGCTCAGCTACGCAAACGTTGAGCTGCTTGCGTATGGCGCGCGACTTAGACTTTGCGATGTAGTCATTTTCGAGAAACCACGCGAGATCGGCATGGATCCGCCACAACCCGTACAGCTGACATAATGGCGTGAGCGCGGGCTCATGGTCGGCGGCCTTTTGAAAGCATGTCAGCACGAAATGCTCGATGTGCGCGTGCGAAAGGGCGATCGCGTGATCCTGACAGCGCTCGAACGCTTCCTGAGAGTCCATGCCGTCATCGACGCGGCGCTTGATTCGTCGGGCGAGTGATTCCAGCAAGGAGCGCGCGCGAAAGGCCAGGGCCTGCTCATGAAAGTCGGAGGCGAGCAGCGTCTCGCTGTCCTTTCGGCGCGTCGCCACCGGATTGCGCTCTACGATGGCGCCGAGCAAGTCCGTAGCGAGAGCCCGCCCAAGAGTCTTGAGCGGGTTGTCTCTCAACGCGCGGGCGTACTGTGAGAGCAGGTCTTTGGCGACTAGCTGCATGAGAACGGTGTTGTCGCCTTCGAAAGTGGTGAATACATCGGTGTCCGTGCGCAGCGCATCCACGCGATTGGAGGTGAGATAACCCTGACCTCCACAGCATTCTCGACACTGCTGCAACGTATCGATCGCTTGCCACGTGCCGACCGCCTTGAGGCCGGCGGCCAAGCTTTCCACGTGACGGGACTTGGCACCGTCCTGCCCCGCAGAGGCGTACAGCCGCACGAGCTCATTTTGAGCAAAGCTCAGCGCATAGGCACCCGCCAGATGCGGGAGGAGCCGCAGCTGATGGGAGAGATAATCGAGTAAGGGTTGCTCGCTGCCTTGCGCATTCGGGAACTGGCGACGTCTTGCACCGTAAGACAAGGCGATGTGCAGCCCGACCTTGGAGGCCGAAAGAGCACCCCCCGCGACGCCAACGCGGCCTCCGACCAAGGTGCCGAGCATGGTGAAGAAGCGCTTGTCGGCGCTTGGAATCAGGCTTGTGTACTCGCCCTGTTCGTCGACCTGGCCGAAGCGATCGAGCAGCGCCTCGCGTGGCACCCGTACGTCACTGAACCACAAGCGTCCGTTGTCGACGCCATTGAGCCCCATTTTGTCGCCGCAATCTTCGATGCGCACCGAGGGCATGAGCGCACCCTGAGCATCCCGGATCGGCACGAGGAACGCGTGCACGCCGTAGCCTTCACCCTGCGTCTCGAGCTGCGCGAATACGACCGCCATGCTGGCATGAAGCGCTGCATTGCCGATCCATTCCTTACCTGCCGATAGCGTGGGGGTGCTGATCACAAACTCCTGGGTTTCAGCGTCGTAACGGGCGAGCGTCTGCAAATCGCGCACGTTCGAACCATGACCGCGTTCGGTCATGGCAAAACAGCCGATAAGCTCGCAGCGACTGACGGCAGGCAGCAACGCGTGATGGGAACTTGTGCCCAGGTTGGCGATTGCGCCGCCAAACAGGCCGAATTGCACGCCAAACTTCACGAACAGACTCAGGTCGAAAACGGCCAGCGTCTCGAAGGAGGCCATGAAAGCGCCGATATCACCGCCGGTTTCGCCCACGCCGGCGTAGGCTTGGGCGCCGACTCCGCGTTCGGCGAGCGTGCGACACCAGGCGAGCACTTGCTCGCGATAGGCCGCGGTGCTGAGCCCATGCACGGGACGAAATTGTGGGTCGCTCAAGATCGCGCGGAGCTGATCGCGCGTCTCGCGCAGGGACCCGTCGAGCGCTGCACGCAGCTTGACGACCTCGAGCGTGCTCGGCTCGTTTGCGGTGAAGTTTGTGGCGGCCGCGTGGGCGTGCGGAAGTCGATGATAGGAAAGCAGTGGTTCCACGTGGCGCAACGCTGAGCCGATGTCGACGGGAGCCTGCGCTCCAAGCTCGTTTGCAGCGATGGCGCTGCCGAGCTCCGAGACTGAACGGCGTGGAGCCTTGGGCAGTGCGCGCTCTTGCTCGGTCACTGACCGCTCTAGTCTGCGCAGCTGCTTGGGTGAGGGGGGCGCCTCTGGATCGAGCCAGCTGTGCAGGGTTTCTCGCGCTTCTGCATCGAGCCAGACGCAGCGCTCGAGCTCCGCACGAATAAACAGCAAGTCGCTCGGAGTGAGGTAACCATCCTGCCAAGCTGCGAGCACCATCGGGGCGAATGGTCGCAACGTGGGCAGACGCGACAGGGCGTCGATTGATCGCGGGCGCTCAGTCATGAATGCAGGCCTTTCGGACAGAACATGATGGAGCTAGTTTTTAGGCAAGGTACGTGCCAGAACCATAAGTGCATGACCAGCCAAACCCTGCACGACTGTGATGCTTGTGTCGATGCGATCCTTGCACGTTTAGGCAAGCAAATCGTGCTTGGAACGCCGCTTGGGATAGGCAAACCCAACGCGCTGCTGAATGCGCTTTACCTGCGCGCCAAGACGGATCCATCGATCAAGCTCGATATCATCACGGCGCTGTCGCTCAACCCGCCGCGCGGCAAGTCCGCTCTCGAGGAGCGCTTTCTTGCGCCGATACGCGCGCGGGTGTGGAAGGGCTATCCGCGTCTAGCGTACCTCGACGACCGCGACGGAGACGCGCTGCCTGACAACGTGCGTGTGCTCGAGTTCTACTTCCGTTCTGGCTCCGAGCTTGGCAACCGGGCGGCTCAGCGAGATTATATCAGCAGTAATTATACCCATGTCGCCCGTGACATGTTGGGGCGCGGTGTAAACTTGCTGCTGCAAGCCGTGGCGCAGCGTGACGAAGGCGGCAGGGCTCGCTACAGCCTCTCCAGCAACCCCGATATCACGTTGCAACTCCTACCGCTGCTCAAGGCAAGCGGGCGACCTTACCTTTGCGTGGCGCAAGTCAATCGCGCGCTGCCCTGGCTTGGCAATGCCGCAGAAGTAAGTGAGCAGGATCTGGACTTCGTGCTCGACGATGAGGACCTCGATCATCCGCCTTTTGCTGTGCCGCATGAGGCGGTTGACAGCACAGCTTGGGCGATAGGCCTGCGTGCAAGCGCGCTCGTGCGCGACGGCGGAACACTCCAGGTCGGAATCGGCGCGATGGGCGATGCACTGTGTCACGCGCTGCTGCTGCGCGAGCGCGATAACGGGGCTTACCAGGTGGCGCTCGATGCCGTCGGCCGCGACGTGCTCGCAGCGAACCTGGGCGGAGATGCGCCTTTCATGACCGGGTTGTACGTGGCAAGCGAGCTGATTTCTAACGCGCTGTTCTCGTTGTTTGAAGCCGGCATCGTGCGTCGCGCAGTGTACGAAGATGTAGCGCAGCAACAGCTCGCTATCGAGCAGCCCGAGGAAGCTGCTCGGCTTTATCCGGGCACCGTGCTGCAGGGAGCTTTCTTCCTTGGCCCGGCCGACTTCTATCGACGCCTTGACGCGCTGCCCGAAGCGCGACGCGCACTGATCGACATGACGAGCGTAGCCGAGGTCAACCGCATCTATACCGACTACAAGCTCGAGCAGAAGCAGCGGTGCCACGCACGGTTCATCAACATGACGATGAAGGCTACCTTGCTCGGCGCTGCGGTGTCCGACCAGCTGCAAGACGGTCAAGTCGTATCGGGCGTGGGAGGACAGAGCGACTTCGTCAACATGGCGCATCAACTTCCTGACGGGCGTTCGGTGTTACTGCTGCGCGCGACGTTCGAGCGCAAAGGACAGGTCGCATCGAACCTGGTGTGGGAGTACCCACATGCCACGATCCCGCGTCATATGCGCGATCTGTTCGTCACCGAATACGGCGTCGCGGACCTGCGCGGCAAAACGGATAGTGAATGCGTCGAGGCCATGCTCTGCATTTGCGATAGTCGCTTTCAGCCCGCCTTGCAGGAGCAAGCCGTCAGGGCGAAGAAGCTTTCGCCCAGCTACCGTATTCCCGATGCCCAGCGAGCGAACGTGCCAGAGCGCATCCAGACGGCACTCGGGCCCCTGCAGGAGACCGCCACGTTGCCGCGTTTTCCCTTCGGGAACGATCTTACTGACGCTGAGCTCGCGTTGGCATCGCGACTCAAGAAGCTCGAAGCCGCAGCCCAGACCTGGCGGGGGCGCGCTGCCCTCGCGCGCGCTCTGCTGGCCCCCACCCGTGACGCACGGCAAGAGGTACAGGCCGCTCTCGAGCACCTACGCCTTGCGAACCCTGACAGCGCGTCCGAACATGTCTTAGCGCGTCTGGTTCGCGCGTCTTATGCACTCTGAAGCCAAGCTGGCCCATCGTTCGCCTCGCCAGCTCTTGGCAGATTGTTGTGCCCGCGACGCGTGCGCGGCACGGTGTGGCAATGCGGTGTGTGACCGGTGTGATGTGCAGCCTCGTGAGCAAAATGGGAGAGAGCGCGGCCCATGATTGAGAACGGTCCGGGCTTTCTTGCGTGGCTTACCGTGTTAGGCGCGCTGCTTTTGATCATGGGGCTGGCATCGGCACACCTGCGCAGTTTGCCGATCAGCAGCTCCGTCATTTATCTGTTGCTTGGGCTGACGGTCGGCCCCTCCGGCTTCGGCTGGCTGCGAGTGGATTTGAGCGAAGCGACACTGTGGCTTGAGCGCGTTACGGAAATAGCGGTGATCATCTCGCTCTTCGTCGGCGGCTTGAAGCTGCGTCTGCCCATACGCAATCCCGTCTGGAGACCCGCCTTGCTCCTTGCTGGCCCGGTCATGTTCGCAAGCATTGCGGGCGTGGCCGCGTTTGCCGTGTACGTGTTTGGCCTGACGCTCTCCTCGGCGCTGCTTTTGGGCGCGGTGTTGGCACCGACCGACCCCGTGCTGGCAAGTGCAGTCACCGTCAGTGACGCGGCAGATGAGGATCGCGTACGCTACGGTTTATCGGGAGAGGCCGGGCTCAACGACGGCATGGCCTTCCCGTTCGTCGTGTTGGCGCTCGACTGGGCGCGCCATGGCAGCGCGGGCGCGTGGATTGGAACCTGGGCTGCCCATCGGCTGTTGTGGGCCGTGCCCGCAGGTCTGTTATTCGGCTATGCGATAGGTAAGGGTATAGGACGCCTCTCCATCTGGCTCAGGGCGCGGCATCGCGATCATGCTGCGCCGAGTGACCTGCTGGCACTCGCTTTAATCGCGCTCTCCTATTCGGGTGCAGAAGCGATCGGAGCCTGGGGTTTTCTGAGCGTGTTCGCAGCAGGCTTTGGCTTGCGTCGCGCCGAGTTGCAGGTAGTTCGCGAATCGCCCCATCCCGATATCGCAGGGGCGGGCGCAGCGCCGGATCAGCCGGACCCTCCCCATCCGCCCGCCGAGCATTTGGTGCCGGCAAAGGTCGAGAGCCCCTCGCTCGATCAACCGGCGATCGCCGCTGGCGTGCTCGTGTCAGAAACGCTGAGGTTCGGCGATACGAGTGAGCGCTTGATCGAGGTCGGCTTGGTGATGCTAGTCGGCGCCGCGGCCATGTCGCACTGGGACGTGCGCGCGCTGCCGCTCGCCTTGTTCTTGTTTGTGATTCTTCGTCCGTTGAGCACACGCGCGCTGCTCGCGCGCACGCAGTCCTCAAACGCGCAACGCTGGCTGATGGGCTGGTTTGGCCTGAGGGGCATCGGCAGTCTCTACTATCTTACTTATGCGCTGAACCACGGGGCAGCCGGTCCCCTCGGAGAGGAGATTAGTAATCTGACTCTTTCGACGGTCTTGCTCAGCATCCTCTTTCACGGGATTAGCGCCCAACCCTTATTGTCGCGTTATGAGCGCGCCCTCGGTGCAGCATGAGCACGTCGCCTGGCCCCACTGATCCAAACACTCCTGATCGAGCGGAGTCTCGCGCACCCGGTACCGGCTGGCGAGAACGTCTGCAGATCATTATTTTTCAATCGGACACACGCGCCGGGCGGCTCTTCGATATCGTACTCTTGGGGGCCATTGTGCTGAGCGTGCTCGTGGTCATGCTCGAGAGCGTTCCGAGTCTTGTGCGCTTTCGCGAAGCGTTTCGGCTGCTTGAGTGGGGATTTACCATCTTGTTCAGCATTGAATACGTGCTGCGCTTGGTCTCTGCCCCATCGGCAGGTCGCTATGCCCGCAGCTTTTACGGCGTAGTCGACATATTGAGCCTGCTGCCTACGTACCTTGCGACGCTCGAAGGGGCTCACTCGCTGCTAGTCATCCGTTCGCTGCGCTTGCTGCGGGTGTTTCGCATCCTGCGTTTGGGAGAGTTTCTGCACGAAGCCAGCATGCTGACCGAAGCGATGCGACGCAGTGCGCGCAAGATCCTGCTCTTTGTCGGTAGCGTGCTGGTGCTCGTCAATATCATGGGCGCTGTGATGTACCTGGTAGAGGGGCCCGAGCACGGGTTCACCAGTATTCCCATTTCCGTGTACTGGGCGGTGGTTACGCTCACCACCGTCGGCTACGGGGACATCGCACCACAAACAGCGCTAGGACAAGCCCTTTCGGTGTTGGTCATGCTCGCTGGCTACGCCATCATCGCGGTGCCTACGGGCATCGTCACCGTGGAAATAGCGTCGGCCGCCAATGACGCGCAAGCGAGCCGCTCACCTACCGTGTGCCCCAGTTGCGCTGCCAGAGGCCACGCTCGCGACGCGCGCTTTTGTCGACTTTGCGCGGCCGACCTTAGTGTTAAGTGATCGCTGCCTGAGGTCGGCGCCACGCTTTCGGCAGCGGCTGATCAAGGCTCGCAGTTTTCGTCCATGTCGAGCGCGACAAACGCCGGCGGCGACGCGTTCCCTGAGCTGTCCACAGCCACCACCGTGAACTGGGTAGGTCCCATCTCACTGACCATGAACGCAGCCCAGCCGCGGCCCGCAACCGTATGCTGCAGATTGCCGTTTACGTAGACATCGTACTTGATCTCAGCCGCTGCATCGCGGTCGTCGAAGGACTCGTTCCACACGAGAAACAAGTCTCCGCAATAGTCCTCAAAGGCTACGAGATTGCTGGGTGTGCTCGGTGGCATGCTGTCGCCGGCAGTGCGAGGAAGGGTCCTGACCGTAAGGCTGCCACTGGCAGCGGACCAGTTTTCTGAGGCATCTTGGGCTCTCACGCTAAATACGTAGGCCGAGTCTGGGGTAAGGTTCGAGATCGTGGCGCTTGTAGCCCATACATCTGAAAGCACGGGGCTGCCGTTGACCGACACCTCATAACGCACGCTCGGGCCATCCTCACGCGAGGCCGGCCAAGTCAAAGCGACTCTGTCGCTGCCGGCGTAGGCCAACGAGAGCGAGGGCACGCTCGGCGGAGTGCGATCCGTCGGGCGTGTCACGCTGACCACGTTGCTCGGGCGCGAATGGTTACCCGCCACATCGACCGCGACCACCGAAAACCTGTAGGCAAATGCCGCGGACACACCCCAGCTCAAGCGCACGTTGGTCGTTCCTTGCGCTAGCGACAGCTCTCGCCCGTCGCTTACTTGCACAAGGTAAGAGCAGCCGCCTGCGCAGCCAAAGGCCGCATCCCAAGCCAACGAAACTTGATAGGCATCCAGGGATGTGACGCGCAGCTCTTGGGCCGATTGAGTCGCTGAAGTGCGATCACGGCGCCGGGCCTGCGCGGGCGAGGTGCTGATCAGGGCCGCCGCAACGAGCAGTGAAGCGCAGACGCCCATACCAACCCCCCGTCGCCTAGTGGTTGTAACTGTTACGCCCGTTTCTAAGGATTCGCTATCCGAGACCCTAGCGTGCGGTGCGCTGGCTTGCCTAAGATGAGCCGTAGCCCGCAGGTAACTATATATTTTCACGCATACCTCCGAACGAGACCTTATGCCCGTGGTTGTTCGACCGAAACTGACGCCCCCCACGCACACGAGGTCGGCCAAGACCGGGCCGACCACGCTCTTGCGCCAGCGTCTGAATGAGCGGTTCGGAAAGTACGGCAGCCTTCGGAAAACTTGAGGGGGGCCTGTGCTACCGCTGTCATTCCTCAGCAGAAGCTGCGCGGGCCTTGCTCAGATTAAAGGCGGTGTTGATCAGTCCGACATGCGAGAACGCCTGGGGGAAGTTACCAAGCATGCGTTTGGAGACCGGGTCGTACTCCTCTGAAAGCAACCCCACGTCGTTGCAGATACTCAGCAGATGCTCAAACAGCGCGCGCGCCTTGTCGTGTTGTCCGAGCAGCGCGTAGTTGTCCGCGAGCCAAAAGCTGCATGCGAGAAACGCTCCCTCGGTGCCCGGCAGGCCATCCACGGTCCCGGCGGCATCGTCCGAATAGCGTTGGACGAAACCATCGATGCAGAGGTCGCGCTCGATCACGGCAACCGTCATGCGCGGGTCGTCAGCTGGCAAAAAGCCCACGAGCGGGATCATCAGCACACTCGCATCGAGTTGTGTTGAGCCGTAGAACTGGGTAAATGCGCCGCGACGAGGGCAGCCGATTGCGTGTCGCCGATCAGTGCGTAGTCCTCGATACGTAACCCCATCCGTGCTCCCTGTCGGGCGATATGTTTTCGGGCGGCGTGATCCGAAGCTAGGGCGTAAAGATTAGCATGCGAGAAAAGCTGCCTGACCTGCCACCCATGCCCGATCTCCCAGCGCCTGAACCCAAGGCGATCGACGAGAAGAACGCACTCGTGCTGCGCCATCTTGCGGACGACGCCGTATTGCGCGGTCGGCCGAACGGCGAGGAGCGCTGCCAGAACTGCCTCTACTACCTAGAAACCGAAAAACAGATCAGCTACTGCTGGCACTCGAAGCTGCGCATCCTGGTCGGCGCCGACTGGTGGTGTCAGTGGTGGGATGCCATCCCTGCCGAGGAGACTGACCCGCTACCCTAGTGCACCGGAGGCGAGAGCTCAATCCAACGAGTCAGACTAGCGTTCTAGTAAGTCGGACTTTTGGACTAGCATCCTATCGAGTCGGACTCACGCTTTTAGCGAGTCGGACTAACCTCCGCCGGCGGACGAATGTGCCACACACCCGGCTCGCCCGGCTCGCCCTCGAAGATCAGCAGATCTTCTGCCACCATACTGTCCACCAGCTCCTCTGCCTGGAGTTGTGAGCATTCAAGCTTGATCACGACAGCGTCGCGCAGTTGCGTGCGCCCCACGACAGCGCCCACGGGCTCGCTCGAGCCGAATGCGCGCTGGAGGTGCAACGCCAAGTCGCGCAAATCGACCTGCGTAAGTGAGGTGTAAGTCATGAACGATCCTCCTCGCTTCACCATGCCCTAGACGTACGACTCTTGCCATCGCCGATTGGCAACAAGGAGCAGGCTGGTGACCAAGAGCGGCCGGGACCCGTCGCGCCAGGCTAGAATGCAGCCTATCTTGGGCGATATGGTCGCCTTGGGGTTAGGACCAGGCAGCTTGCTCAGAGCTACTGCTGGTAGGCGCCGACGTCGGGCGCGCCGCTACCCTTCGCGCCGCCAAAGCCGGCAGGCGAGCTCATCGTGGGATGTCCTTTATCGACCATCGCAGATGAGCGCGAGCCCGCTTCGAGGTGACAGGGCGCATCCACGGATCTGAACCCCGGGTCCTTCGCATCCGAGTTCTGGTCAAAGCCCGTCCTTGACCGCCAGCTTGCGAGACTACCCACGCCGCGCACCCAGCTTGGACTCACGTTGGGGGTAAAGCACAGGTTGTTGTCAACCATCTTATAGGCGCCCTTAGGTAAGTCGAGATCGAAGCAGTCGAACGAACCATTGCCAGCGTAGTGAATCGCGTTGCTCGTGACCACGTGGTTAGACCCTTCCGATCCCATCAAGATGCCCTCGCCGCTACTCCCCTTGCCGAAGTAGATCGAGTTGTTGCGCACGGTGACCGAGCTCATCGATTGATCGTCGCCGTCACGTGCGCGATTAGGTGCCTTGATGCCAGTTGCGTTTCCGCCCTGCTCGTTGACTACGACGTTGTTCTCGATCACGCAGTCTCGGCAGGCATTCAGGCCGATGAACATGCCGGCCACGTTCTCCACGCGGTTTCCTCGGATGGTTACCTTGTTGAAGGACTCTCCTGAAGAGTATCCCGTGTCGACCGCTAAGCCCCAGCAGTCGCCCGTGATGGCCCCGATGTTCTCGTGGATGTAGTTGTCCTCGATCAGCAGGTTGTCGTAGGTGCCGTGCACGACGAACGACACGCCTTGGCACTTGCCATCGATGAACGCAGACCGATAGAGCTCGTTGCGCGAAACGCGCATATTCTGGTACGGCGCGCCATTGGCGCCAGCCAAGTATATGTTGTGGTCGAAAACAGCGCGGCTGCCGTTGTTCTCGAAGTAATTGTCTTCGACCACGCAGTCATCACATCCGCCTAGAAAGCCAAAGCCGGAGTTGTTGGTGAAGCGGTTACCCTTCACCACGATGCGCGCCTGACGAGTATC
The DNA here is from genome assembly GCA_038257655.1 of Polyangiales bacterium. Taxonomy (GTDB): domain Bacteria; phylum Myxococcota_A; class Polyangia; order Polyangiales; family DASUME01; genus DASUME01. The sequence continues at coordinate 16,941 of JBBSJC010000016.1, read as the reverse complement.
CCCTGAGCCCGGGTTAGACCCTTCGATGTGCACGCCGATCGCGAGCTTATCGAACGATGAGCCGCAAATCTGCACATCGTCGGTGTCGTTGTAGAAGAAGAAACCTGAACCCTTACCATTGCCGCGAAGATTTAGATGCGCAAAGACATAACCTTCTTCGTGCGCGGGTGCGGACGGGTTCTCGATCGAGAACACGCGATCTGTGCTGCCTACCGAAATGATTGGCGCCGGGCTAGTGCTGCTGCTCCAAGACGGCTGATAATCGCGCACGATGCAGCGCTTGCCTGCGCGGCAGTTGGTGTTCATCCAGCGCGTGTTGGAGCCAGCTTGGAAGGAGCCACCACGGCAAAACGCTACGGTTTCGCCTGCCGGCATGCTGCCAAAGGTGCTTCTTGCCTTTTCATAGGAGCGCCACGGCGAAGCAGGTGAGGCTCCGGTGTTGCCGTCGTTGCCAGCTACGCACTGGCTTGAAGCTCCCGGACCGCAGTCGCACACATAGTGCACGACACCGGTCGACTGCGCCGCGGGGCAGGAGTAGCTCGTGCCTGCACCTGCTCCCGGGGTTCCAGGCGGGGGAGGAGCTGGGGGCATCGCGCCTGGTGATCCACCAGTGGCTGCGCCGCTGGAACCTCCTGTCGTTGCGCCACTGGAACCTCCTGTCGTGCCACCGTTGGAACCACCCGTGGATCCACCGGTCGTTGAGCCACTGGAGCCTCCTGTCGTGCCGTCGCTGGAACCTCCTGTGGATCCCCCGGTCGTACCTTCACCTGTGGAGCCACCCGTGCTCCCGCCGCCGCCGTGGCTTCTGTCGCGCCAGGCTGCGAGGATCTCTTTCCAGCGCGCCTTTAGTTCCTCTGAAGAAATCGAGGAGGAGGCGAGGCCTACATCTTCCACCATGTCGTCGGCAACATTACCGAGAGTTTCATCGGAAGGGACCTTTTCGTCTCCGACGGTTCCGATCGTGCAGTAGGACAAGGAAATCCCCATGCCGATCACTAACAGAGCTCGAACAGATTGCTTCATGGTGTCCTTTCCACCTTAGGGGGCAGTGCGCTGAATACTCAGAGCGAACTCCCGCGCCGACACCCTCAGGTGCTGGCGAGGCGGTAACCTAGCAGCCGGATCTGTGCAGGAACGCACTGTTTGCAGCTGGCCGCGTTTTCACCCCAGCAGCGTCAGCCATCAACAGAACTCGGCCACGCTGGTCTCCGTTACTCTAAATTGGGACATTTTTCCCGCGCGTCCGGGGACAGAGTAAATCTGCACAATAGGGTGATCGATATTACTGGATTTTGCGCCGGGCAGATGTGCGCAACTCTCCACCCGGGCGCACGCTTCAATGGGCCTGCTCATTCGGGTTAGATCCCGAGTAAAGCCGTGGTTAAGGCGCGAAACCCAGTTACAGAACTACGATGTCGCGACACGACGTAGCTTGTCCACAGCCTGCAACGGTTTTGCTGCCATGGTCGCAGTCCTCGCCTTCCTGCACGACCCCATCGCCGCAGTACTCGCCGAGCTTGCAGCCACTCGCACACTCACCGTAACCACCGTCGTTTTCGCCGTCGTCGCACTCTTCACCGAGGCCGACCAGGCTATCGCCACAGAACGCGCGACAATCGCTGCGAGCCGTGTTGAAGCCAGAAAGGGTGAGTTTAAAGCTTGAGCCTTCCTGCTTGCGCTCGGCGTGAAAGATGGTGATCGGATAGACCTTGCCCGGCTGCATGTCGTAGATGTTGGCACCGGTGCTCGCGTCGATTGTCACGTTACCGTTCAGCGGCACGTGCACCCCGCCGAGATCAACAGCGAGCTTACCATTGACGAACACCCATACGTCATCGTCGCCGGTGAAGTCTAAGGTTGCTGGCGCCTCCGGATTGAATAAGTACCAGTACTTAACTTCGCTTGTGAACGAGAAGTTGTTGGTTGCATCCGGGGCATAGCCTGGAGGCCAGTATTTCCAGCTCGTGGCGAGGGGCCAGCCATTGGCGCCATATTGCTCCGGCACCTTGGCTTGAAACCTCCCGTCCGGCCAAGCACCAGCAAAGTCGTTGAGCGGAAAGAACAGCGGGTTACCATCGAGCCTTACGATCTCGCAGCTCTGGTTTTGCGCGTACTGGCAGGGCACGCAATCGACGAAGGGCGTGGCACATGGCTTGTCGCTGAAAGGCTGCGCGCCCGGGCTGACGAAGGCCTCCCCGTCTGCGCCAAGGCGATTGACGTACCCACCCTTTTCGTTGTCGAACAGGGCGATGCTACTTACAAACGTCTTGGTGTCGGGTCCGTCGACATACCACTTGAGGAACGAAGCGGGGCGGCTGATGCAGTTGCCATCCGCTGCGGCCTGACTGACGAGCTCGGGCCGCCCCTGTTGATTTAGGCTGGGCTTGACCACCATGGTCTTTAGCCCATCACAGGACGTGCTGAAGTCCGGATGGTTTTCTTTGAAGTCCCGGAACACCGCCGATACGCGCAGCACGCACTGGCCATTCACCTGCTCGCAAGCGGACTCTTCAGAGCAGGTAAAGCCCGCTTCGACCCGGCACACCGAGGAGCAGCCATCACCATCGAGGCTGTTGCCGTCATCGCAGCCTTCCGGGGGTAACACGAGGCCGTCGCCACAGTCTGAATGACAGGCGCCGTCCGTGCAGTCGGGCTCCTTCTGGCAGTTGGCAGCGCAGCCGTCGAAGGGTTGTGCGTTGCCATCGTCGCAGCTCTCTGCGCCCTCTTGTTTGCCATCACCGCACACGGTCGCGGTACAGGCGCTGGGCGCCCCGGCACACTTGAAGCCTATCTCTATTTTACATGTGTCTGAGCAGCCGTCGCCGATCCTACTGTTTCCATCGTCACACAGCTCCGGTAGCACCATGACCCCATCGCCGCAGCGCGCCACGCGTTGACAGGGGGTGCCAGGGCGTGGGCAGGAGTAGCCCGGTGTGACCGACAGACAGTCGTTCGCGCAGCCATCGCCGTCGCGCCGATTGCCGTCATCGCAGGCTTCGTCCTGCGTGAGATCGCCGTTGCCACAACCGGGCGGGGCGGCCGTGCTCGCGTCTTGATTGCCGCTACCAGCGGCGTTATCGCCTGCCGTGGTTGCATCTCTGCCGCTTGCGCCGCCGTCACGGTCAGCCACGAAGTCGGTCGACTTGAGCGTCTCTGCCGCGGCGCAGCCAGCGAGCGGGAGCAACAAGGGCCAGAGGCTAAAGGTTAGTTCGCGACGACCAGCCGAAATGCCGCTAGCAAGCGTAAGCACGTTGTTCACGGAACGACCTCCCAGAGCACGCGAACATCCGCGCTAACCTGTCGAGGTATAACGGGCCAGCTTGGCGAAATGGGAAATCCTGACCCTTTCCGAACTGAACCCTCAGCAGTGTCATGTCGTCGTTTAGCTTACACTGTTCTGCACAGCCTCATAGATTCGCGCATGCGAGCTTAGGTAAAGTCCTATCGTCGTTTATGGATCGCGACCGAGCAGGTGCGCGGTCAAGTCGAGCACGCGCGCGTCACTCAGCATCCAGCGGTGTAGGGCTACGGGCACGCGATGCACGCTGCGCGCTCCTCGGAGTACGCCACTATCTCCAGGTAGAACAGTCAGATCATACGGTGTGTAGACGCAGTGCACATTAACCGTCGAAAGGTGGCTAACATCATCCCCGAGCGCCCGCAGCAGCGCACTGCGCGGACGCATCTGACGCCCTCCCGCAAGAGGTAGCGCGTAGGCTGAAAGGGTGCCGCCGTGGGGCGCCGAGATCGACACGAACCTGTGTACGTACGGGGCACCACCAAGCTGCTCGAGGTACACGCGGGTCACGAGCCCACCCATGCTGAAGCCGACGATGTCGACCTGAGGCGAGCCGTGTTGTTGCCGGGTGCGCTCGACGAAGCGGGCGAGCTGCTCTGCAAGCGTTTCGATCCGCGCAGCCCCCCATGGCGGCAGCAGATCGATCGCAACAACTGACGCTATCCCGCGGCGGGTCAGCTCGTGGGCAAGCGGGGCTATCCTGCGCGCGCTGTCCCAGATTCCGTGCACTAAAACGACCGGCCGCATACGGCCAGCAAGCCTGCCCTAGTTTGCCCCTTTGTGCGAGGCAGGTGCCTCCGAACAAGGCCGAGCGCTGCTCAGAACAACGTCAGCTGCCCACGCCGTGCGGACGGTGCAGCGTTCGCATCCGACTCCTCCGCAGGACGTGTGCTGCGTGGCGCTTCGAGCTCGAACAGCGCCTGGACTGGGCCGTGATCGCTCGTTCCAAAGTCACGGTAGACCTCGCAGCTTACGGCTTTTTCGGCAAGCTCCTGGCTTGCGAGCACGTAGTCCAAACGCCATCCGATGTTGCGCTCCCGCATGTTGCGCCAGGGCGCCCACCAGCTGAATAGGCGCTCATCTTCCGGATGGAACTTGCGCGAAAGATCCGTCAAATCCCGGGCGATGATCTGCTCGAGCTGCGCGCGCTCCTCGACCGTCTGCCCGATCTGAAGCGGCTTCTGCAGACTGGGATGCACATCGCGGGGCTCGCGTGCGACATTCAGGTCGCCGCACAAGAGGAGTTGTCTGCCGCTCTGCTGCGCCTCCCGTGCAAACCCGTCGAGCGCAGCTAAAAAGCGCACTTTGGCTGCGAAGTCTTTGCCGCCGTTTGGTACGTAAATCGAGCTGAATACGACGGCTCCGACCTGGGCCGTCACGATGCGCGTCTCATGGTCGAACGGCGGATGGGAGAACAGCGGACGCACCGGAAATGCGGCCCGCGCCAGCAATAGCGCGACCCCCGAATATCCCTTGTGTCCATGCCAGTAGCACCAATACCCATCGTGCTCACAGAGCGAGCTTGGCACTTGCTCGGGAGATGCTTTGACCTCCTGCAAACATAGTACGTCCGGCTGCTCGCGCGCGATCCAAGCCAGCACCTGCTGCTCCCGGGCGCGGATGCCGTTGACGTTCCAAGTCGTGATTTTCAACATGGCGGTCGGGTATTCGTTGCCTGTTCGAGCAGTCCGCGCAACGACATTCCCATACCTTGGAGCAGCACTGCGGGCGCCGTGTACACAAAGCGCACAAACTGACTAGTATTGCGCTTTCGACGCACAGGTCCGTATCGCCCGCGTCCCGGTGTTGCTAGTGTGGTCGCCCGATGTGTTGGTTGCGTCGCGCCCTCTACCTGAGTGTTTTCTTCCTCTGCGCCTGCGCTGCTGAGGGGGAGGGGGCCCGCGAGCTATGGCAGCGCGGCGCGGCGCTTGCGGTCAAGGGACCCTGGCAGATCCCGGCCTCCACGCTCGAAGCGGGAGATATGCAGTACGTCGCTTACGAAGGCGCGGGCCCCTGGCGCGGCGAGACAGGCTGTGCGGGTGGACTTTTGTCGGGCACACGGTTGGTTGGCGATTTCTTGGCTGAGCATTATCCGCAGATCTCGCTGGTTGGGGGCTACTCTTGTCGCGCCATTCGCGGCGCGACTCAGACCATGTCTGTGCATGGGGTAGGGCGCGCGCTCGACCTGCACATCCCCACGCTGGGCAATCCCGCCCAGGCCGATAACGATTTGGGTGACGAAGTGGGGGAGCTTTTGATCGCGCATGCAGAGTTGCTCGGCATTCAGCTGATCATCTGGGACGAGTGGAGCTGGGGCGCCTCGCGGGCGATGGGCAATAAGGGTCGCATGTATACGGGAGTCAATCCGCACCATGACCACCTGCATGTGGAGCTGAGCGCAGAAGCCGCCTCCCGTCAGGAAGACTGGTTTAGCGCTGTGCTCGCACCCGTCAGCATGGACGCAGGCTCCGATGCGGGTCTAGACACAAGTTGGGATGGAGGGGGTTCGGGCTTGGACCCCGAGCTTGACGCTTCGCTGCCAGGGCCCGCTGCGCCCGAGCAGGAGGTTCCTGGGCCGTTCGTTCCGAAACCTGTGATCGAGCCGATTCTGGACGACGATCCGATGCTCGCGCCACCGCTTGGTGCCCAGCCACCGAATAACGATAACACCATCTATGGCAGCAGTTGCAGCGTCCAGGGGCCCGGGCGCAGGGCAGCGTACTGGCCGTTTGGCTGGCTGACCGCGGCGTTGTTCGCACACGCGGTCCGGGTGGCACGTCGAGCAGCCGCGCGCAGAAGTTAGTGTTCGGGTCGTGTTCGCTAGCGCGCTGGCGCAGCCTGCCGCTCAACGCGTCTCGAGGTCGCTTATCGCAGGTGCCCACATGGCCACGGCCCGTCGTGGGACCTTCCAGCCTTGACCTGCGAAGAAAGCCAGGGCGGTCTCACATTTGGCGCGTCCCCCGTCACCACCTTCGAGCAGCCCTTCAAGGTATGTGGCGGGATAGCGATAGAAGATGCCGCGCGCGTGCAGCGCTTCAAGCCCGGGACGCAAGCAGCACAGGGCTTCGTCTACCTTACCTTCGAGGGCCAGCACCTGAGCGACGAGCAAAGGTCCCAGCATCTGCGCTATCGGCACGGGCTTATTCGTCGTCGCCAGCGCGAGGGTGCGTGCCCGCGCTAGCGCCAAAGGACGCTGCGCGCGTGGGGCGTCGACACAAGCGCACAGCGCTGCATAGGTTTGCATCACTCCCAATGTGGCGCGCCCGAACTTGGAGCGAATCAGAAATGCCCGCGATAGCCGTGCATCTTCGGCGTCGAGCCAGCGCTTGCCGCCATCCCCCCCGCGGTAGAGCTCAGTGTTGACCACGCCAAAAACTTCACCGAACTGAGCGAACGAAAATGGCTCGCGCGGCCAGGGCGCCATCGCTTCTTTTATCGCCTCGCGTGAGGCATCGGGCTCGTCGCGCATCAAGTAACGCTCAAAGCCTTGTCCGAGGCCCTCGAGCGCTGCCAGAGCGAAACGATCGCCGCGACTGCGCGCTTCGTCGATCCAAGCCTCGCTCATCGTGGATAGCTTGGCTTGCTCGCCCAGGTTGAACCAGACCGAGCCGAGGGCCATGCGTGCGTTGGTCAACAGCCACGGCTCTTCCGGACAGTGCTCATTGCACAGGCTCTCGGCGCGCTCGAGCCATTGACGCGAGCCGACGAAATCCCAGCGGAACTGCGCGGCTGCGCCTTCGATGAAATCCACGAAGGCGGCAAGCTTCGGATCTTTGCTAGCTTCGAGCAAGGCACGTGCACGCTTGAACAAGGGGGCACTGCGCTTGGTGTCCGAGGGGCGTTGCATCGTCTGTAGCGCCGCCTCTTGCGCGAGCGCGCGCGCCACGTGGCTGGGCTCACCCAGTGCGAGCGACTCGCGCAAGTGCTGTGCGTTGAGACTCGCCGCGGGCAGCATGTCAACCCACACCACGGGAAAGGCCAGGTCCCAAGCCGCATCCAGGCGCAGGCGCTCTTCGGCGGTGGCATTCTTACTGTCTTGCGCTTTTACCGCCAGGCCGCGCACCCCGAGGTAGGCGCGATCCCAGAGCAGTTGACTGAGCGCGCCCACGGTGGTCACCGGCAGTGGTGTGCCAAGCTCCTGTAGAATCGCGCGCGCGCCCGCTAGACCTTCTGCAACTTGCGCGCTCTGTAGCTGTTCTCGCGCAGCCGAGACGCGCAAACGCATGCGTGTTTCGCCGACGGCGTGCTTCGAAGCCTCCAAGTAGAGTTCGGCTGCCTGAGCACTCTTACCCAAACACGAAAGCGTATGACCGCGCTGCACGAGCAAGCGCGTGTGCTCCTGTTCTTGCACATCCGCCCTGAGCGCAAGTGCGCGCGCGTAAAGCGCATCCGCCTGTGCAAAGGCCAAGATTGCAAGCGCATCGTCGCCGGCACGGCCATAAGCGGCCGCTGCTTGCGCGGGCTTTCCCGCCTGCTCCCACAGGCGCGCCCGCTCACCTGCGTCCGATGCAGGCTCGCTATCGAGAGCGCGCGCAAGCTTCTCTGACAACTCGCGCTTGAGCTCGTTCGCTATCCCGCGCACCACACCTTCGCGTAGTCGGTCGTGGTGACACACGAGAACATCGCTGGTGCGCGCCCGCACGAGCTCTTCTCGTGCAAGCTCGCGCAGCGCCTCCGGATAACGTTCGGGATCGCCAAAAGCGCGTGTGAGCACGTGCTCGGCGATAGGTCGTGCCGCGAGTGCGACCAGTTGTAACAAGCGCTGCGCTTGTGGTTGCAGGCGGGCACAGCGTGCGGCCAGCGCGCGATCCAAATCGAGCTTACCGTCGAACGACAAGGCGTCGCTCGCGCTCGCGTAGGCGGCAAGCTCACGCAAGAACAAAGGGTGGCCGCCGCTCTCATGCACCAGCGCCTGCACATGTTCGGGGCTTTCCGCATCGCCGAGCAGCGCTGCCGCCAACGCAGTCGATTCACTCGCGGACAGGGCCTGCAGCGTGAGCACGCGGGCGTGACGTTTGAGACTCAGCTCCTCGAGCTCGCGTTCGGTAGCGTCGGTGCGCGCCTCGCCTTGGCGGCGAGTGGCGACGATCAACGGCCGCCTACCTTGGCCATCGCCAAGCAGGGCGTGCAACAGCTTGAAGCTTTCCGCGTCCGCCCACTGCAGATCGTCGATGACGATGATCATGGGAAAGCGCGCGCACACGTTTGAGATCAACGCCACGAAGGCGGCTAGCGCTGCACGCTTGCGAGCGGCCGGTTCCGCGGGCAACCCCTTCTTGGTCGCATGACCTATCGCCCCTACGCTGCCGAGCACTGGGAAAAGCTGGGTGAGCAGCGCGGCTCGCGCAGGCAGCAGCAGCTCGCATTCGTCACGCGGTAAACGACGCAGCGCACGAGCGAGCTCATCCACCGCCGCATCGAACGCCTGATATGCAATCTGTTCGTTCGGATAGCAGCGGCTACGCACGACCAGCGCTTCTCGGTCTCGGCTCCTGATGCGTCGCACGAACTCGGCCACCACGGCCGTCTTGCCCATGCCGCTTTCAGCTTGGACGAGCACGAGCGTGCGCGCGCCGGCTTGAGCTTGGGCAAATCCCTCCTCGAGCGCGGAAAGCTCAAGCGTGCGGCCCGCAAAGTTTGCGCCCCGGGCCTGGTCGCGCGCAGCGAGCGGATGCACTGAGCCCGAAGCGCCCATCCCCGCGGCGCCCGCGTCATGGCGCTCCAAGACTGCAAGAGCTGCGGCCACAGTGGGGCGAACGTTGGGCTCGCGCTCGAGCATCGCAAGGCACAGCTCTTCCAAATCTTGAGGCACTTCGATGCGCATCGCCCAAGGGGGCACCGGGCGGCCTCGGCGTTTGGCATCGAGCAAGCGATCGCTTGTGAAGTGATCGAACGGCAGCAGACCCGTCAGTGCCACGTACAAGCAGGCGCCGATCGCGTACACATCGGCCGATGCGTCGAAGTCTGGCCGGTCGACTTGCTCGGGTGCCACGTACACGAGCATGCCTGTGCCAGTGTCCGATGCATCGCGCTCACTTACCTCGAGCGGCGTCATCAGACCGAAGTCCAAAAGCACCACGCGACCCTCAGGCGTGACAAGGATGTTTGTCGGATTCAGGTCACGATGCACAAAGCCTGCATCGTGCAGCGCTCCTGCGCCGCGCAACATGCCTACGAGCGTCGAGCGCAGACGGGCGTCGTTCAACACGCCGTCTGGGCGCACGTAGCTGAGAAAGTCCGAGCCTTGCACGTGCTCCATCGCAATCGTGCAGGTTCCCTCGTGCTCAAACAGCGCTTCGAGGCGCACGAGATTGTCGTGATGTAAGGTCTGCAGCGCGCGAAATTCTCGCTTTAGGCGCGAGACGTCTTCAGGCTGAGCGTTGACCAATGAATGCAGCGTGACGGTGCGTCCGGTGCGCGTATCAAGCGCCTGTGTCAGGGCATCGAGACCGGTCGACTCGAGGGTCTGCAGGGGCTGGTATCGGCCGTGGACGAGCGCGGATGCGTGCGCAGTGAGCGATGGGCCCGACTCGAAAAAGCGCACCATGGGCGCGTAGAGCGCGATCGCGCGCCAGGGATCCTTCCAGCCCTGATCTCGAAAAAAGCCCAAGCCGGCGGCGCGCTTTTCGTGGCCCGCTTCGCCGCCTTCGAGCAGGCCTTGCGCGTAACTTACGGTTGCCACGTAGCCTTCCATGCCATTGCCATGGAAGCGCTCGCGCGCAGCTTCGAGATACTGCCCCGCACTCTCGCGCTCGCCGCGCGCAGCTGCCAGCTGGCCGTGCACGCTGAGTGCGACGCTGCCAGCCCAGCCTGGATCCGCGAGGTCGAGCCCGTCCAGCTCGCGATCGACACGCTGCAACAGGCTACGTCTTCTGTCCGGATTTGCGTCCGCGGCGGCGCACAACAGGGCCTGTGCACGCTGCAGGTGCAACGACCCTCCCAAAAAACGCGAGCGGTGAAGCAGTGCGCGATCGTGCTGGGCTGCACGTCGATCGAGCCAGGTCAGTGCCGTCTGACCGCCCGCGTACAGGTTGACGTGGGTGACCGCAAACAGCTCGCCGTGGTGGGCCGGCGTGAACGGCTCGGCTGGCCAAACACGCATGGCCCGTGAAACCAGCGCGCGCGCCGCGTCTGGATCGTCTCGCATCAGCCATGGCAGATAACCGCAGCCGAGCCCTGACAGCGAGGCGGGTGCAACGAGATCTTGTCGCTCCTCTGCTTCCGCGATCCAATGGGCGACGTCTCGCGCGAGCCGTCTGTAGTTGCCTTTGAGCGCGCATACGGAGCCGAGGTTCGTCCGCACCTGCGTCAGTAGCCAGGGCTCGCCCGGACAACGAATCGTCAGCAGCTCGTGCGCGGTTTCAAGACTCTCTTCGGCAAGCGTAAGGTCGCCAGAAAACAGTGCGACGTTGGAGGCAAGCCACTCGATCTCTGCCTGCAGTGACGGATGATCGGTTTGCGCCGCAAGCTCCCGGCTGCGCGCGAGCAAAGGCAGGTAACTTTCGGCCTTTGCTGGCGACTGCATCGCGCGAAACCCAGCTTCGATGCCCAGCGCTCGCGCCACGTGGCCGCGCTCTCCTATCGCGAGCGCGCGCTGCAGGTAGCGCATGTTGAGCGCGTTTCCGGGCAACATATCGACCCAGTTCAGCGGCACGCCCAGCTGAAACATCGCATCGAGCTCGAGCTGCTCCTGGGGGGGGACCTCGGTCGTGGTCTCGCGCACTTCGAGCCCACGCAGCTTGAGCTTGGTGCGCTCCCAAGCGATGCGTGCCAGCGCCGCGGGGGTGCCCGTGGGCAGCGAGATGCCGAGCTCGCTCAGCACTTGGCGCGCGTGGCGTAGCCCCTCTTGCGCCTGTCCGCCTTGGAGCTGATGTTGCGCCGCGGAAATGCGCAAGCGTATGCGGGCTTCGCCCTGCGCCTGATCTGCAGCGTGCAGGTACGACGCAGCCGCTTCAGCGCTTCGCCCCGCGCGCGCGAGCGCATGGCCCCGCTGCACGAGCAGGCGCGAGCCTTCGAGGCGCGCGGCGTCGCCTTTTGATGCGAGCGCGCCCAATGCAAGCGCGCGACCAAAAAACTGAGCCGCTTGAGAGAACGCCAGAATCTTCAGCGCCGCTTCGGCAGCACGCGTGTACGCCGTGAGGGCGCGCCCAGACTCGCCCGCCTTATCCCAATGATAGGCAAGCTCGCTCGCCTCCGAGAGCCGCGTGTCCGCGCGCTGCGTCGCTTCGAGCGCGGTGGCGATCGCTGCATGCATGCGCGCCGTATCGACCGCGGAGATTGCTGTTGCGGCGGTCACGCGGATCCGGTCATGAAAGCACGCAAGCTGCCCGCTACGCTTGCGCGCCACCAGCTTTTGCGCGAGCAGAAGCTTGAGCAGAACGACAAACTCTGCACGGTGCTCAAAGAAGCCCGCGAAGAACAATTCGGAGCGGGGGCGCGTGCACAAGCTCACCCACCCGAGCAGTGCGCGTGCAGGCTCGGGTAGCGCTGCGATACGCGTCGCGAGCGCAGACCATTGGGTTGCCTCAGTGGGCGCTTTCAGATCGCTGTTTGCAAACAGCGCAAGCTCGCTTATCAGCAGTGGATTACCGGCGCTTTCCGCGGCGATCTTGCGCGATCCGGGCGATGGGCCCACGTCACCCAACAGCCGCTGTGCCAATGCCTGAGCCTGCAATGGCGGAAGTCCGCGCAACGCGATCGAGCGGGCCTGCTTCCAGCCGCGCACGACATCAAGTTGATTGACTAAATCCGCATCAAGCTCCGCGTCTGGTCGCACGGTGCACACGATCAGCACTGGCGGCGGCTCGCGATGCTCGACGAGCGCCCGCAGCAAACGAAACGACTCTCGATCGGCCCATTGCAAATCATCGATGGCCAAGATCACAGGACGCCGCTCGGCCAGTCGCCCAAGCAAGCTTCCGAGCAAGCTGAAGGCGTGTAGGCGTCGCGCCATCGGCTCAACCGGAGCACCCTCCTGTGACGAGCGTGCGATCGGAGACACGCTATTGAGCACCGGAAACAGCTGAGCCACCACGGCTGCACGGCGCGGCAGGACCGCTTCGCACTGCTCCGGGTGGAGCCTGCCAAGCGCGTTGGCGAGCGCGTCCATGCAACCGTCGAACGCTTTGTAAGATACTTGCTCATGCTCGTAGCAACAGCCGGGCAGCACCCAGGTGCCGGGTTCAAGCTTACTTTGCGCGGCCAGCATTTCGCGAACCAGCGCGCTCTTGCCCACGCCGCTTTCGCCCGAGATGAGCACGATACTCAGCTCGCCCTCGTGGGTAAGAGCAAAGGCCTGTTGCAACTCGTGCAGCTCACGCTCGCGGCCTTCAAAGGCAACTTCCGGCGGCAGGTTATGCGTGTAGCTCGCAAGCTTGGCTGTGCCGCTGCCCTCCTTCAGCACGCGCAGCACCTCGCAATCGCGCACGCGCTTGGCGGGAGACGGCTCGAGCAATGCCACGCACAAGCGATCCAAATCGAGCGGCACTGTCGGACAGAGCTCACTCGGTGCACGTGGTCGCTCACGCTGCTTGCGAGCGAGCGCGTTTAACGCGGTCTCTTCGGCAAACGGGGTGACCCCTGTCAGGGCTTCGTACAGGCAGGCGCCAAACGCATACCAGTCTGCCTCGGGGCCAAGCTTGCCCGAAAGCGTGGCTTGCTCAGGGGCCATATAGGCCGTGGTGCCGACGCCACCTCCTCCCCGCGTCTGGGTCGCTTGGTCGTCTGAGTCGAGCGTCGTGACCCAACCAAAGTCGAGCAGCACCGCGCAACCCTCAGGTGTCACCCGCACGTTGGACGGTTTCAGGTCCCGATGCAGCACGTCATGCGCATGCAATGCCCGCAATCCTTCCGCCATGTCCGAAAACACCGCCCTCAAGCGCGTCTCATCGTACGCGGGCTTATCGCCATGCTTCGGGTGTGCGTGCTGCGTGCGGTCTGTGTCATGCGCCCGGCCTACGTTCCCTACGGAATCTGCGTAAGGTCGCAGCCAGGTCAATAGATCGCAGCCCTCAATCAGGTCCGTGCAGATAAACCACGTGCCGTTGTGCTCGAACAGCTCTCGAAGCCCGAGCAAATTGGGGTGATGCATGTTCGCAAGCGCGCGAAAGTCTTGCTTGAAGCGAGCGAGTGCGGCGGGCTGAGCGCGCGTCAGGGCCTTGAGCGCCACCGCCTGGCCGGTCTCCAGCACGACAGCTGCATCGACTGCACCGAACGCACCTTCGCCCAGACGATGCGTAATCGCGTAGCGGGCCGTCTCCCCGAGCAGCGCTCCAGCTCGAGCTTCATCCTTCACCGCGTCGCACCCACCCCTGCTTCTCTAAAATGTCCAGCGAGTCGGCCCCCCAGCGATGCGGTCCGGCTGCACCCCCTGTGGTCCGGGTGCAGTTTACCCTCTTCCCAGTTGTGAGGGGGCTTGGATGAGCCCTAAAGGGCGTTCCAGGCTAGATATCGTCCAGGGCTTGCCGTTTGACCTTGGCGGATATTAATCGTGACTCTCCCAGGATCAGCTGACCTGCCACGCTCGGAACCGGCAATACGAATGGCCGGGCCCCAGTCCAACGCTCGGCGCTGGCTCGCGGGCGGTGCGTTGATCATGATCCTGTTCGTCCAAGCCTTGCTGGGTTTTTCGCAATCAGGTGATCTGCTGACCCGCGGCCACAACGGCTGGAACACGGGGGCCTATCAGCAGGCCGCACGCAACTCGCTACGTTTCAACCTGCTTTTCCCGGTCCAGTACTACACCGGTGTCGCTCCCCCCAAGCCGGATCTGGCCTACAGCCACGCGCCTCTCGGACTGCACCTACATACGACCCTGAGTGTCTGGCTTTTCGGCGACGAAGAAGCATCCGTCAGAGGTGTGGCCGCCGTACAAGGCGTGCTCGCTGTGCTGATGCTTTTCGCGCTCACTCGGCGTCTCTGGGGCGACGTCCACGCGCTCGTGGCCGCTGGGTTCTACGTGGCGCTGCCGATCAACGGTATCTACGCCAACATGTCCAATCACGCTTCGGGCTTTGTGACCTGGAGTCTGGCCACCTTCTATTGCTATCTGCGCTTTCATGATCTGCGGCAAGCAGCTCAAGCGCAACCAAGCGCCAGACGTGCGGCCATACGTTGGTTCTTCGCGATGTGCGCCGCCTACCTGATGGCGGCTGCATGGGACTGGGCCTCCAACTACACGGCACTCGCTATTGCGCTGCACTGGTTGTACGCAGGCATGGTGCGTCAAGCTCGCGCCGGGCGCAGCTTCGTGAGACCAGGCGTGGACTTTGGGTTAGTCACCTTATTCGCCTGCGTGGTGCTCGGATTTCTCGCGACGCATGCCCTACTCGTGCAGTTCTACGCGGGTGGTTTGAGCGAGCTCGCGGCCACCTTCGACAATCGTCAAGAAGTCGATCCGGTCAAATGGGCTTACCATCTTCGCACCGTGCCCGAGTACATGTTCTCGTGGCCTGTGCTGCTCCTGTGCGCGCTGTGGCTTGTTGCATTCTTGCTGCGGGCGGTGAGCGGCAGACTCAAGCTGCGTGATCTGGTGCCCTTCACGTTCGCTTACGGCGGCGTCCTACATTACTGGATCTTCAAGAAAAGCGCGATTGTGCACGAGTACTGGGCCTGGCACACGCTGCCATTCGTGGCGCTTGCCTGCGCCGTGACTTGGCTTTGGCTTGCGGGGCAGCTCGCCTCGTTAGGTGAACGCGGTCTACGGCTTATGAGCGACGGGCCCCGCGCCCGTTACGGATCCTTGCTCGGCGTGTGCGCACTTGGACTGCTGCTTCCGTTCTTCGAGCGCGTGATCGAGATCGTGCCAGCCGGACGCAGTGTTGCGGGCTCGATGTGGTTTGTCGGACCAGTGCGCCGCCCCACACCAACTCCGTACTCATCGACCCGTCCGGAGCTGCGCTTTGGCAAGCAGGTGCGCGCCTGGACCAACCGCAATACCGGCGTTCTGCGGCATCGGAGTCTGAACAGCACCGCCGATTCACCACTTTGGGCGATAACCCTCGATCGCGAGCTGCGAGGCGTCGCCGACATTCCCGCCAAGCTTCCTGCCGGTCCGAAAGAAGGTTGGGTTTTTGTCGCCGACCGTCGCTCCTTCGACAAGACCAAGCTCCTCGAGATAGTGAGCCGCCATCCTTACTATCAGTACGGTCATCACTTCATGCTGGACCTTCGGTCAAAGCAGACCGATGTGCGCATCTGGCAGGTGCGCGAAACGCCCATGACAGCGGGCCATTGGTTTTGGATGTCGCCGTTTGAGCCACCGGTGGCCGCTGTGCGCGTCCCCGCAGCAGAGGCGCGGCTGATTGCGAAAGCACGCGCCCTGCGCCGTAGCTCAGAGCTCGCCTCAGGCGCGACGTCCGCGCCATAACATCTCGCGACGCTAACCCCCCGGGTTGCACCCGAAGTTTCTACAATATTCCCTTGTCACAAGAACTCGAGGCGAGCCCGCATACATGCTTGCGCGCAACGTTTGACGTGGTTCTCTGCGCGTCCGTATTCTCGATGTACGAACTGCACAGGCCCTCGCTGGGGCACCCAGGAATGAGAGATGTCGCTGCGTCATACGATCCAATTTGGCTTGGCTGTACTGAGCTTGTCGTGGCTCTGCTTTGCAGCCCCCGCCGCCGCGGACGACAGCAAGGCTCGGGCAAGGGCGCTGTTCAACCAAGGTGTGACCGAGTTCGAAGCGGGCAATCCCCGCGCTGCCTTGCAGTCTTTTGAATCGGCCTACCGCCTCGCGCCCCATCCTGCGGTCCGCGTGAACATGGCCAATTGCTTTGAGCAGCTCGGTCGTTTCGTGGAAGCCAAGTTCAACTACGAACGCTTTCTCGAAGAGAGTGGCGACAGCGTCAGCCCCGAGCAGCTCAGCGAGGTAGAGGTAACGCTTGCGCGTCTGTCAGCGCAGATCGGCACGCTTATCGTCTCTGCGCAGCCAGCCAATGCGGTGTTGCGCGTGGATGGCGTGATTCCCAAGCGTCTGCCCACGGGCGGCGTGCAGTTGCCGACAGGTCGCTACGAGATTGCGCTCAGCGCGGACGGCTTTCGAGAAGCCCAACGTACGATCATGATCGTCGGCCAAGAGGAGACACGCATCGACGTACGTCTCGAGCCCGAGCCCAATCTGGACTTGGTTGCCGCCCCACTGCCTGAGCCAGCCGTCGCGGACGACGAAGTGCGCGACGAAGAAGAAGAAGCGCCGCCCCCTGAGGAGCAGGAGTTAGCGCCGGCAGGGAAGAGCCGTCGCACGCTGATTTGGGTGGCTGCGGGAGCTACGGGATCGTTCGCGGTGGGCTTGGCCGTGACCGGCGGGCTTTCGTTGGCTGCCAGACAAGAATTCGAAGAGGCCGTGGAGGCGAGCAACGATCCACGGCGCGCGCCCGCCGAGCGGGAGGGCCTGCGCGCAGACGGTATTGCTGCAGCAGATCGCGCAAATCGACTCGCGCTTGTGAGTGACATCTTCCTCGTCAGCACGGTGGTTGCGGCCGGTGCCACGTTGTTGATCTGGTTGGTCGATCGTAAGGCAGAGAAGCGCACCGCGATGCGTGCAGCGCCGATGGGGCTGCGCGAGCGCGGCGGCGGAGGTTTGGTTTTGGGAGGTAAGTTTTGATGCGCCGAGCTCTCACACGCGCAGCGCTGCTGTCTCT
>JBBSJC010000015.1:0-34189 GCA_038257655.1 Polyangiales bacterium | reverse complement strand
CTTTGCGTTTTCGTTGCGCGTGCCGGCATTCAACGTGCTCGGCTGCCTAGATGAGTCGAGCGCTCCTGCTGCCAACGTAGGCTTTTGCAGCTTGGATGGGACGCACCCCTGTGACTAAAGTCTACTATACCCTGGCGCTGCTGATGCTCGGCTGCTCGCAGCAGGCGACGAGCCGGGTGAGCTTGGGTGTGCAACTATTGTCCGATCTAGAAACCGGCAAGGACTTCGCTTCGATCGAAGTCGAGGTCGAGGGGGCCGAGGGCAAGCGGCGCGCTGGAGCCTTGGCCGAGCCGCTCGCCTATCTCGAGCCGCAGCGGGTGGCGGATTTCCGCGGGCTCGCCCCGAATGCTGCGCGCCGCGTGACCCTGCGACTGCGCGACGAGAGCGGCAAGGAGGTGATCGCCCGCGTCGTGAAGCTTGACCATCGCGTTTCGTCTACGCGCACGATCGTAATCACGCGCAGCTGCCTTGACGTGCGCTGCAAGGACGGGGCGCAAACCTCCTGCCTAGGTGGCGACTGCGTGCAGGAAGCCTGTGCGGACGGCACGGAAGCAGAATGCACAGGCCGCAAGGGGATGTGCGCAAGCGACGAGGACTGCTCCGCTCGAGACTGTCAGCAGAGTCGCTGCATGCTCAACAACTGTCTGGTAGTCGAAACCGCGGCTTGCGATGGCGGCGCGCCGGGCGCGGACGGGGGCGCTGCTGACGCCGGCCTAGCTGACGCTGCAGCTGACGATGCAGGCGCGGGTGACGGCATTGATGCGGGTACTGGCGGTGCTGATTGCGACGGCAGCCTGTGTCAGCTAGACGCCGCATGTGCGCGCCATAGTTTCAAGCAACACGTCTATTGGCTGTGCCAAAGGGCGCGCCCCTACGCCGATGCGCGCGCACTCTGCGAAGCAGGCGGCGTTTCGCTGCTCGTGATCGATAACGCCGAAGAGAACGCGTTTGTCACCACGCTGATCCAACGCGCAACCGGCGTCACCGACCGGCGCGGCGCGCATTACATCGGACTTGACGACAACGCGCAGGAGGGCAACTTCGCCTGGGTCGACGGTAGCCCGCTTGACTACGTCAACTGGGAAATGGGCGCACCGAGTAACGCGACCAACAACCAGTGCGGAAGCGAAAACTGCGCGGCGATCTGGGCTAACGGCAGCTGGAACGATTCGTGTTGTCTCGGCGCTTTTCCGTTCTTGTGCGAGAGCAAGTAGGCACGACAAAAGACCTTAGTGGCAGTTGGCCATGCCCTGATCGGTAAAGGTCGCGCCCGGCACCGGTACGAAGGTCCACTCGTAAGAAGTCGGGTTGAGCACCAACTTCAAGACCCCGAACGCCTTGTCATTGACCACCTCGGTGTTCGCTTTGCCCTTGGCGGCACGCAGTGTCTTGCCACCGGTCCCCACGATGAACTCGCGGATGCCCGCGGGATCTGCCTTGCCTTGCGGGTCTTGGGGCGCAAAACGTTCGTAGTGGTGGTCATGGCCCGCGAGCACCACATCGACGCCGCGATCGTAGAGGATCTGCCAAAGGTCCTCGACGGGTGCGATGTCGCCGTGATCGCCAGAGCTGAAGCGTGGGTAATGCATATAAGCGAGTGTGCACTTAGTGTCGTGAGCGACTAAATCAGCGCTTAACCACTTGCCCTGTTCGGAGCTCGGTCGCATGTCGATCTGACTGTTCAAGGCGACGATGTGCCAGGCGCCTAGGTCGTAGCTGTAGTAACCCTTGCCCGCGGGGCCTGCGCTTTCGCCGAAGTAAGCATAGTAAGGTGCGCCAGAGCGCGTGACGTACTCGTGGTTGCCCACCGTCGGGCGCATGCGTGCCTTGTGCCGACCCCAGGAGGGCTCAAAACAGTCCTTGAACTCCTGCTCGGTACCAGACTGATAGACGTTGTCTCCCAGGGTGAACACCGTACCTGGGATGCCGTCCAAGAGCGTGGCGGTTTGCTCGTCGTATTGCGATGGACAATGGGCGATGTCACCGGCGCCGACAAAGATGGGCGATTCAGGCAGCGTGGGTGGCACTACCTGGGTGCCGCTATCCTGATGCTTGATGGCAGCGTCTAACATCGTCTCGGGAGGGATGGACGCATCGAAAACCGGCGCCGGCACTGAGCCGGCATCCTTGAACGCTGTCGCCCCGTCTGCGTCCGAGCTTGGCGGGCGAATCGCTTCGCGCCGCGCAGGGTCATCACTTGTTGAACATGCTGCAGATACGACAATGGTCAGCACGCACCCTAGCTCCGCGACCAAGCGACGAACCTCACGCTTCATGACGACCTCCACCACAAATGCCTACTCCGATCGACTTCTGAACGCTGGCACCCCATTAAGGCGCTCGAAAGGGCCTGAGTGTCCAGCTCGAGCGTCGACCATGCTCTGGAAAGCATCGCAACACGTGTACCAACACCTGAAGCACTCGGTCCCGGTCGGGGCCGACACGGAGCTTGTGCCTTGATGCCGCGGGTTTGTTCGATTTAGACGCGTTTCGTCCCACCGACACCGACAGTCGGCGCCGCGTGCTGGCTGAAACCAAAACGGTTTCACCGTCCATGAAGCCGACACAACGGACCACGGCGGGATGGGCTCAAAGCCAGCGAACTCACGCGATTATTCGGCCGGGCCCTCGCTGGCATCTCACGTGCAGTGCCTAGGTGCATGCAGTCACTGACCAATGCCCGGGTGCTAGCGCGACAAGCTCGATCGGGGCGCTTCCCGTCCCTCAGACTCACGCTCTTGTTCGCACTGGCAGCAAGCTTAATCGGACTCGGTTGTCAGGGCGCCCAGACTGCCGATGGTAAGGTGACAGAGGACGCAATGGTCAGGCGTCCGGACACGGGTGATGCGGGCGAGCGAAAGCCCTCGGCGGACGCCGCGGTTACGCCACCCGATCCGGGGCCTGCGCCATCGACCGCCAACGATTCCGGCACGACGACGGCGCTACCGGACGCAGGAGCTGCAAGCGGTGATCCGAACCTGCTTGATCCCCTGGCGCGCGACGTCACGTTCTTTGTCACCTCTGACACGCACATCGGTCGGCCAGAGGAAGACACGGATGCGACCAAGGCCAGCATGGCGATGATCGCTGCCATGCACGCGGTAAAAGGCGCAGCTTTCCCCGAAGGGCTAGCACTCGGCCCCGTAGGCGCCGCGGATGGGGTCGTCGTCACCGGCGATCTGACGGACGACAATCAAAGCGAGGAATGGACTCAGTTCGATGCGATCTGGGGCGCCAATGGCGAAGGTGCCGTGCGCTACCCGGTGTTCGAGGGTTGGGGCAACCACGACCTGCACGGGTCTCGACCGGATGTGCAGAAGGGGATGCGCGCGCGCCATCAGCGCCGTCAACATAAGACATATGTCGCCGAGGGAGATGGTGCACATTACTCCTGGGATTGGCATGACGTGCATTTGGTGCAGCTGAATCTCTACCCGGGCATGAAAGGTGGCCTGGGCTTAGACTCGCCGGACCTATACAACCCTCGCAACAGCCTTGCGTTTCTCGCGGGCGATCTCGCCGCGCGCGTGGGCAAGAGCGGTCGTCCGGTCATCCTGTTCTTTCACTTTGGTCTCGAGGAGAACAACAATCGGGGCTGGGCCTCGAGTGAACGAGAAGCCTTCTATAAGGTAATCGACGCCTACAACGTGATCGGCGTGTTTGTCGGTCATTCCCACGCTCAGCGGTACGAGCAGGTGCAGAGTCTCGCTGCCGGCCCGAGCGGACGTAAGATCGATATGTACGTGACGGACGACACTCTGAGCGCGGCGTCGGGTCGAAAGACTGGGTTTTACGTCGTGCACGTCGGCGCAAGCGAGATGGTGGTCGCCGAACGCACGATCAACGGAGCTTCCCCCTGGGGTTTCGTCCGTAAGACATCCCTCAAGACTCCGTAAGACTCCCCTAGCCTCCCCAAGCTCTCACATCGGCCGGCCGAGCTCGCCGCACCGCGCTTCAGCAGCGAAAAGGAAGTAAGGTATGACTCACGCTGGACAACAGCTTCGGGGCGGGCAGCTCGTCTTTCTGTCGACCCTGCTCAGCGCCTGGCTCGGCTGCACCGCTGCGAGCTCGCTCTCAGAAGTGGACCGCGACGACGCGGGGCTGCGCACGAACCCTGGGGCCGATGGCGGCAACTCGGATAGCGGTACTGCCGATGAGCCTGCGGTTGAGGACGATGCGGGTAATGACGATGCAGGCGTGCGCTCTCCGGCTCAAGATGCCGGCGCGCAACCGCCCGCGGTGCCGGGTGGACCGGACGAGTCCGTAGCGGCGGACCCAGGTCCACAACCGTTCCTTCATCCGCTGTTTACCGACCATATGGTGCTGCAGCGTGATGCGCTCAGCCCAGTCTGGGGTTGGACGAATCCCGGAGAAGATGTCTCAGTGGAGCTGGCTGGACAAACCTTCAAGACCCAAGCAGACAGGTTCGGCCGTTGGCTTGTACGAGTAGGCCCGTTCAGCGCAAACGCCGGACCGCTAGAGCTCAAAGTATCGGGCGCGCAATCACTGACGCTGCACGACGTGCAAATCGGCGATGTCTGGTTGTGCAGCGGGCAGTCGAACATGGTCAAGATCCTCAAGGAGGTCATCGACGGCCCGGCCGAGGTCGCAGCCAGCGCAAACGCCCACATAAGATTGTTTCGGGTCGATAAAGCCAACCTGAAAGAGCCGCGCCAGACGTTGGTGCAGACGAGCTCAGCCCGCCCCAAGTCCTGGCTGGTGGCAACCCCGGAGACGACCGCGAACTTCTCTGCCGCCTGTTACTTCATGGCCAAGGAGCTTCAGCAAAGGCTTCAGGTGCCCATTGGACTGATCACAGCAGCCTGGGGCAGCACCGGCATCGAGTCCTGGATGAGCGAAGCTGCGCTCTCGTCCTTTTCTGATTTTCACCACGACTTACAAGCGTTGAAGACGCAGGAGCTCATCCCCACTCAGCCCAAGGTAACCACGCTATACAATGCGATGATTGCCCCTCTGCAGCCCTTTGGGCTGAAGGGCGTAGCCTGGTACCAGGGAGAGTACAACAGCAGCCGTGGCGCCCAGTACTCCCGCCTTTTGCCGGCACTGATCGAGGACATGCGCCGCGGGTTTCGCATGGGTCTGCTGCCATTTCTGCTCGTGCAGTTGCCCAACTATATCAACGGCCGCAGTTGGCCGTTTCTGCGCGAGGCTCAGCTACACACACGCCGCACCCATCCGAAGACGGGCATGGCGGTAACTATCGACGTCGGCAACCCCGAACCGGTCACGGACAGCATTCACCCACTGAATAAGCAGGCTGTGGGATACAGACTGGCCAAGACCGCCCTGCATGTGGCGTACGGTCAGAATGGCGTCCACGAAGGGCCGCTCTACAAGAGCTCGTGGGTCGAGAATAGTAAAATCCGGATCGCGTTGGACGCAGTAGGCAGTGGGCTCATGGTAGGTCTAAAGCGCTTCGACAGCCTTGAGCCGGTCAAGGAAGTGCTACACGGCACACTTGAAGGTTTCGAGATTGCCGGAGCAGATCGCACAACCTGGGTAGCAGCGAGTGCACACATCGACCCCACGACCAACACGATCTTAGTATCCTCGCCTGCGGAGTCGCAACCGGCCGCCGTGTGATATGGCTGGGGCGCGACGCCGCCCTGCAATCTATACAATCGCGAGCTCTTGCCAGCCTCCCCCTTCCGAACGGACGTAGGGTACGTTCTAACGGTCGTCGATGGAACCTTCAGCGCGGCTCGAAACGCGGACGGAGAGCTCGAAGCTGGCACTCAGATCAAAGTCCAAGCGAGCGCTGCACCTCCAGGTTTCCGATTCAAGCGCTGGGTTGGCGATGTGCAGCATTTGAGTGATGCAAACAGCGCAAGCGCGCTCCTTACCATGCCGGCGCAGTACGTGGCGATCCGCGCGGAGTATGCACAATGAAAGAATCGACAACAGTAAGGCATGCAAGCGTTCCGAAGGGATTGAGTGCGCTTTTGCGCATGGCCTTGGTGCTGCCGGCACTCGGCTGCCAGGGCGAGTTTTTGAATCCGGCGGGTCCGAATCGAGACGACCCGACCGCTATCGGTGGGCCCGGTGGCGCGACAGGAGGCGGTGCGGACGGACAGGGCACGTGTGCTCCGCGCCTGCCTGCCCGGGTGGTGCTGCTCAGCGACTTTCAGCATGTGACGGCCCTGCGCGCGCTATTCGGCAGCGAAGCTGTGGCCGACGATGCACCGAGACAGCAGCTCAAACCCTTCGCGCAAAAAGGTATAGTGGTCAACACCAGCGTGGTGCATACCCGCATGGGCTGGGCAGAAAACGCGGTCGCTGCGCTGCGGAAAGACCCGAGCGCGGTGACAGGATGCACCACGATCGATGCCGCGTGCGCGGACACCTTCCTGCGTAAGTTTCTACCGCGCGCCTTTCGGCGGCCGGTTGACGAGGAGGAAGTCAGCGAGCTTTTGGCCGTGTATACGCTCGGCGCTGAGCAGAATCCGCTCAACGGCATCATCCGTGCGGTGGAGGCTGGCCTAAGCGCACCCTCGTTTATGTATCGGCGCGAGCTCGGGACCCCCGATGAGCAGGGCACGCTGATCCTCGACCCCTACGAGCTTGCCAGCGTCATTTCGTTTGCACTAACAGATGGCCCGCCCGACGAGGCCCTATTCGCTGCGGCCGAGAGCGGTAAGCTGACGTCTACCAAAGAGATAGAGGCACAGGTAAAGCGTCTGATCGCCACCCCCTCCGCGCAAGAGAGTCTAACTAGCACTCTGCTTTCAGCCTGGGGCCTCGGCAACATCTTTGGCGCAGCCAAGGACCCTGTGCTGTTTCCGGAGTTCACCCCGCAGCTGCAGGGCAGTATGTACCGCGAGACGGAGCTGCTTGTGCATGATGTGCTATGGGACCGCGAGGCACCGGTCAACGAGCTGCTTTCCACCCGCCAGTCGTTCGTCAACGGGTCGCTGGCCGATCTCTACGGTGTGCCCAAGCCGGCGGGCGACAGCAGCGAATTCAGCGCGGTCACGCTGCCGGAGGAGCGCGCCGGAATACTCACCCAGGCCAGCGTCATGGCGATGTTAGCCCGCAGTGACACCACCTCGGTGGTGGCGCGCGGCCTGTTCGTGCGCGGTCTATTGTGCATGTCGAAGGTAGGTGCTCCTCCCGACAACCTGGAAGACGAGATCACCAGTCTGCTCGCCGAGGACATGACCGAACGGGAACGCGCAGAGGTGCGTGCCAAGACGCCAAGCTGCGCTGGCTGTCACGCCGGCATCGACCCCTTCGGTCTCTTGCTCGAGAGCTACGACTCACTCGGTAGACACCGTACCACCTTGGCGGGCGAGCCCATCGACAGCTCCGTCGAGGTGCCCGGAGCTGCCAGCTACGCCGGAAGACACGAGGATGCCGCTGCGTTTCTCGAGCAGGTGGCCATGGGTGACGAGTTTGCCGCCTGTGCCACCACGCGTTTGCTTTCCTACGCCACCCAAGACGATGCGCTCAGGCCCAACGATTGTCAGGTCGAGGGTGCGCTCAGCGCGAGCGACCTTAAAACATTGACCATGCCCGAGCTGGTGCTGCGGGCGTTGACCTCACCTGCGCTGCGCACCCGCAAAAAGGAGTCGCTGTGACCCGCTACGATGTATCGCGAAGAGGTTTTCTGTCCGCTGTCGGTGGCGCGGCCGTCTGGGCCTCCTGCCTGTCGAAGCTCGAAGCTCAGGAGCAAGGGGCCGCGCCACCCAAGCGCTTCTTGGTGCTGCAGCGCCCGGTGGGAACCGTGTACGAAAACTGGTGGCCGAAGGGCACCGGAACCACCTTCACCACCTCACGCATCCTGGCTGAATTCGAGCCCCTGCGCAGCCGCATGGTCGTGATGCGCGACCTCAAGCTACCCCACGAGGGATCCGTGGGCGGCGGTCATGAACGTGGCACGGTGCTGCTGCTCACTGGCGAACGCACTAAGGTCATGTACCCCGGCAATGGTGGCGACGATCCCAAGGCCGAAGGGCCGAGCGTCGACCAGTTGTTCGTGCGTCAATCCAAGCTCTTGCAGGGCACACCGATAGCCTCGCTGCAGCTTGCCTGTGATGGTCGCGCCGACACCCCGGAAGTATCCACTCGCCACCTATCCTACTCTGGCGTGCACGCGCCGATGAAACCTTACTATCAGCCGCGGGATGTCTACGAGCGCCTGTTTGGCGGGATGGCAGCCGGTGCCTCCGAAGACGCACTGAGGAGGGCGCGGGCGGAGAAGAAGAGCGTGCTCGACTTCTCGCTGCGCGATCTACGGCGCCTGCGCAGCCTTGCGCCCGCTTCGCAACTTGCATCAATGGACGCCCATGAGGCTGCCATCCGCGAGCTCGAACGCGAGCTTGATGGTGCCGTGACAGGTCCGGAGGCCTGCGGTGTGGCCGCCGTGCCAGGGCTCATTTCCACCGGCGATTTTGTCGACCCCTCCGGGGGCGGCGCCGGCGGCGGCCCGCAGCGCGACGACCTCAAACACGAACAGATCGCCAAGCTGCACCTTTCGCTCGTCAAAGCGGCCTTTCGCTGCGACCTGACGCGGGTGGTGACCTTTCAGTTTTCGCCGGGCACCAACCACGTGAGCTTCGGGGATCTCTGGCCACCGAATCCTACGCTCTTCAAGGCTCACCATCCGACGAGCCACGACCCCGATACGCCGGACACCCTCGAGTTCTTGACGCGAGTCGAGATCTGGTACGCTGCGCGCGTCAGCGCCTTTTTGCAGGAGCTCGAGGCGGAGAAACATGCCGATGGCAGCTCGCTCTTGGATCATACGCTCGTCCCCTACGTGACCGAGGTAGGCACACGCCATCACAACTTGAGTCAGATGCCCTTCGTCCTATTCGGCGGCGCGGGCGTCGGCTTACGCGGCGGGCAGGTGTGGACCAACGGCAGCCGCGGCATGCGCTCTACCAATGACTTGTGGATGGCCTGCGCAAAACCCCTCGGCATCGAGGGGTTCACGCTGGGTGATAGCGATCAGCACACGGTGCCGATCGAAGGAATCTTTTCGTGATCCTGCGCCGCACACGCAGCCATGACCTCCGAACCTTACTATGCAGCGCCGCGCTGCTCGGTGGCTGTCAAGGTGAGGTTGCGCTCGTGGAACGAGCCTCGCTCGAGGATGCGGCGCTGGAGCCCTACGATGGCGGAAGGTCAACCGGCTCTGCGAGCGGCAACGGGTATGACGCGGACAGCGGGGATGCCGAGCCTGTTCAAGATGATGCATCTGCTGCGGTTGCTGATAGCGGGACCGCGCGCGCCTGCGACGCTGAAAGCCCCCTAAGCTTTCAGGGTCAAGCCAGCTACCCGGCAAGCACCTCCTTCGACACTCCCTTTGACTGCGGCAGCGCGGGAACGTTGCTCGAAGCCGGCGGCCCGCCCGAAAACCGCGTGAACTTGCTGATTCTTGGCGATGGCTACCGACAGTCGGAGCTCGAGGCCACCTACACAGACCACGCTAGTCGATTCGTAAAGCAGATGTTTTCTGCCGAGGGTGAGCCTTACCTTCAATACCGCAAATACATCAACGTCTGCCGTTTGAACGTAGCAAGTGCACAGTCAGGCACGGACATCCCCGACGAAAATGTGCAGGTGGACACGGCTTTTGACGGCAACGGCTCCGATCGCACACGGCTGGGACTTATCGATCCACGCAAGGTCAATGCGGCGCTCGATCGCCTGCTCTCGGGCACGCGCATGGATCCGGACTGGATCGCAGTCAGCTTGAATGTGAGCCGCTGGTTCAACTCGGGCGGCTCGATCATGGTCTGGGCTGGCGCGAATCCAGGCAAACCTGACGTGGCGCTGCATGAGGCCGGTCATTCCTTTCATGCCCTGGCGGACGAATATGGGGGCAATGCCGGCACATACAGCGGCGAAGAGCCACGCGAAATTAATGTGACCGCCGATCCGGGCGCAGCGCGCTGGAAACATTGGCTGGGCTACGAGCAGCCTGGTGTCGGCCGGATTGGAGCCTTCGAAGGAGGCCGCTATTTCAACCGCGGCGTCTACCGACCCAGCCCCAATTCGAAAATGAACCAGGTGCCGGCACTCCACAATGCGCCTTGCATGGAGAAGGTGGTGCAGGACATCTATCGCTTGGTACGACCGGTGGATGCTTGGACCAAGAACGATGCGGAGCTACTCAATCCCTGCACGCTCGCGCTGGTGCTCGTGGATCCCGCGCGCGTCAAGGTTGAGTGGAAGGTCGATGGTCAAGGGGTGGTCACGACGGACCCAAGTCTCTTTGACGCAGCCAGACAGCTCAGCGCTCCTGGCCAATACACGGTCAGCGCGCGCGTGCACGACGACACGTCGCTTGTGCGCGGCGAGCGCACGGGGCTCGAGCAGACCATCAGCTGGTCGGTGCGTGTCCCATGAGTCGGGCTCGCTGGCTGCAGGCACTCATGTTGTCGGCGCTCCTCTCGGCTAGTTGGTACGAAAGCTCGGTCGGGCCGCGGGCGCCGGCGCAAGCCTCCTCCCACGACTCCTCCCCAGCAGCCGATCAAGGACCTACCAACTTGACCGTTGCGCGTCGCGGTTACGTCACGCCTGCGCTGTCGCCAGCAGCGCTTCAAGCGCCGAAGGCCGTGCATCCGGCTTCGAGCACAACGAGTGAACCCATCCATCCACTCAGGTCACAGGAACCACTGCAAGAGCAGGCACGTACGATCGACTCAGCACGCAACCTTATCGTCACGCGGGATCTGAGCGAGGCACAGCAACTGCTGCGCGCAGTTGAACAGCAGACCGAACAGCAGGTTGAACAGCAGACCGAACAGCAGGGCGAGCGACAGGGTGAAGCACTCATGGCACGCGCCGACCGCCAGGCGCTGCGTCTAGCGACAACGTGCCTGGCTGAGAGCTCAGAGGCTAGCCGCACGGCCGCGCGCCTATTTCTGCGCGACGTACATGGCTCATTGCTGCGCAAACTCGTACGCAGACTGTGCTTCTAGTTCCCCGGCGCTGACTTCCTGACTCGTCATGCCACCACCGTCCCCTGAGCGTGGTCTACTGCCCCGTACTCGAGGTAACTCAGCATACCAAGGTAAAACGCCTCGCAGCTTAGGCTTCCCGCCTGGTTCGCACAAAGCCTGGCTGCTTCATCGATACGATTGAGCCAGCGCTCACGCTCGAGCACCATCTGCATAAACAGGACGAGGGCGTCCAAGAAGTGCGCGCCATCGACCGCACACTCAAGCAGGCGCTCGCCGAAGCGCTCGTGCTCGAAGATGGCAACCTTACCATCCTCCTGGGCCACGAGCAGATCTCCCTCCCAAAACCCGACGACGTGACCTGCCCAATGGGGCCTCGGTGCCGTAACGAGCCGAATATGGCCCAGCTCCAGGGCCGTGCATTCGTAGCGCCACACCAAGTCGGCAAGTGGATGCGTGAGCGGCTTGGATTCAAGCCGTTCGGTGCTTTAGGACACGACACTCAGTGGCTGCTGACGGGTTCACGCGCCTTGAGTTGGTCGAGCATGAACGCGTACTGCTCGGCCACCTCAGCGTGACGGCGGAAGCGGTCCGACTTTCCACCGTGCCCCGCTTCCATGTTGGTGCGCATCACCAACGCGTGCTCGTCTGTCCGCTTGGCGCGCAGGCGGGCGACGTACTTAGCGGGCTCATAATATTGCACCTGCGAATCCCACAGCCCCGTTCCTACGTACATGGCGGGGTAAGCCTTGGCCTCGAGCCTGTCGTAAGGCGAGTAAGTCAGCATATAGTCATAGGCCTCCTTCTGCCCGGGATTGCCCCATTCGCCGTACTCGTTGGTCGTCAAGGGGATGGTCGTATCGAGCATCGTGGTCACGACGTCGACGAAGGGCACCTGGGACACGATCACGCGGTAGGACTCGGGCGCCATGTTGGCGATCGCGCCCATCAGCAGACCACCCGCACTGCCACCCATCGCCGCCACCCGATCTTTGGCGGCGTATCCCTGCGCCACGAGAAAGCCGGTGACGTCGATAAAATCCGTAAAGGTGTTGCGTTTGTTCTGCAGCCGGCCCTGATCATACCATTTGCGTCCGAGCTCCTGCCCGCCGCGCACGTGGCCTATCGCGTACACTAGACCGCGATCGAGCAAGCTGACGAGGGACACGAAAAAGCGCGGATCCATGGAGAGACCGTAGCTGCCGTAGCCGTACTGCAGCATGGGAGCCGTGCCGTTCTTCTGAAAGCCCTTACGGTAGACGAGCGAAATCGGAATGCGCGTTCCGTCGCGCGCGGGTGCCCACAGACGCTCGGTCTGGTACTGCTCGGGATCGTAGCCACCCAAGACCGGCTCGCGCTTCAATAGCTTGCGCTCGTCGCTGTCGGCGTGCACTTCATAGGTCGTGTTAGGCGTCGTCAACGACGTATAGGTATACCTGAGCCACTTGGTGCCAGGCTCCGCGTTGACATCGAGCGCCATCGTGTAGGCCGGCTCATCTGAGGCGACGAACTTACTCTTGCCTTTATGGTCGAGCGTGCGTAGCCGTCGCAAACCATCGGAGCGTTCGTTGATCGCTAAAAAGCTATCAAATAGCTCCACTTGCTCGATGAACACATCCTCTCGGTGGGGCACAAGCTCTTTCCAGCGCGCGCGATCTTCCCAGTTTCCTTCGGCCACGGTCATGATACGAAAGTTGGGCGCATTCCAATTAGTCGAGATCACCCAGCGCCCCTTGAGGTGGTCGGCGTGGTACTCGAAATCAGGCTGCCGAGCTGCCACTAGTTTGAAGGTGCCGGGACGCCGTGCCTCGGTACAGCGCTGCTCACTGGTCAGGGTCGCGTACACGCCGATGCAGATGTACTTCTCTGAGCGCGTGCGAGCGATGCTCATGTAAAAGGAGTCATCGCTCTCCTCGTAGATCAAGGCGTCGGCCGCCGCGTCTCCCAGGCGATGGGTCTTGACGCGCTTGGTCAAGAGCGTGATGGGATCGTTCTCCACATACCAAAGTGTGCGGTTGTCATCTCCCCACACCACGTCCCCCGATGTACTGACGATGGCATCGGGCAGCGTCTCGCCACTCGCAATGTTCTTGACGCGCAGGGTGTACTGCCTGCGTCCCACGTCGTCCTGTGCGAACGCAAGCCACTGATTGTCGGGGCTGACCTCCCATGCACCGATCTGAAAGTAACCCTTACCCTCAGCGAGCTTATTCTGGTCGAGCAACACCTCTTCGGGCGCGTCCATGCGCTGTTTGCGGCGGGCGACGATCGGGTAGTCTTTCCCTTGTTCAAAGCGCGTGTAGTACCAATAACCGCGCTTGATGTAAGGCACACTAGCGTCGTCCTGCTGAATGCGACCAACGATCTCCTGATATAAGGTTTGAGTCAGACCGGATAGGGGCTTCATTACCGCATCGGTGTAGGCGTTCTCAGCGTTTAAATAGGCGAGTACCTCGCCGCTCTCACGGGAGTCGTCGCGCAGCCAGTAGTACTCGTCATCGCGTACCGCGCCGTGGGGCGCTTTGACTTGAAACGGTCGCTTGGCCGCAGACGGCGGCACAGGGCCCGGGCTTGTGCTGGCCGCGGCGGGCAGAGGGGCGGCAGCCTTGGAGTCCAAGGTGACCTTCGCCTGGTTGGTACGGGCAGCCGTACAGGCGCTCACCCACAGCAAACACGACAGCAACAGCAGCGATACGCGCATCATTTGAGCTCCACCTTCCAAGGTCCCATCCCCGTGATCTGCATCACGGCACCATCTTCGCTAAACACATAGTGAACGGCGCGATCGGTAACCTTAGTAGGGACGCAGCCGGGCGTAGTCGTCGGTAGAGGTCGGGATAGGACCGGCCGCAGCGCTTGAAAGCTCGCTTTGGATCAGCCCCGCAGCTGCATGGTGCTGAGCACGAGACGCTTGAGCTCGGCCTGCACGCGGGTGGGCGTCAGCCCCAAAAAGCCCACGTGCAAAGATGTTAGCTCTGCGAGCTGCAGCCGCGAAAGGTCGAGTATGGACGTGCCAACGGGCAAGCCCGCAAGCCCGAGGTCGAGGCCCGTGAGCTGCGCTTCGACAGCACCTTCGTGCGCCACACCGCTTTGTTGCGGATCGTGATGCAGCGCGCCGCGGGCTTGCAAGCTCGCGAATGCAAGCCAGCGGATGATACTTTCCATCGGCTCGGGCAACGCGTTGAGCGTCATGCGCACATCGATGTTTTCGAGGTCCAGACTGCGCAGGGCAAAACTGCTGCTCGACTCCGGATCACGCGGCGGCTCGGACTTTCGCGGCGGCTCAGACCTTCGCTCCTGGCCTGCCAGGCGGTAGCTGGGCAACACCGACAACCTCACGCGCCGACGCTCAGCGAGCTTATAGTCGTCGGGACCGAGATCCCATAACACCAGGGGCTTACCAAGACCGCGCGTGGGCAGAAGTGGAATGCCCAGCTCGAGCACCAGCGCGCCATTGCGCACGGAAAAATCGAGCAGGGACTCTTCGAGGCCCGACAGATTGGACTCGAGCTCGCGGTAGTCGATGCTGCCGTCTTCGATCCCCAGTCGCAGCCGGTGTGTCGCGCGGCGGCGACCGATCACCGGCACGCTCATGTCGACCGCAGCGTCCACGTTAAGCTCCCCCGAGAGCCCATCGAGCAGACCGAAATCGAACACCTTGGGCTTCGAGGGCAGCGTGTCGCGATTTTCGGAAGGGATCGAAGCCGGCTCTGTGACCTCGGCCTCGGCGTCGCGGGCGGCAAAGCTAAAGTCGAGCCGGGCCGCGTTGAGCTCGGCTCCGCGGAAGGAAATGTCTCCCGGATGCACCCGCAAGGCGTGCAAGACCAAGCCCTCGGCATGCAGCCTGAGAGCTCCTGCGGTCAGCTCCACTTGCGGTGCCGCAACCAAGTCAGCTTCCAGCCGGAAGCCTTCCGCGCCCCAAGCCATCTGGACGCGCTCTGCATTCAGCTGGATGGCTGACATGCCCACGCTACCTAACCGCAGGTGCATATGAGCGACCTGTAGCTGCGCTGCGTCAATCTGCCCTTCCCCGTCGCGCACCCACAGACGCATTTCGCGCATGCGCGTTTCGCCCCGCACATGGACCGTTCCGACGTCGACACCGAGCGAGGCTGCGTGAACCGAAGCCGCTTCGAAATCGATCGCCGTGCGCTGTGCATCCTTCTCGATCACCGCACGGGCATCGTTGAAAGTCGCCTGACCTTGCTCGCGCAACAGCACAGTTCCGAACACGAGCGCAAGCGCGTCGAGCACGAGCTGCTCGGCCACCAACGGCGAAATGCGAGTGGTGGCACCGGTCTGCTCCAACACACCGGCAAGAGCCGCGGCGGAGACAATCCGAATCTTCTGTTGGGCGCCGGTCTGTTGGGCGCCGGTCTGTTGGGCGCCGGTCTGTTGGGCGCCGGTCTGTTGGGCGCCGGTCTGTTGGGCGCCGGTCTGTTGGGCGCCGGTCTGTTGGGCGATGGACTGATCCGGTGTGAGGTCGACCGACAGCCCACGTGCATCGAGATGCTCAAGCTCTACTCGCATTCTGCAGACGTTAACCGCCTTGTGACCAGGGCGCATCGAAAATGGACAAGGCCGACCATTGCAGGCGCTTGCCCAGGCATTTTCTGCAAAATCGCCACGCTCGCGCGAGCCCTAGCGCGCGCGCACGGGCATGGGCGTGAGCTGTTCGCGCCCCCAGGCCTTGGCATCGGCGATCGAGCTGAAGACGCGGTGCGGGTAAGGCGGATTTTTGAGCCACAGAATCGCCGTGAGCAAATGGCGCAGCAGCACCGAGTCGAAGACGAGCGCGATGCCACGACAGTACTGCTGCGTGAACGACTCGTTCTGCTTGATGCTCTCGGTAAGGATTTTACGGCGCGAGGGGCTCATGGCGCGCACCTCGCGTAGATCTGCAATCTGTACAAATGGCTCGGCCTTGGCCCGCAACAACGTGTTGTATCGCATGCAAAAGGCGCGCATTTCGTCGTCGCTTTCGACGGTCGAGGACTGAACGACTACCAGCGGCCAGTCACTGACATCGATCGTCACCGGACGCGCCTGCATCTCATGATGGTAGCCGAACTGGCGTGTATTGCGCCACGCAAGTCGCGTTCGTCCGCCGACAGCGGCCCGCTCACCTTACGGTTTGGGGGCGAGCGCGCGCGTTTCGCTGCAACACGTTGTGCGCAGCATTGCGTGGGCCAAAGTCCCACCTGGTGTCACTAAGCTCAGCTGTCACACCTGCGGCTAACTCATCGAAACGGTTGGCAGACAGCTCGGCTTACAGCGAGGAGCAGGCTGCCTTGGCTGCAGCGTGCTGCGCATCGAGCGCAAGGGCGCGGTGGCAGCTAGCGCGGGCCCTTCGCGTATCGCCGTCCCGCAGGTAGGCGTGGATGAGACCGGTCTGCAGCACCACGCTCGAGGGCGACAGCTGCACGGCGCGCTGGTAGGCCTTAATCGCTCGATCGGTATCACCGAGCTGCAGTCGTGCGGCACCCAGACCTGCGAACGTGAGCGCGTGGTTGGGGTCGAGCTTGGCCGCTTGTTCGTAGGCAGCGACTGCATTTCCGTACTGGCGCGCGGCGTAATAAACACGCGCTTCGGCGCGCGCCGTATTGGCCTGCGCTCCGCGCTCGGCGTGGGAGGGCGTCGCACGGGATGGCGCGGCCGCCATCGCGGCCCTGGGCGGGACGAGGGGCGGTACAGCCCGGCGCGCACGGGCTGCAGGCGCGCGGCTTGGGGATGAGAACACGACTTCCGGAAGCTGCTGCGGGGCAGTCGCTTGAGCGGCATGCTCCACGAGCGGCTGTGGTGCGACAAATTCGCTCCCAGAAGCGACCGGCGACGCAACAGCGGCCAGCGTAGGAGCCGAGTCAGGCTGTGATGACAGTGCAGCCACAGCCCCTGAGCGTGAGCCCGTGGCGAGCGCAGCAGATACTGCAGGCCCAGCAGATACTGCAGGCCCAGCAGACACCGCGGATAGAAGTGGCTGCCGGCGCTTGGCGGGAGAGCGTTGCAGCGGGCTCGGCTCGGCTTCGATCATCGCATCACTCGGCCCCACAGCGGACCAAAGCGCAGCTCCGCGTGTGAGCCACACCGCCAAGCGCGGATCCTCTGCGTGTTCGCGCACGGCTGTGTACGAAGCAGCCATGATGATGCCTGAGAGCCCCAGCACCAAGGCCCGCTCGGACCAACCTACACGGCGGCGTGCGGACTGCTCGCGGCGGGCAAATAGCGGTACAGGTAGGGTAATCAAGCCCGATTGACGCGGAAGTGCAGCCGCCGCCATGCACTCGGTCTGAAATGGATCGTCGATCGCGTCCGCCACGCTCGCCTGCTCGCCAAAAGGAGCGGGTGCTTCCTCGGCGCTTGAAGGCTCGCCTTGCACCGTGTTCTCGATGTCTTGAATCGGCACCGAACCGCTAAACGGATCATCGATATCATGAAACAGATCGGCGGAAAGACCGCCGGCGAAATCAAACGTCGCCATGCAGAGCTCCTGGGGGGGGAAGGAGACGCTCAAAACTAGCTTACTTTCCCATGTGATCACGACACCGACACGCATCCGTAATATATCGCACCAAACACGCGGCATAGACACCCGTGTACGGTGATCATCAACACCATTTTTAGACACGCGACCTTAAAAAGACTCACTTTCCCAAAGAGTATAGTTAGTGCGTTTTGCTGTAGCTTATCAGCAAGATCATAGACTTACCGGTTACACACCTAAGTATACCCATCGGCCGGTGTGACCACCGCGCCTGCAGGCATCGGCCGCGCACGGTGACGGACGCCATCCTTACGGTATCCGCAGCACCGACCTGTCCCCCCCAGCGCGCACCGGAAGAGGGCGGCTCGGGAGAGGGCGGGAGGGAGCCAGAGTTTCCCGACACACGACAGCCCATAACTGGGATATTCTGTGTCACTCGGGAGGACACCACGTTACGGCAGTCACGTAACCCACCGGCTGCGGCCCGCTTCAAGGGGGCGGTCTTGAAAGAAATCAGCCCCTGGCTCTTTCGCACCTTTGGCGCCTCTGCCGTGCACCAGGCGTTCGACTCGCTGCCGGCGGAGTTATCGCGCGGCCTCAACTTTTCCGCCCCGCATTTTGGCGCGCTCACCTCGGCTTGGTACGACGCGCTCACCTACCATCACATGCTCGACGCGCTGCTTGCGTTGCAGCCGGACGTCAATCGTACGAACCTCGCACGGGACGCGGCACGCACCGTGCTGAACCAGACCTTGCGCGGGATCTACGGCAAGCTGTTTGGGCTGATGGCGACTCCGCCGCTTTACGCGCGCTACGTGCAAAAGTTGTGGGATATGCATTACGACACAGGCACGGTCACGATCGTGCACAAAGCCCCCAACTTTACCGCGCATACGGTCGAAGGTTGGGCGGGCCACCACCCGTTCGTGTGCGAGATGAACCGCCAGAGCGGAGCCATCGTGTATGCGATGATGGGCCTCAAGAACGTGCGCATTCAGCAGCAGCGCTGCGCCACGCCCCGCTGCGAAGCCGTGTACCTCTGGGATCTATAGGTAGGGCTGCAGCGCGGCGGAGGTCTCGCCCTGCCCTATCGTGCCCTTAACTCAAGGCGCACCAGGCGGGACGACGGGCCGCAGCGACGCGTCGACCCCATGCATGTACTCGTCGATCACTTGTCGAACGCGCGTGTCCTTGAGCACGACTGAGATCTCGATCCGTCGGTTTTGCTCGTGAGCCGCTTCGGCGGGAGCCTCCGCCACCGGGCGGAACTCCGAATACGCGCTCGAGGCGAAGTAGCGCCCGTAGGAATGCTCCAACGTGGGGTCAGCCTCAAACATGTAGTTGACGACGGCATTGGCGCGTTTAGCAGACAGCTCCCGGTTGTAGGTGGAGGAGCCGCGCTCGTCCGTGTGCCCTTGGACGAGGATCACATCGATGCTGTCGCGGATGCTCGGATCGGCGAGCACGTTGGCAAACGCGGTAGCAAGCAGCGCGAGCAGGCTTTTGCCTTCGCTTTTCACCGCGTACGAGTCGTACTCGAACAGCAGCTTTTCGCCGATTACGATGTTTCCGTTATCCGAAATAGACAACGAGGGCGCACGCCCTGATTGCGTCGCCAGCTGGGCCTCGATCGAGGCCTTGACCTTGCTGAGCAGCGACACGCGCAGCACGGCGATGCCTTCAAGCTGCGAGCGCAAGCTGTCGAGCTCGCGACTGCTCTCCGCAACGAGCGCGCGCTGGTCCTCGACCCGCTGCTCGGACAACGACAGCTGCGCCTGGCCGGCCGCTATTTCGGCAGCCAACGAGCGCAGCTTACGTTGAGAGCTTTTGACATGCTGCTCGGAGGCAGCCAGGCGTCTCGAGCTCATCCCCAGGTCGGCCCGGAGGCGATCCAGGTGCCTGCTGCTCATGAGATTCTGGATGTAGGCAAGTAAGACCAACACAAACAGAATCAGAGCCACCGTGGAAGTAAGGTCGGCAAAGGATGGCCAGAAGTTTTCGGCCTCATCCTCGGCCAACATCGGACGTCGTCTATTCCTCATGGATCCTCACCGATCCGCGTTCGCGGTCCTTTAACGAGCCTACTTCTTTTCTCAACGTGTCACTAAGATCCGCGAAGCTGAGACTCATGCGTTGAATGTTGTCTTTCAGGTGCAGGTTGAGCTCGCCGAACTCTCGCGTGCTGGTTGAAAACGACTGCAGTGCTTGATGGAACTCACCTACCACGCCTTCGAGTCGCGAGACCGATTGGCCAAAGCCGTTGATCGCTCGCTCAAAGCGCTCGTCTGGGACAGCCCCTGCGCGTGCGCCTGCAAACCTCGAGCCCGCTACGCCTTGCTGGGCTAGTGCCGCTCCCGCCAGCAGCACGTTATCTATGTAGTTTTCGATCTGGATCATCACGGCGGTGCGGTGATCACCTACGTTGAAGAAGACTCCGATTAACGTCATCACGATCGCCGCCGCAATGCCGAATAGCGACGTGGAGAACGCCACGGACATCCCAGAGAGCGCTTGCGTCAGCCCCTGGCTCAGCGACTCGGCAAGATCAGTGTTCGCGACCGCATCACCGGCAAGCAACGTCACGAGCTGGCCTATCGAAAGCGTAAGACCATAGAAAGTCCCCACGAGCCCCAGGATGATCAAGAGTCCGGTGACCGACTTCACGAAGCGCTCTCCCAACAGGAGGCGACGAAGCTCGGACTGAAAGTGCTGATCGATGATGGCCTGAGTATTGATCTCGCCGGCCGTGCGCGCCTGCGCCTCCATGGCGGCTCTCACGATGTGGTTGAGCACGGGGCTGTCGAAGGACACCTCGAGGCCAGGATGGGTGTGCAGCTCCTGCTCCATGCGGCGATAGCGCCTACGCAACAGCAGCGTACAGACGATGCCCAATAGGAGCAGCACGACAATGGTCGCGATGATGAAATAGCCACTTGCGTCGACAAGCGACAGGCTCTTGAACATTGCATCGCCCATACTGGTTGGCACCTTCTATGTTCAGATTGCTACGGGGAAAATGTGTGGGCACTGCGGCCAACACTCGCTGCGTGAGCTCAAAACGAGCTTCTAAAATAGAGTAAGCGCGGCACGGTGTGGCGAACATTCGCGCCCCCCGTCCTATTCGCACAAGCTCGCTCTTGCCGCGCGGATTTAACCGCGGATAGGCTGCTACCGGACGGGGGTGGGTGGGTGGTCATTCTGCTGAGCGCATCCGATCTTGCCTGGGTCAGCGGCCCGATCGTGCAGCCCCGACAGGCCCGTAGGTACGTCGTACCGTTGCCACAAGGGGCAACGGCGCCACGCACGTGAGGCCGTCGCGATCAACACAGTAAGGTTTGTGACCCGCCAGCACTGTTGACGCGCACGCCCAGTTCGGCTTTAGCATCGATCAGTTGGACATCAAACTATTGTGCCGCCCTCCCGACAAGCACGGTATTCAATGGGAATCAAGCTCCTAAACTGCTACGATCAACCGATGCAGGTGCGCGCAACTACACGGTTTGCAGCGGTGGCGGCAGCTGCTGGCGTGCTGTGCCTCTCGATCTTTTGGCTCCTGACCGGCGTAAATCGACTCGTGCATGCGAGCGGGGAGGTGCTGTTCGAGGCTACGAACGCGGCGTCGCCGGCGTCATCAGCTGACACGCTAGACACGCCCGATACCAGCCGCGGGGCGACAGCACGGGCGCTGGCCGAGGCCATCTTGCGGCGCAACATATTCGATTCGCGCACCGGTCCGCTCTCGTGGGAGGTGGCCCCGGTATCGGTCCCCTCGCCCGCGCCCCCTGTCGCGCTAGTGGACGCGGCTCCCGTGCGCTGCGAAGGGGATTTGCGCTTGTTGGGCAGTGTGGTCAATGCGCGCAAACCAGAGCGCTCCTTGGCGATGTTTCGCTGGCAGGGCAAGAGCCAGGTGGTCCCGGTGGGCAGCGCCTTCGGTGATACACGGCTGCTCGCCTTGCGCTCTTCGCGTGCCTACTTGCAACTGGCGGGCGGCTCGGTGTGCACGCTGCCCCTGCATTTGGCCGCAAGCGAACGTGTCAGCGCGCCAGCGCCGGTGGCCACGAAGAAAAAGGCTCTCAACAAGAAGAAGCCCAAGAAGCCGAGCAAAAGTTCGATAGCGTCCGTCGAGATGGATAAAGGGATCCGCTCGCTAGGTTCTGATCGGTTCCAAGTGGCAGGCTCCTTGATCGACCAAGCCTTTTCCAAGCTTGCGATCTGGGCCAAGGGCTCCCGGTTTGTTCCCTACTCGCGCGGGGGGCGGCGCGTCGGAATGCGCGTGTATGGGGTGCGGCCTGGGTCCCTATTGCAGCGTTTGGGTGTAAACAATGGCGACGTACTAAGATCTGTCAACGGCATCAGGCTAAGCGACGCAGGTGGGATGCTCAGCGCCTACTCCCGGCTGCGCGAGCAACCCAATCTATCGCTTGCGCTGTATCGCCGCGGGCACCCTCGTGTCATTTCCTACGCGATCAAGTAGCGGCTCCTACGCGATCAAGACGTGGCCGAGTGGTTTCGGTTCCTGGGGCACGAAAGCCGTCGGCGAATCGCTCCCAGCACGCGCCCCGCGTGGATGGGGTATGGCCACGGGCGTACGTTTTGGTAAGTTCTCGCCGTGGCAGACCGAAGTGGCGTCGAAGCGCCCCTGGAGCGCGGACAACAGACGACGCACGCGAAAGCACTTGGCAGTCGCATCCGCTTCGCCGTCGGC
Organism: Polyangiales bacterium; assembly: GCA_038257655.1. Taxonomy (GTDB): domain Bacteria; phylum Myxococcota_A; class Polyangia; order Polyangiales; family DASUME01; genus DASUME01. Next base: position 12,075 of record JBBSJC010000015.1, on the reverse strand, counting down.
GTCATGTTGGTGGCCGCGAGTGCGGCAGCGTTTGCGATTGCCTTCCGCGGCTTGCTCGCCGTGCCCCTGCACGCGCTCGCCGACGCAGACGACGTCGTTACGGCCATGAGCCACGCGCCGATCTGGGCTCGCATACTGCTGCCCGCGCTCGGGGGCCTTGCCGCCGGTTACATCGGCCTTGTCGTGGCGCGCTCTTCGCAAGGTCAGGGCGTCGGCGACGTGATGGAAGCTATCGTGCTCGGTCGCGTGCGCCTGTCCCTGCGTATCACCCTGCTCAAGTCGCTCGCGTCGTGGCTGGCCATCGTCGCGGGTGGCTCGCTTGGCCGCGAGGGGCCCCTGATCCAGTTCGGTGGTGCGATAGGCCAAACGTTCAGCAGCCGCCTGGGGCTCTCACCCGCCGATACGCGTCGGCTGATCGCCGCTGGCACGGCTGCCGGGTTTGCGGCGGCGTACAACACGCCTTTTGCCGCGGTACTGTTCGTCCTCGAAGTCGTCACGGGCGTGATCGTGCTTGATGTGGTGGTGCCTGTGCTCGTGGCCACCGTGATCGCGGCCGAGATCAGTCGACTCGCGGTGGGCGAAGGGCCGATTTACGGACAACGTTCCTTCACGCTGAGCTCGCCCTATGAGCTCATCGCATTTGCCGCGCTCGGCTTGGTCGGCGGGCTCGTCGCCCACGTCTTTATGCGCTTGCTCAGCTGGGCCGAAGACCAGTTTCGCAAGCCATCGTTGCGCCTGCCCTTACCATGGCGACCAGCGGTCGGTGGCCTGCTCGCGGGCGGACTTATCGCGCTACTGCCGCAAGTCGCGGGCAATGGCTATGAGCCGCTCAATCAGATCATCAACGCACAGATGTCGATAGGCTTGGTGCTCGCCCTGCTTATCGCCAAAGCACTGGCCACCACGGCTTCTGTATCCTCCGGCAGTCCGGGCGGTGTGTTTACACCAACGCTGCTCGTAGGGGGCGCTACGGGCTTTGCATTTGGCATCGCGCTCAATCTGTTATTCAGCTCCGGGGTTGGCGCACCCGGCGGCTACGCACTGGTCGGGATGGCAGCCACGGTGGCGGCGAGCACGCACGCGCCACTCATGGCGGCGGTCCTGGCCTTCGAGCTCTCGGGTGACTATGCGGTCGTGCTTCCACTCGCGCTGGCGACCGCCGTGGCGAGTGCAGTCTCGCGGGCGTTGCGCAAAGACTCCATCTACACCTCCGAACTGCGAGCCCGTGGCGTCGGCTGGGAGCTGACGCTGGAGGGGCGACGTCTCCCGCGAACCTCGATTACCCCCGCCGATCGGCAATAGTAAGGTCAGAGACAACTCGACCTCATGGCTGAACCTCAGCGCAAGATCTCGCCGCGGTCAAGGAGTGGACCGCAGGCTGCAAGGCGCGTCACTTGGAAGTCGTCGAGCTTACCTTCCAGGCTCGCCACGAGCGCGCCCAGCACGCCGTTGGCCGTCTCGACCGAGGGCGAATAGACGTAGGTCGCGCCCGCCGCGTACAGCACCTGCGCTTGTTGTCCGTGCGAGGCGGAGGCGAACACCGGCACGTCGCGCGAGATCGAGCGTACGGCCTTGATGATCGCCTCGTTGGAGGTACCGCTCAAGAGCTCGTCAGGCACGGTGGAGATCACCACTTGGGCGGCCCCAACCTGGGCGTGGCGCAAGCTCTCAGCGTTGCCTGCATCACCGTAAGAAACGCGCGCGCCCAGCTCTCGAATGGCCGCGTGCGCATTGACGTTGGTGTCCACCACCAGCACGTCCGAGAGCCAGTCCGGATGTTGGCGACCGAGGTCCTGTAGCAACGCAAACGCAACCCGGTGAAAGCCCAGGATCACGATGCGCGGCGGCCCGTGCTGTGCCGTGTTGCTAACGTGCTCGGCTGGGGACTTGAAGCCGAGCCAATCGAGCAGCGGGGCAAGCGTTTGCGGTAGCGTTCGCGAACTACGAAACAGCGAGGGCGTGAGCAGCGCGGTGGCCACGAACGCAAAGATGACGGAGCTTGCGAGCTCTGCCTCGATGTGACCGGCCTTGACGCCCAGGTACACGATGACCAGGCAGAACTCGGAGATCTGGCTCAGCTTAATCGAAGCTGAAAGTGCGTTGGTACGGTCGAGCCCCGTAGCACAGAGCAGCGGAAAGAACACGAGTAGCCGTGATAGTAAGGTGAGGATCACGAGCAGTGCCGCGATCAGTAGCACCTCGCTGCCGCGTGGCACCGGGATGCTCATGCCGAGCGCGACGAAGAACAGCGTGACAAAGAAGTCTCGCAAGTTCGAAATCTTGGCGGCGACATCGTGATGGTAAGGCGAAGACGCTAGCATCATGCCTGCGATCAATGCTCCCATCTCCAAAGAGACAGAAATGTCGATACTGATCCCGAACAGCGCGAGCAGGCGACCGAGGTTGGCGCCAGCCAGTCCCACGAAGAAGCACCAGGCAAGCGCCACCGAAACCATCAGATCGGGGTGCTTTGCGACCGCATTAAACAGGCTTGAAAGTAGGTAGCGCGCCGTGACAGCCGCCAGACCCACGAGCAAGAAAATGCCGCCGAACGTGAGCGCAATGGGCGTCCACTCGGGCGCTTCAAAACTCGGCTGAAGGGCGAGCACCACGATGGCCCAGATGTCCTGGAAGATCAGCAGCCCCACCGAGAGCCGACCTGCGACCGTGTCAAGCCAGCGATGCTGCTGCAAAAAGCGCACTACGAGTAAGGTGGAGGAAAACGCGCACGCGAGCGCCAGGTACAAAATGGTGTACTTGTCAGCGAGCTGCTGCGGAAGCAGGCTCGAAAGGCCGAAGAACGCCGTTGCGGCGAGCAAAACCGTCAGGGGCACCTGAACAGCACCTGTGACCAGTAAGGTTCGACCACTCGTGAGCAGCGAGCGCGGATTGACTTCGAGCCCGATCACGAACAGCAACAGCGTCAAGCCGAGGCTGGCGATGGTCTCGATATCCGCCGCTTGCGTGACGAGACCGAGCCCGACCGGACCCACGAGCACACCGGCACCGAGCAAAGCCGCGATAGTGGGAATGCGCAGCCGCTCGAACACGGCGGAGAGAAAGCCTGCGGCGAGCAAACACAAGCCGAGCTCTGAGACGAGCGGACTTGCGCCAGCCGCCGCGGTGACCACCGAGGGCAACGTATCAAAGAGACGGCCTACGAGCTCTTGCATGTCGCGTGCTTACTCCAGCGCCTTGTCCGCAGCCAAGCACACATCCTGCCTCGCCAAATCCTGCGCGCCCACCAGCCGGGTGTTCAGCACTTCAGTCGAACGCGCGCAGGCTGGAAGCGCCCGAGGGGCGTGCGCAGGCGTGGGCGGCGAAATAGCGCGCGTCAGCGGCTTCACGAAGTGCCACGTTGTGGGAGTCGGGGCGTTCACCTCGGGCTGTAAGCGCATCACAGCCATCGTCTCATGGCCCCCCGCTGCGAGGAGAAGAAGCGTGTCATCGGTCTGCTTTTACTTCGAAGTCCATCAACCCTACCGCGTGCGCGTGCGAGACGTGCACAACGTGCTGAAGGGTCCACGAGCGTCGTTGCCCTTTGACGAAGACCTCAACCGCCAGGTGATGCAGAAGGTGGCAAGCAAGTGCTACTTGCCCGCGAACGAAGCGATGCTCCGCCTGATCGAGCGCTACAAGGGACGTTTTCGGGTCGCCTATGCGATCACTGGTGTGGCACTCGAGCAGATGCGCAGCTACGCGCCGGAAGTAATCGAGAGCTTCCAACGCCTGGTTCGGACTGGTGCAGTCGAAATCCTGGGCGAGACCTATTACCACTCACTGAGCGTCTTGTATGACGAAGAGGAGTTTGCTGAGCAGGTGCGGATGCATCGCGAGCTGATGCAAACTCTCTTCGACGTCACGCCCCAAGTCTTTAGAAACACCGAGCTCATCTATGATGATCGCATCGGGCGCATCGTCTCTGAGCTTGGCTTTCAAGGCATGCTGGCCGAAGGGCCCGACGATGTGATCGGCTGGCGCAGCCCCAACTTCGTCTATCATATAGCGGACTACGGGCCGACTGAGGATGGCGGCGCCAAGTACGCTGCGGCCCACGCCCCCATGGGGCTGCTGCTCAAAAACTACCGTTTGTCCGACGACATCGCCTTTCGCTTCTCGAATCGCGGCTGGGAAGACTTCCCGCTAACAGCCGACAAGTTTGCAGGCTGGGTGCATCGCATCAGCGGTAATGGCGATGTGCTCAATCTGTTCATGGACTACGAAACGTTCGGCGAGCATCAGTGGCGAGAGACCGGCATTTTCGAGTTCCTCAGCCACTTACCCGAAGCTGTGCTCGCCCATGCAGACTGGGATTTTCGCACGCCCTCGGAGGTGCTCGCCCATTATCCCAAGCGGGCGCCGATGCATTTTGCGCGGACCACTTCGTGGGCGGACATGGAGCGCGACCTAACCGCGTGGTGTGGGAACGAGATGCAGGGACGCGCGATTGCGCGCCTGTACGCGCTAGGTGTGCTCGTCAAGCAAAACGGTAACCCTGCGCTTCTCGAGGCCTGGCGCAAGCTTACCACCAGCGACCACGTCTACTATATGTCTACTAAGTTTTGGAGCGATGGCGACGTGCATGCGTACTTCAGCCCCTACGAAAGCCCGTACGCGGCTTTCATGCACTTCATCGATGCCCTGCGCGACATCGAAGCTGCACTTTGAGAGCACAACGTGTCTGGAGGTGCGGGGTTGGTTGAGACCTTGTCACCATCATATTGACTGGTGGGCGCCTTCGGAAGCTGCTATCCGCGCCTGGCCGCATGAGGCTGAGCGGGCGCCTTGAGCTAGTTGAGGCAAACCCGACTGCGGGATGAGGCTTCGCTGCATGCCTAGGGCCAAGTGACTATGAAGCAAGTCTTAATGACGATGTTCAACCTCTCCGCCAGTGCGGGAGGGATCACCCGGGTGATGATGAACCGGGGGCGGATGTTTCGCGAGGAACAGCCGAACAATATGTATCGGCGCAAGGTCACCTGTATTTGCTCAAACACTTCAGCGCGCCGGACGAAAAGTTGGACGGCGTGACGCTGCTTCAGAGGGACGGACAAAAGCTTGTGTTTTGCAGTATCACCGAGCTTTACTCGGCCTGGCTCGTCGAGCTCGCCCAGCGTGCGCTACCCTGCGCGATCATCGCCGATGCGCCCTGGTCCGCCGTGCCCGTGCTCGCAGCCAAAGGCACCGGCATCTATCGTATCCTCACCATTCACAACAACCACTACACTGCGCCGTTTCGCCCGGGCGCCCCGCTACGCCCTACCTACGCCGGCATTTTGCATAATTTTAAACAGGCAGATGCCCTCGCTATTCTGACCGAGGCGCAGCGCCAAGACATCGAGCAGCAGTTCGGCCCTAGCGACAAGATTCACTGCATTCCGAACGCGACGACTCCGTTCGATCCTCCCACAGCGTCGATTGCCCGCGACCCGCAGCTGGTGGTGGTGGTCGCTCGTTATCACAAGACCAAGGGCCTGCAGCGCATCATCAAGGCCTTCAAGCGCGTACAGAGAAGAGTGCCCCAGGCACGCCTCGAGCTGCATGGCTCGGGAGAAGAAGAGCAGGAGCTCAGAGAGCTTGTCGCGCAGTTGGGGCTTACACGCGTGGTGTCTATCCATGGTTACGCCCCTCGCGTGGCCGATGTGCTGCGGCGTGCGGCCGTGGTCGTCGCCGCCTCGCGCTTTGAAGGTTTTGGCCTGGGTCTCGCCGAAGCGCTTTCAGAAGGCACACCCGTAGTGAGCCTTGACTGCAGCTACGGACCCGCCGAGATCATCACGGACGGGGTGGATGGTCACCTTGCGTATTCGGACCTCGATCTTAGTGACCTGATGATCGCGCTACTGCGTGACCCGGCGCGGGCACGCGCCATGGGAGAAGCCGGGCGTCGCAACGTGCAGCGCTTCTCAAAGGAAGCCATCCGCGAGCGCTGGCTCAGGCTTTTTTCGCAGCTGGAAGCGAAGGTCAAAAGCCGTGGCGACAGCGCGAGCTAAGGCGCCGCTTAGCATGCGCCGATCAACCAGCGTTGCGCCGTCAGCTAACGCTTCAGGCGCGGGACTGGGACAAAACATACTGCGTCGACGGTATCCGCGCTGAAAAAGCATACTAAACACGCAGGCACGAACCTGAGTAAGGACCACCCTCAAGATGACGCTGCACGTACGCGGTAACGACACATCTACCGGCCAGGATAGACAGCTCTGACTCGGCGGCGTCCCCAGCTCGCCGAGGCGCAAATGCTGCATCTTCCTGTATTTCTGAACGAACGTTCTGCTTTTGCCTATCCGGACTTGCCAAGGGGGGCCAGGTCAGGAGTAAGGTGCTGCGCTAATCAAATTCTTTAGATTGGAGTGCTTATGATTGCGTTGTCTCGGGCTTTCTTGCGAGCGTGCCTAGTGCCAGGGTTATCGCTCCTCGCCCTGGCCTGTACGGATGCGGCCGACACAAGGTCTGCCCCCGGCGGCGACACCAGCGGCGGCAACCCTGGCGGCGGTGCCAGCGGCGATGGCACGCATGACTCTGACGCTCACGTCGGCGGGGGTCACGCTCACGACGGCTCAACCGAAGCGCCGCCCGGTTCAGATCTACCCATTCCCGAAGACTGCATCGCCTACGAGCTAAAGGGCTTGAAGTACAGTCCTGGAGGCAACGTATTACCTAATATGTGCAAGCCATTCGATACGCTGACGAACAACGCTTCTGCGATTCGCTGCATCGATGCGGACCCCACCTATAAGACGGGCGTCGCAGGAGACGAGTACTGCATCCTACCCCCGCCCCCGGACAAGGGCTTTCAGATCCGGATAGGGCCGAGCGACTACGCGAAACCCGCGGCGAAGTACGTTCTGCAGCCTGGTGAGGAATCCAATGACTACTTCCCAGCGGCGTCGGGCAACGACAAGGACGTGTTCTTTTTCAACCGCCAGTACCGCATGCGTCCAGGCTCCCACCACCTGATCGTCAGCAAAGCGTCGGGTGCTACCGGCGGCTTGGATGTAGGGTTTGACGCGGGCCCGCGTCTCGGAGGCTCCCAAAATCCTGCGAAGGACAACCCTGAGCTGCTGGCGATCCCAGCAGAGAACGTGGGGCTCGGCGTCGCATTGGCCGCGCGTACGGATCTCACGGTCAACCTTCACTACATCAACACTGGCGAGACACCGGTCGTGAAAGAGGCGTGGATCAACTTCTGGTACAAGGAGGAAAGCCAAGTCAAAGAGCACGCGCTCGAGATGTTTGCCGCGGGCGGCATCGCGATGAACATCGCACCGGGAGAGCACGTGGTGCTCGGCGCCAATGGTCGGTATAGCTGCGTCGTCGACAAGCCTGGCCGCGTGTTGAGCTTGTACGGCCATCGTCATGCGAGCACCCTGCGCTTTAGTGCCTGGCGCAAGCGCGATGGTAAGCGCGAGCTGATCTACGAAGACTACGACTGGCATGACCCGCTCGTGCTCGAATACAACAGCGTCACGAAGAACCCTGCTCCCGACCTCAAGGCGAACGCCGGCGGCGGGTTCAGCGGCATCCTCGATTTGAAGCCTGGCGACGCCCTGGAATGGGAGTGCGAAGTAGACAATCAAAGCGGCGGCTACTTGCGCTTCGTGAACGAGGCACTCACCGGAGAGATGTGCATTCTGATCGGCGACACGGTCGGTCAGAAGGTCTCCTGCTCGTTCCCGTGAGGTTGTACCCAATGACCAGATTAGCAATCGCAGCTACCACCCTGCTTCTTGTGCTCGCATGCGGCGAGGATGCAGCGGGGGGCCCCGCTACGCCGGCGACGGATGCGGGCCGTGATGTCGACGTCGATGCGGTGAGCGCACTCGACTGCGCAGCGGCGGATACCTCATCCGCTCCTCAGGCGTTACACGCGGCCGCGGCGCAGGTTCTGACGCAGGCATCGCCCTGTGGTCTGTCCATCTGTCACGATGGAGACAGGCCTGAGTCGGGGCTTGGCTTGCTTGGCGTGGCGGACCTGCGCGCAGCACTCGTAGACAAGCCATCGTGCCAGGCACCAACCTTACCGTTGGTCGATGCAGACGGTGGCAATCCGGCCCTAGCGAACAGCTGGCTGTGGCAGAAGCTGGTTGCCCCCGCCAATTCATCTGGAGCGCTCACAGCGTCTGCCGACTTCGGCCAGAGCGCAAGCTGTGCTCAGGAGCCAGGTGAGCCATTCGGGGTCCGCATGCCGAAGGGTTCTCTGACGTTGTCAGATGAGCGTCTGTTCGCGATTCGAGATTGGATCTGCGCGGGCGCGCCCGGGCCCTGAGGGCCTGAACGCAGCCCGGACCTACTACGAGAACGTCGGATTTCGAGAGGTCTACCGCTATCACTACCGCGTGCTCGACAGATGGGCGCTCGCAGCCGCCCGATGCACGGCTGGGGGGAACGGGTAGGCGGCGGCTGTCCCTGCCCCACCGACGCGCCGATGCGCTAGAATCGGGCCCATGAGCCTTCACCGGGCTGAAAAGCTTATCGACCTCGCTTGCTCCACCACGCACGAAGAAGAAGCGCGCACCGCCGCTCTCACCGCTTGCAAGCTGATCCGCAAGCACGGCCTGCGCCTGACGCACGAGCGCGTGGACGAGGCCTGGTCGGTGCCGCGAAGGTCGCGGGCTGCAAGCGCACCCGGTCGCAACGCTGCCCCTGAGCCTGTACGCGCGAAACCTCCCAACGGCGGAGCCTGGACCCAAGCTCGCCACGCAGGGCGCTGCGAAAACTGCGACGGCAGCATCGCGTACGGCGACGACATATACGTGGTCGCTGACGTGGTCTGGTGCGGACGGCACTAAGCTGCTCGGCAGAGCTCCTAGACCACAGCAATCTTAGTATCCTAGTCGTAGTGCTTCATGTCCGGCCACATCACGTCGAGCGCAACCCGCGCATTACGTACGATCCAGATCGGCTTATCGTCCTCGTCTGGCCTGCACAGCGAACAGTGAAACGTTGCTGCGAGCTCGGCTCGTTCAAACTCCCGCTCGAGGGTCTCGCGCTCTCCCCCGATCACAATCATGAGCTCGCCCGTACAGCCGCGAGGGCCCCAGAGAAAGTAATTGTTGTGGGTCGCTAGCGCCGGAGGTAGCCCGTAAGCGGGGCCGAAGAAGTCAATCGCGCCAGCCTGGCCGTAGTTCTCCCCGAACACACAGGCCGCGCTGCGCTCCTGCGCGGGAAGACTATTGTAAACGCGCGCCACGGTTGCGGTCAGGTCTTGCCAACCGTGCATGTCGGCAAAGAACTGGGGCAACACGCCCTGCTCGTGCCGCTCGCCCGATGAACCGGGGCTCAGGCCGAGCGAAGCCTGGTAATGCACAAAGGTTTCCACCGGCAGGATCGGCTTGGCGAGGGGAGCGCTGAGCGCGCCTCCGAGCACGAGCACTGTCAGTAGCGCTGCCCGCAACCGAGAGCTCTGAAACAGCGGCAGGCGCTCAAGGGCCACGCCCCCCGCGGCGAAGAGCGGCAGATAAGCGGGTGCTGCATAGTACCCCTTTCCGTGACTGAAAAGTAAGACGGCCAAGACCGTCAGGAACGCAATCGCGAGCGGCCGCTGGGCGCGTGCGCGCTCGCTAGTCAACAGGTAGACGAGCCCCGTCAACCAGACAGGCAAGCTGAACGGACCCATCTGCAGCGCTTGCTCGCTAAGCCAGTCGAGCGGAGCAAGCTCAAGCATTTTGTGAGCTCGTGCGCGTTCCATGAACTCGAGGGTCGGCCAATCATGGAGAATCTGCCAGCCCAGGTACGGGGCAAACAGTAACAGGGCCAGCATGCCAGCAAGCCAAGGTCCACGCGTGCGGAAGGCCGCGGGCCGATGCGTGAGCATCCCTACCGTGATGCCGAGCCCGAGGCACAGCACGAGGATCTTGTTTTCGAGTCCGACGCCCAAGACTGCGCCCAGGGCGAGCCAGCGCGGGGTAGTCTCTTGCTCGAGCAGCCGCACGAACAACCACCAGGCGACGGCCCAGATCAGCAGGTCGAAGGCGTTCTTGGAAAGGTAAGTACAGAGCGACAGGATCACCGGCGCGAGCGCGACGCAGGTCATGGCGAGCGCCTGCGCGAAACGGCGGCCGCCCAGCTCAGCCGTGACCGCGCCCGTGACCCATACGGTTGCGCCGGCAGCAAGAGCGGGCAGTAAACGCAAAGCGAACAACGACTGGCCGAGCACCCCGCGCACCCCCGCGGCCACCAGGGCGATCAAGGGCGGGTGATCGACGTAGCCAAAAGCCAGGTGCTCGCCACAGGCTAAAAAGTAGAGCTCATCGCGAAAGTAACCGTAGCCAGAAGCGGTCGCGATGTGAAACAGGGCAATCGCGCCCGCGAGCCACCAGAGCAGGACGCCGCGTGGCGCACGCGAGAGGTGCAACGATGAGGGGTCAGATGACATCGAGCCGCAGCCTAATCGAACCTTCGGGATGCGAAAAGGCGCGAGCGGTCGTCACATACGACCTGAGCTCTGACTCTGTCGAACCGACGCAGCAGGCGCAGTCCCACTGCCCATCTGCGCTAACACACCCCACGCGCCCTATGAGCTGACGCGCCGTCGGCCGCAGGGCGGTCGCTGCGGTCGCTGCGTAGATGGTTTCAACCGTCTAGCTCTCGCTGCTCACAAATCGGAACGGAGCTTCACATGTCCGCACAAATATTAAACGCCGAGCTTGTCACGGGCACCACTGGACCCGCGCGAGCGCGCCTGTCCGCGGTCACGCGCAAAGCACAGGTTATGGGCGCGCTCCTGTGCGCCGCGGTGATCAGCATGTCGGCAGCGGCCTGCGGCTCAGACAAAGCGTCGGGCGACCTTCCCCTGGAAGACACGCTTGATTCCGGCATGCCTAGCGTCGATGACGAAAGAGAACCAGGGGCAGACGCGGGAACAGACGCAGAGACAGGAACGGAAGTCGAGACCGAAAGCTGCGCGAGGGAGACGAAGCCTGTGTCTCGTGTCCCGACCTTGTCTGCGCTTCCACAGAACGTCTGCACGGACGCTCAGATCCAAGCGCTTGCGGACTGCGACTTGGCGGGCTCGTGTGAGGATTGGTTACGAGACAATAGTGCGTGCTCAGCCTGCGTGTTTACAGAACAGGGCGCACCCGCAGGACCTTTCTACAGAAAGGCCGGAGAAACCTCCCTTACTGTCAATCAAGAAGGCTGCATCGATCTCAAGTCCAAACCCGGCTGTGGAGCAGCGGTCTACGACGAGATCGATTGCACGGCGCAGGCTTGCGGCGTCTGTGTGACCGAAGCGGAGGATGACGCTTGCTACGAGGAGATCCAACAGGGTGATTGCAAGTCGATCTTCGACGCCAAGGCCTTCGCCTGCAAAGGATCCCCGCTGCGTGGAATCGCATCGGGCTGTCTTGCACGGGACGCCTCCCTAGCAGCCCGCCGAGATTCCTTCGTGTACCTTGTCAGCCTATTCTGCGCGAATACGGCAACGTTTTAGTGTCAGCCACGCCCGGCCAGGTCGGCGACGATCCTGAGCAGCACGTTGACTTCGACGGGCTTGGCCATGTGATGTTGGTACCCCGCTGCGAGCGCACGCTGGGCGTCCTGGTCCCGAGCATAAGCAGTCAGGGCCACTGCGGGGGTACGAGCGCCCTGGCTCACCGGGAGCGCGCGTACTCTTTTGATCAGATCGTAGCCGTCGGTGACAGGCATGCTGATGTCACTCAACACCACGTCAGGTCTCACGCGCGCGAACATCAACAAAGCCTGATCGACCGAAGCGGCGACATGAACCTCGGCGCCCTGCTTGCTCAGGACTTCGGCCACGAGTGTGCGCGCGTCCTCTTCATCGTCCACCACGAGTAGCTTCAGCCCTTCAAGGCTTGGGGGCGCGTGCTCTAGATTGATCGGAGCTTGCAAAGGACGCGTACTCTCCTGCCGCACGGGCTGAGCGACGGCAGCGACGCGCGCTGGCACTTGCGCGATGAACGTGGCACCCAGCCCCACCCCATCACTGAGTGCCGTGACGCTTCCGCCATGGGCCGCGATTAGCTGCTTGACGATGGCAAGGCCAAGACCGAGGCCACCGTGTCGTCGTGTGGTTGAAGCGTCCGCCTGCTGAAAGGGCTCAAACACGAGAGGCAG
>JBBSJC010000014.1:0-34452 GCA_038257655.1 Polyangiales bacterium | reverse complement strand
TTGCGCATCGCCGAGCTGATGGACGAGCACGCGGCCGAGCTTGCGGAGCTGATCATTTCGGAGCTCGGCTCACCTGCTGCGATGACGCGCCAGTACATGGTGGGTTTTCCTGCCAACACCTTGCGCTTTTACGCCAATCTCTTGCTCGAGGGACGGGTTGCCTTCGAGGAACAGCGCTGTAATTCACGCATTTTCAAAGAACCGCGCGGTGTGGTGTCGCTGATCACGCCTTGGAACTATCCGATTCACCAGATCACGGCCAAGCTCGGCCCCGCGCTGGCAGCAGGCTGCACGACGATCGTAAAGCCCGCGAACGAGGCCATTCTGAGCTGCTTTCGTTTTGCGGAGCTGGTCGCCGAGGCAGGGTTGCCGCCCGGCGTATTCAACTTCATCGCAGGTGACGGGCCGGCGATCGGTGGCGCAATGACGACGCATCCTGAGGTCGACATGGTGTCTTTCACGGGCAGCACGCAGGTGGGCCGCGAGATCATGGCCAAGGCTGCGGCGAGCGTGAAGAACGTATCGCTAGAGCTCGGTGGTAAAGCTGCTTGCCTGATACTCGATGATGCGGACCTGAGTGTTGTCAGCGCGGGCGTGCACCATGCCTATGTCAACGCAGGCCAGACCTGCGCCGCCTGGACGCGCATGCTCGTGCCAAAAACAAAGTTGCGCGAAGTCGAAGCGTTGGCGCGGCAGGCGGTGGAGAGCACGATCGAGCTCGGCGACCCTCGGGTGGCGCCATCGCCCGGTAAGACGCGACTGGGGCCGCTCGTCAGCCAACGTCAGCACGAGCGGGTTCGCGCGCTGATTCAGCAAGGTATCGATGAAGGCGCGCGCTTGATCACCGGCGGCCCAGAAAAGCCCGACGGTTTTGCCTGCGGCTACTACGTGCAACCGACCGTGTTCTCGGATGTGAAGCCGGAGATGGTGATAGCGCAGCAGGAGATCTTTGGGCCGGTGCTCACGATCAGCGGCTACGACGATGAAGAAGACGCAATCCGCATCGCCAACGGAACCATCTACGGACTTGGCGGTGCCGTGTGGTCCAGGGACGTGGAGCGCGCGATCCGCGTGGCGCGGCGCATCGATTCAGGCACGCTCGACATCAACGGCGGCCCCTTTAACACGCTGGCACCGTTCGGCGGCGTCAAACAGTCGGGCATCGGTCGCGAGCTCGGGGTGTACGGGCTCGAGGAGTATCTCACCACCAAATCGCTGCAGTTGCCGATCGACGGTCAGATGGCCCACTACCTCAAGCCTGAGGCTTGAGCTCGCTTTCGCACACCCGGCGTCGGTCGCCCGCGCAGCGGCCTGTGCGCCACTGCGCTAGCCGATGCGGGAGCGACGGCGGGTGCGAACAGTAAGGCCGAGCGCCAGGCTCAGGGCGAGCCACGCGGGCAGCGCCGCCGAGCCCTGAGTATTGGAGACGCTGCAACCGGTGGCCGAGGTGCCGGTGGGCACGGGCAGATCGGGGGCGATCCCGCCGTCGTTGCGCGGGACGGGACCATTGCCTGCGTCGAGGCTCGAGTTGCCAGCGTCCTCAGGCGCGCCGGCATCCGGGACGCCCGCGTCGGGTTCGACAAGGCAATGGTTAGGTTTGTCTGCGCCGAGATCATGGCACACGGCGCCAGGCTCGATCACGCACGCGGTGCAAGCAATGCCCTCGCTCGCAGCCCGGTCGTCGCACTCTTCGTCCGCGTCCTTGAGGCCATCGCCGCAGGTGGGCAGCTGACAGTCAAAGCGACAGCGGTCAGGTAGATTGACGTTCTCGGCGCCATCGTCGCACGTCTCGCTCGTGTCGATGATACCGTCACCGCATTCGGCGCGCTGGCAGTTCGTACGGCAGGCGTCCGGCAGGCTGTCCGAGTTGCTCGCGCCCTCATCGCACTCTTCGAACATGTCGATGAAGCCGTCCCCGCAGGTGTTGATGCAGGTGCTCGGCGTGCCTGCGCACGTGTAACCGGGCTCGACCGCGCAGCTGGTGTCACAGCCGTCGCCTGGTGCCGTGTTGGCGTCATCGCAGCCTTCCGTGTTGTGCTTGAGGCTATCGCCGCAGCGCACAGCGCAGAGCGGCGTAGCAGCCGGATCTTCGCTCTGGTTTGACGGACAGCTGCAGGTGAAGCCCGGCTCGGTGCTGGCCACCGCCACGGTGTTCGTACACACCTGATCATCGCGGCAAGTATCCGTCGCCGCTTGGCACTCATTCACATCGATGCAGGTGATGCCGCTGCCGCTGTAGGACGGCCAGCACTCGCAACGGTAAGATCCGGCCACGTCGTTGACGCAGGTTGCATGCTCGTCACACTCGTTCGTGGCGTTCTGAGCATTGGTCGGATCGCACTCGTTGATATCCGCGCAGGTGACGCCGTCGCCGAAGTAGCCGGCGTTGCACGTGCAGGTAAACGAGCCCGTCGTGTTGGCACAGGTCGCGTTGTCGCTGCAGGTGTCCGTGCCCAGCACGCATTCGTCGACGTCATTACAGGTGAGCCGACCGTCGCCTGCATAGCCTGTGTTGCAGGCGCAGGTGAAGCTTCCGACCGTGTTGCCGCAGGTTGCGTTGGCGTTGCAGTCGTTGGTCGCGTCCGAGGCGCACTCATCGTTGTCGAGGCACTCACCTTGGCGTCCGCTACCGCTGTCTGTGAAGCCAGCCTTGCAAGCGCAGGTGTAAGCGCCAGTGGTGTTGGCGCAGACGGCGTTGTCATCACAGAGGTCGGTGCCGGTTGCGCACTCGTCAGCATCCGAGCACGCGACGCCGGTGCCGAGGTAGCCCGGATTGCACGCACAGGTAAAGGAACCGGTGGTGTTTGTGCAGGTGGCGTTGACGTTGCAGTTGTTGTCGTTGTCGTCGAGGCACTCATTCAAGTCGGTGCACACGCCGCTCGGCACGCCGCCGGTGTTCACGTAACCGGGGTTGCAGGCGCAGGCATAGGAGCCCGAGTTATTCGTGCACGAGCCCAGGCCCGCGCCGCAGATGTTGGGATTGGCCGTGCATTCGTTGATGTCGGTGCACACGGTGCCATTGCCATTGTCGGTGTAGCCCGCATTGCAAGCGCAACTGAAGCTGCCGATGCTGTTGGTACAGGCTGCATTGGCGTCACAGTTGTCCGTGTTCAACACGCACTCGTTTAGATCAGTACAAGTGACACCGTTACCGTCGTAACCCGTGTTGCAGGTACAGGTGAAGCTGCCGATCGTGTTGGAACAAGCTGCGTTCGCGTTGCAGTTGTCGGTATTCGCGACGCACTCGTCGACGTCAGCGCAGGTGACACCGTTGCCGCTGTAGCCTGCATTGCACGCGCAGGAGAAGCTGCCGGTGTTGTTCGTGCAGGTCGCGTTGGCGTTGCAGTTGTCCGTGTTGAGCACGCACTCGTTCAGATCAGTACACGTGACACCGTTGCCGCTGTAACCGTTGTTGCAGGTGCAAGTGAAGCTGCCTACCGTATTGGCGCACGCTGCGCTCGCGTCGCAGTTGTCCGTGTTCGCAACGCACTCGTTGACGTCTGTGCAGGTCGTGCCGTTCCCCGAATACCCTGTGTTGCAAGTACAGGTGAAGTTGCCAAGTGCGGCAGAGGGATCCGCGCAGGTGGCGTTGGGGTCGCAGTTGTCGAGATTGAGTGTGCACTCGTTATCGACCACGCAGGTAGTGCCGTTGAACGCGTAGCCGGCCACGCAATCACAGGTGTAGAGCGGTGGCAGAAGCTGCGAGCAGGTGCCGTTGGCACCGCAGGGATTGCCAAGGCACTCGTCGATATCCACACAAAGAACGCCGTCGCCCGCGTAACCCGCATTGCATGCGCAGCTGAAGCTGCCCGTGTTGTTCGTGCAGGTGGCGTTCGTGTTGCAGTTGTCGGTATTGAGAAAGCATTCGTCGACGTCGCCACAGCCCGAAGCACCGACACCCGAGCCTGAGTATCCGGCCGGGCAGACGCAGCCGAAGCTACCCGCGCTGTTGACGCAGGCTTCGGGACTGGTGTCACAGCCGTCGCTATTGGCGGAGCACTCGTCGATGTCGGTGCAGCCGACCGTGCCATTGCCCGTGTAGCCGCTCGGGCAGGCGCCGCAGGTTCGCGAACCGGGCGTGTTCGTGCACGTCGTCAGGGCGTCACAACCGCCGTTGTTGACGTTGCACTCGTTGATGTCGGCGCAAGAGGTGGTGCCATCGCCGCTGAAGCCAGGGGCGCAATCGCAGGTGTGACTGGAGCTGGGTGGCGCGTCGTCGATGCAGACGTTCGTGGAGACGCCAACCTGACACTGCGTGTTGCCCGAGCCGGCGCTGCAATCGTTGTAGGCGACGCAGGAGTTGCCGCTCTGAACGAAGCCACTATCGCAGGTAAAAGTGACCGAAAGTGTGGGCGGCGTCGCCCCCGTGCGTGAGTCCAAGGCGCGTCCGGTGTTCGCGGTACCTTCAAGCGAGTTGATGATCGCCCAACCATGATTGTCGCCACTGTTCGCGTACCAGGCCGTCAAGTCCGCGACCAGACCGGCGCCGTTCCACGTGATCGTGCTACCCGCCGTGATGCCGGTGAGCGAAGCGCTTGCGCTCGCACCTGCGTAAGATCCACCCGCAGTGCCCCAGGCGTCGGTAGTGCAGGAGCGATTGAGCCAGGTCGTGCCCGTACCAACACAAACGGTGCCATCCGCAGTGGTCGTGCCGTACGGAACCGCGTTGTTTCCTTCGTTGAAGCTTTCAGTCAGGCGATGAAGCGCCAAGGTGGGTACGTCCACAGCGATGCCTGCGGCGCTTAACGTCATGGTGACGCTGACGGCACTGACGCTCGAGTTTGCCGGCCGACTAGGCAGCATGCCGAACCTGACTAGACCGCGCCGACGCCCTACCGACCCCACCGCGATTCTCGTCCCGCCACCTGCATTGAAGGTGGGGTTATCGGAGGAAATGTTCGTGTCGGCGGTCGGACTGACGGACGCGGGTGTGATGATACCCAGTGTCTTCACCGCGACGCGCACAGGCGCTGCGCCAGGCCCGGCGTCACCACTCGTCTCGACTACATCCGCACAAGCGCTCGCTAGCAGCGCTGTCAGAGTCAATGCGGCGCACCACGTGAAGCGACGAATCCTGCGTTGTTTGGTTTGCATGACGTCTCCTACTAGGTGCACTTACTTCGAGAGCTCGAGCTCGACGCGACGGTTTTGTTGCCGTCCTTCTTCGGTCTCATTGGAGGCGATGGGCTCGCTTGAGCTCTTGCCCACGGTATCAACGGTAAGGTAGACCTTGCGCGTCTTCAGCCACGGCTCACGCTTGTCAAGCCAGCGCGCCACGGACAGCGCGCGGTCACGCGAGAGCTGCTGGTTGCGCTCCTCTGTGCCTTCGGAGCTGGCATGGCCCTCGATCGTCAGCTTGTACGTGCCAGGATGGCGCGCGAGCCAGCGCATCGCTGCCCACAGCTCCTCGCGCGTTTCGGCCGTCAATCCTGCCGTGTTGGTGCCAAAGTGGATGGGCTCTGGCGCCTCGCCGTCCGCGGTCTGTTGAGCGGCCATCGGGGCGGGCGATGCGGCCGGTGCCGGCGTGAGCGGCAGCGCCTCTTCCGGACAGCCATCGTCGTCGCGATCGCCATCCATGTCTTCGCTCTCCGCCTTGCAGCGATCCTGCGCATCCGGCACGCCATCGCGATCGTCGTCTTCGTCGGGGCAGCCGTCGCTGTCCTCGAAACCATCGAGGTCTTCCGCATCGGACGGACACTGATCCGCGCTGCCAAGCACGCCATCTCGATCGGCATCGACCGGCGTCTCGGGCTCCGCCTCGGTGACAGGCTCAGGTGTTGCGGAACGGCGTTTTTCGTCCGCGGTCGGCATGTAACCAATGCCGAGCAAAGCGCGCGGCGTTGCCACGCCTGGGGCCGCTAGCAGACCGACGCCCACGCCTAGCGTGCCGTGAATCCCGCCGCCAAGATGCGCGCGCGCACCGAGCAGGGTTTCAAGTGGACGTGCGTCTTTCTTGAAGAACTGATTATCGAGGATGCTCGATGCACCATTGGCTTCCAGCATCAGCCGCGTGCGCGCGCCGACAGGCACATGCAGGCCCGCGCGGTACAAAAACTCAGTGCCGATCGCGCGAGACCCATACTGACGCTCAGGTCGATAGGCCATGCCGGATTCGAGTGCGAGCGTTGCGTGTTCAAAGGCCTGGGCAAACGAAAGCGTGCCGCGTCCTCCGACGCTGCCATCGCTGCCAAAGGCCTTGCGCGAGCCCGTCGGCAGCGACAGCGCGGCATTCAAGGCGAGCGAGGGGCCCCGCTTTTCGTCACCCGACAGATGGTAAGATCCGCCAAGCGTCAGATCGGACAGGCCAGCCGCGCTCGGCTCATTGAAGCGTCGGCCACCAGGCGTCGGCGCATCGCCCTGCTGGAATAACACCACGGGCAAACGCGCAAACACCTCGGCGCGTTCACTTAGGCCGAGCGCCAGTGCCACGTGGGCATTCAGCCGATCGGAGATGATCGCCACCTCTTTGGTGTCGGCCATGTAGCCCTTGGTGACGAGCGGGCGTCGACCATAGTCGAGCACAAGCTGCGCCGAGGGTCTCAGGTGTCCGAGCGTGCTCGGTAAGGAGAGCGCTAGGCCATCATTGAGCGCCGGCGCGGGATCGAAGCGATCGAGACGAAAGGTCTGAAGCTGCGCTTCGGCGCGCCCAGACCATAGTAAGAGGACCCCGAGACCTAGCAGGAGAAACTGAACCCCCCAAGACAGCAGAGGCGAAACATACTTGGGAGCTTGCGGTGCCATGCGTTTCCTACTGAGTGCAAGTCGTGGCGTAAGTCTCGATCCAGTTTTTGATCAGCTCGATACCAGCTTCGTCACGCAAGCGCGTGGCAATCGGCGGCATTTGGCGAGCGCCTGCGGGGTCCGGGTTACTGTCGGCGCTCCTTCGAACGGTCATACGCTTCCAGAACACGGACTTCTCGTGTTCGCCGGGAAAGAGGATCTTGGAGTCGGGGCTCATCCCGAGATCGGTGATCGCGGCTGGGATCGAGGGAGGAGTGTTGCAGATTCCCATCTCGCTCAGCGCCTTGCCGGCGCGGAACTCGTCAGGTCCCTCTCCGGGTCCACTGAAGCCAGGCGGCGGATTCTTGCGGTGGCAGATCGAGCAATTGATGTGCAGGTAAGCCCGTGCGCGCGCGTCTAGATCCGCCGTCTCATCCTTATAAGATGCCAGCTTGCTCAGCGTCGAAACGGGGCCCAAGGGGCCGAGCACGCCGATGTGACTGAGAGTAGTAAGCTGATTGTCCGTGCGGCCGTTCGGGTAGGTATAGTCGCGATTGAGCTGGCCGATCTCAGGCCCGATCGTCTGCCCCACGGCCGGGTTGTGGCACGTTATGCACTCCATACGGGTGGGGATCTTCCAGCTCTTGGCTTTGTTGCCGACCATGACATCGAAGGGCATGGTGTCTCCGTCTGGGACAAGCTCAGCGTCGCTGCCATCGGCGCGCCACTTATACGAGTAACCCTTCCATTGACCGGTCGGCGGTACGGTCGCGGGGACCACGGGATGATGAACGAACAGCCGGGTCTCAAGCCTGACGTTTTCGTAGGCAAACTCCTTGACCATGATCGTGCCGATCGGAAACGCCAGGTCGCCGTCGGCTCCGATCGTCACGGTGGTGCCGTCAGGCAAACCCATCCAGCGCCGTTTGTCCGAACCATCCGACCACAGTTCGGAGTTGAGCTCGAACGGGATCAACGCCGGCACGGGCTGGGTCGGATCGTCGGCCTTCAAGCAGCCGGTTGCAGACAGTAAGGCAGGAGGGTTGTCCCCGAGCGCCAGCGCCGTGCACGTCAGGTTTTCCAGACGGGCATCGAGACCGAACATCGGCCCCGCATCGAATCCGGCATCATAGCCTGCGTCGACTTGGCCCCCGGCATCTACCTCAAGCATCCCCGCATCCGGCATGGCTAACCCGCCGTCCTTACCGCCCGCATCCATCATGGACCCCCCGCCCGCATCATCCTCGGAGAAGTCGGGTTTGGGGGGGCTTTCGCAACTTGCAAGCAAACAAAGTAAGGAGAGGGGGGCAGTACGAAACAGTTTCAACATCCAGCACTCCTTCGACGCCGGCGCATGATGAACAAAGACAGCGCTGCGCTCAACCCTAGCCACGACATACGCGTCTGACTGTGTGAGTTGATGCTGCAATCGGGAGAGCTCTTTGAGACCTCGTCGCCAGCATCAACTCCCCCCGAGTTGGCTGAACCGGTGGAACCAGAGCTGTTATCACCGTTGCTTCCCGTGCCGGATCCCGCGTTATCGGAGCCGCCGGTATCGCCGCCGGCGTCTGTGACCGGCATTACGCCGCCATCCATGCACATCGCGACGGGATCGTGCTTACACTTCTTCTTGGTGCACGTGTCCATGGTGCAAGCGACGCCGTCGTTGCATTGACTGTCGTCCTCGCAGGCGCAGATCGCACTATCGAGATAGTCCACGAGACCGTTGCAGTTGTTGTCGATACCGTCCGTGCACAGCTCGATCCGAATCGGAGACGCCGTGGGTGCAGCGTCATCGCAGTCGACCGCCGCGGTCTGCTCGCCACCATCCAGACAATCGCCATCGAAGGTCTTGTCCTGACCGCGCTCGCAAAACCCGTCGTTATCGTCATCGACGAAGATGCCGCAACTTACGCTTTTGTTCGCCGTGTCCGCATTGCCATCACAGTCGTTGTCCACGTTGTCTTTACATAGCGCCACCGTGTTTTCGGGAGCGCCGCGATAGACCTTAGGGTCTGCGTCGTTGCAGTCGCTGCCCATGTTCTCGCCCAAATCGTTGCAATCGCCGTCCTTGTTGACGTCGGTGCCGAGCGGGCAGTAGCCATCGCCATCCTGGTCGTTGTCGCCCAGGTAATCCGTGGCGTCACCCACCAGGTCGCGCTTGCAGTCGAGGTCGGCCTTGTCGGTCAGCGTGTCGCAGTTGTTGTCCGCGCCGTCGGTGCAGTTCTCCTGCACACCGGGAGACTTGGCTGCGTTCCGGTTGTCGCAGTCCTGCGCCGCCTCGGTCGCTTCGCCTGCGTCCGTACAGTCGCCATCCTTATTACCGTCGATGCCGAAGGGGCAAAAGCCGTCCAGGTCCTTGTCGGCCCAGTTCGCGCAGTCGAAATCAAAGCCGTCCGGTTGGCCGTCGCAATCCGTGTCGACGCCATCGAAGCAGCCATTTTCTACGGCTTGTTCGCTATTGCGGGGCTTGGCAATCGGACTTGTGTCATCGCAATCGGTGCGCGGGACTTGGTATTCGTGCTTGCCCCGATCGAAGTCGATGCAGTCGCCGTCTTTGTTGGTGTCCTCGCCGTTGGGGCAGAAGCCGTCTTCATCGAGGTCGCGAAAACGGACGCAGTCAGTGTCCGCTAGGTTGTTGTCGCCGTCACAGTCGTTGTCGATCGCGTCGTAGCAGATTTCAGTCAGTCCCGGGCTGCGCGCGTTGTTTGCATCATCGCAGTCCTTGAGCACCGTGGCTTCACCGGCGCCGCCGCAGTTCCCGTCGTTGTTCAGGTCGCTGCCCTTGGGGCAGTAGCCGTCATCATCGGCGTCGATCAAGTCTTTGCAGTCGTCGTCGGCGTAGTCAGGCTTACCGTCGCAGTCGTTGTCCAAGCCGTCGCCGCACACCTCCCGGATGCCCGGAGAGACGTTGGCCGAGTTGGGATTGATCTCCGGCGCGACATCCAGACAGTCGCTGACGGGCAGCGCTTCACCCGGAGACGTGCACTGGCCGTCGCCATCGAGATCTCGGCCCGCAGGGCAATAGCCGTCCCCGTCGTCGTCTTTCACATCGCAATCGATCACGTCCGCAAGGTCAATCAGGCCGTCGCAGTCGTTGTCGATCCCATCGATGCAGTTGACGGGCGCGCCAGGATAAACCGTACTGTTGCCATCGTTGCAGTCAACATCGCCGCCGTTCTCGCCTGCGTCGACGCAATCCCCATCGAGATTGAGGTCGCGTCCAGTTTCGCAAAAGCGGTCCCCGTCGTTGTCGATGACCGTGGCGCAAGCAGGGTCGGTAAACGTCGGCAGGCCGTTGCAATCATTGTCGGCCGAGTTCGTGCAGATCTCGGCTGCGGCTGAGCTCGAGAGCACGTCGCTATCGTCGCAATCGTAGCCGCTTGCGTTTTCGCCCGCATCGATGCAATCGCCATCGTTGTTTACGTCGGTGCCAAACCAGCAGACTTCGTCGTCGTCCTCGTCATGCAGACCCGGACTGTCCGTGTTGAAGCCCGGGCGCGTCGCATAGAGCTCTTTACCTACGGCCTGCTGCCCGTACACCCACGTGCCGGTTGGGTCCTGAAGCTCCTGACCGTTCGTAAACCCATCGCCATCCGAGTCGAGCTGCGAAAGCGGCTGACTCCAAATCTTATTATTGGTTCGAAAATCGAGCCCAAACGGGTTCAGACAAGGGGCGGTGTTCGCTGGTAGGCCAGACGAAGTCACGCACCCCTGGCCACCATCCGGATTGTTGTGGCACGTGATGCACGGTCGCTGGTCGCCCGTGATCGACGAAAGCGTATACGCCCGGTTGGGAAGCTGCTCGGGGAATTGCGGAAATGCGTATGCCGCCTCGGGGAGAGCGGAAACCGATGCCATCGAAAGCAGAAAGAAGCTGAGCCGGGTAGCTGTGGACATCGAGCACTCCATCGCAAAGCGGTCGCTTGCGGAACTAGTCGTGGGCGACTTTGATGCTTAATTGGTAAGGAAACGTTTTCTTCGTCTCGTCTCCGGTGACCCTCAGGTAGTAGAGGCCGGCGTCGAGGTTCCTTGCGAAGGTATCGGTCTGCAGAATGAAGGGACAGGCGACATCGGTCATCGTCTCATCCAGTCCGATCATCCCCACGCCAAGGACCGTCTTGGCATCAGGCGCCAGCAACTCAATCTGCGTTGGCGAGACATTGGCTTCGAGCGCTGCGCATTTCGCGCCCGAGCCGGTCAAAATCCTTGCCTCTACCTTGCCTTTATCCGGCACGGCGAAGGCGTAGAAGTCGACGTCACACACACCGCCGATGCTACCCTTGACGGTTTGAGAGCCTTGCTCTTCCACGCGGCCGAGAATGACTGACGCGGAGAAATCGTCGTTGGGCTCGTCAGGTGCGGCACCTTCGATATTGAGCACGAGCCGACAGTCAGGCGAGCAGTTGCCTACGCCAGGGGTGTCGCAGGCCTCGTTGTGTTCCTTCACCCCGTTGCCGCATACGTTCTTCACGGCGCGGATCAGGTAGTCGCCCTGCACATTGTTCTTGTCGTCCAGAATGAAGTGCCAGGTGCCCTTGGTAGGCGCTTCGAACGTGAAGTGCTCCTCTTGCGCATCACCACAAAGATCGAGAAATGACCCTTCATTGCAGCCGCGATTGTCCGAGCAGTCGTTGCGCATATAGATCACAGGGTTTTGCTTGCCCTGTCCCATCCCCACTTGATTCTTAGGGGTGATGTGAAAGTGCCAGCGTTCACCCGCGGCCATGTCGACCGACATCGCGCCTTCACTGCCAGGCAGCGGATCGGTAAAGCAGGCGTTCTGATTGATGTCGTCTCCAAAGCCCACGGTCGATGCTGTGAAGGATATTTCGTTGAGCTCGCTGAGCAGCGCGGTCGTCAAGCGATAGGCGGAGGGGTCGTCGCAGCGATCGACCAAACGCGGCGTGGTATCGCCGGCGTCTTCGTCTCCGCTGTCCTTACCGTTGCTGCCCCCATCATCCTTACCGCCGTTGCCGCCCGCGTCCGTCGAGAGCCCAGCTTCGTTCAGTCCACCGCTGCCGCCGGCGTCCTTCTCGAGCTTGCTCGGGTCCAGCTTTTTGAAGATCGAGTCATCGAAGTCGACGCAGCCGGCGGCCGCGACCACGCAGGACAGAAGTAAGGCTGGCCTGAAAAAGAGGGCGGGCGGCGCAAAGCGCTCAGAACGCATGTTGAAGCTCCATTCCAGCGCCGTCCTTACGCACCCAAGCTGTCGCCCGTGTATCGGGGGCTCGGTCGCCCTTCCAGTCAGTGAAGAATGCCGCGAGCACGGCAGTCGCCACGCCAATCGTGGCTGTGCTGCCGAGCAAAATCACGGTCCGCTGCGCGGCCTTCGTGCCCTTATCATAGGCGTTCTTACTGTCTGTGAAATTTCTCTCACTGGCCTTTTGCCCCTTGTAAGCCTCATAGGTGTCCTGCCAGTCCGTCGTATTCAGATAGGACCAGACCGTCACGCCACCCAGGGCTGCAGTCACTCCGATACCGACATAGGTGTAGAGCGGGCTCAACCCCCTTGAGCTCTCGGACAGCGCTGGTGCGGTCACGGTTGGAGTCTGTGCGTCAGTGCTGGCCTGCTCGTCTGCCTGACGTTTGATAGATGCGTCGTCCTGCCGCTTACGCTCCTCTGTCGCGCGGTCTTCCCGCCCGATCGCATCGCGCAGCACCTTGACGCGGGACTCCACCGCAGCCCGGTTCTGGGCCGTGGGATTGAGCTGCAGATACTTCTCGAAGTTCTCCAGCGCTTCCCGGTCCTTAC
Organism: Polyangiales bacterium; assembly: GCA_038257655.1. GTDB lineage: Bacteria > Myxococcota_A > Polyangia > Polyangiales > DASUME01 > DASUME01. Next base: position 21,977 of record JBBSJC010000014.1, on the reverse strand, counting down.
GCAATCGGTCGAAGCTTGACCCGACGTTGTAAAGCAACAGATGGCGGTTGGGGCTCAGCTGATAGGCCTGCTGAAAGTGGCCCAGCGCCTCCTCATAGCGACCTTCCTCGAAGGCCACGCTGCCCGCCTCAAACAGGCCACGCGCAGCCTTATCGCGATAGTCCTGCGTCTGCGCTGCCTGCGCTTCGCTTGGCGCTTCGCCCGTGCTGTCCTGTGCCCAAACCGTGCTCGTCATCACACAGACGACGAGCGCATACATCCCACCAAGCCGCTTAGCGTTCACCGGCCGCTCCCCTGATCGAACCCGCGCAAAATCTGCAGCCGGCGACTCTATCACAGGGACTGCTTACGACGCAGCGACCGACAATCACCCCCCCTGTGTCCAGCCGCACTGACGAATGCTCAGGCCGGCAGATGGTTAGGTCGCGCTATTCCGGGAGGCCCACGCGCCGTCGCGCCTCCAGGCAGGCATCGCCCGCGATCGCAAAATCTGCGCAGGATCTGGGGCGATCCCCATAGACGCGACAGAGGTAGGGCACGCTGCACCCATCGCCCTCTAGCGCCACACATCTTCCCTGGGGGCGGGGTAGGTGCGGGCCGAACACATCGTGGACGACCAGATCGGGATGGCGCTTTTTGATCGGATCGCGCGGGCTTACCTCGACCCGATCGAAGGCTTCGCGGCAGCAAGCGCCGCAACGTCCGCACTCGTCCGAATCCAATTTGCCTTCGAAACGCACACAGCCTTGGTCGCCTGGCTCGATGCGCTTGCCGCGCTCGCTCGGCAGCTTACGCGTTTGTCGGCAGCGCAGGCCGCTCGCTGAGAAGCTCCAAGCGCACTCACCGCAACGCGCGGCAGGATCGTCAGACAGCGGAAACCCGCTTGCGTGCAAGGGACGCGTCAGCTCCCAAAGCTCGTTCGAATCCGGCCGTGTGGCCCGTACGAGCTCGGCCAGCGTCTGCGTCCGCTCTAGCGCGTTTTTGATTGCGGGAGCCCACGGCCCTCGCGTCGCGCGGTCATACCCTTCGCGTGCCAGCGGAATCGCTTGATCGTCGCCCGGCCCGAGCGGATCGACCGGCAGCGCATCCCAGTAAGGTCGCCAGTCGGTGGTTACCGCAAAAAACGCGCGCAGCCCGTGTTTATCCGCCAGCGCTGCCTGCAGACGATGGCAGGCGTGCTCTTGGGTAAGATCGCGCTCATCGACGTTCTCCATGCCCCAATCCGCATGCGCCGCCCGTTTCGGCCCGGCGACGAGCGCGTGACACAGCTCATGGAAGATCAGTTGCGCGAGTGAGTCGTCCGGATCGAAGTGCTCGCGCGTCGATAGCGTCAGCGTGCCTTCGCCATCAAACGACGCGTAGACCGAGTCCGAGCGGACGATAGTAAGGTCGAGCTCACGGGCGCAGGCAAGCCAGATTAGGTCGAGGGGATCGGTGTAGCGGTGGGTGATACGGCGGGGCATGGGCGTCGCGAATGCTTGAAGGGCGCGCTCGCGAACCTAGACTAGCCTGTGCCCCAAGCCTAGCTCCCCGTGCTTAGCGCATCGCAATCGCTCTCGCCTGTTTGACGCTGACGGCGTGCGAAACCGCATTGGGTGCAGAACCCGTATGCGCGGCAGGCGACGTACAGGGTTGCCAGGGGGCGTCTGGCCGTCTGGCGCAGCGCGTATGCAATCGAGATGGCTCGGCTTTCGGCGCCTGTACGTGCGTGGATGAAGAGGATGGGTCGCGGCCAAAGCTAAGTTTGGGCGCGCTTTGTGCGGAGGATGAGTGTCCTCCGAGCGCGTTCTGCCCAAGAGCAGAGAACAGCACTTTTCGGAGGCAGCCCTTCCCAAGGTACTCGCGATGCGGACTGAAATGACTCGGAAAATTGCGATGTCCCGAGAACGCAACCCGTGCATATGTCGGCAATCGCAGTTTGTGCTTCCAGGCGGGTAAGCTCGGCACAGGTAGCGTGCTGACGACCAGGCAGGCCAGTTTGATCTTGCGCACGGAGTCTGCGCGTCGGGAGGTATAAAGGGGGCGGAGAATGCTTACCCGCAGGCTCGTCGTGCTGGCAGCGCTTTCACTACGAGTGGGACGAGATCGGAAACCTGACGCGGGCGCGACGCTGGGACTTGAGCGCCGCCAGCGGTGAGCGCGTGTCGCTCGGGTCGCTCGACCCGGTAACCCCTCCCGTGCGCGCGGCCGATGCGGACCTGCATTACGCCTACGCGGGTACCGAGCGCATGCTGAAGACGGCCGTCGGCGACGACGACGTGGAGCGTCACACGCTGTACATCTTCCCTAGCCTCGAGGTCCGCGGCGCGGAGTGGAACGGCACGGTGGGCGACTATGCGCTCGACCCCACGGGCGTGTCGGTGAGGCTTCATGCGGGCCCGGTCGTGGGTCGCGTGATTCACGCCGAGCAGGATCTTCCTTCACTCTCCAGCGGCGCTCAGCACTTGTTCTTGCAGTTCGCGGATCACCTCGGCTCGACGACCTTCACGATTGACCACGAGAGTGGCGAGCTCGTGGAGTTCACGACCTACCAGGCCTATGGCGGCACCGAAAGTGACTATCGTCCAGGGCGCTGGGCTAGTTTCCGCGAACCATACAAGTTCGGCGGCAAGGAGGAGGACATCGAGGTCGGCCTCATGTACTTCGGCGCCCGCTACTACTCTCCCTACGCCGCGATTTGGCTGAGCCCGGATCCGGTCACGATTCACGAGCTAGGTTCCGATCACAATCCCTACGCCTATGTCGGCGGCAGCCCGATCATGAACGTCGATCCCGACGGTCGTGAGCTGTGCACGCTCGCCGTGCTGGGTATTATCGCAGCAGTGTCCGCCATCGTTGCGGCGACCACGAGCGTGACGGTTCAGGCCGTCCAGAACGGTGGCATCGACGAGGTCAACTGGGGGCTTAGCGGTGTGGCGGGCGCCGCGCTAGCGGGGGCGGTCTCCGGCTTCGTAGGCGGCGCTGCAGGGCTGGGCGCGGGCGCGGTCGCGGGCGCAGGACTTGCCGGCGCGAGTGCCGCGGGGGCGACCTTCGGTGCGGCCGTCATCGGCGGCGCGGTGGGGGGCGCCGTGGGCGGGGCGGCAGGCTATCTCACGAGCGCCGGCGTGGCAGGCAGCGTCGGCGGACGACGCTTCAGGGGCAAGGCGTTCGGCAAATCCGTAGGGCTCGGTGCCTTGAGCGGCGCTGTGTCGGGTGCCGCGAGCGGCGGCATCAGTTGGGGCGGGGAACAGACGCTTACCTCTGGACTGGTCGGGTCGTTGGCAGGCGCGGGCACGGGCTATGGTGTCGGTGCAGCCATCGACGGTCGTTTTTCTGCGTTGGATATGGTCGTATCGCTGGGAGGGAGTGTCGCTGGGGTCCTAGCGAACCACGGTGCCATGGCCGTATCGGGCGGCAAGCGCGCCGATTCGGTAGCGACGCTTGATGATGTGGATTTTTCGGGGTTGGCGCAGGGGGGATCTTCTGGCCCCGGGTTAATCGACAACCCGGGTGCGCTTGCAAACGGGAAATTGGGTGCACTGCGACGAATCGTTTCGGTTGGAGCGAAGGGGCGCAGCCAGGTGGTCGGGTACCTTAGAAACCACTGGGACAAGGCTACCTTTGGTACGGTAGAAGCTTCCATCAGATATCATGTGGCCAAGCATGGAAAGGGATGGAGTCCCCTTGAATACACGAATACTGCTATCCGGGCCTTCGCCGATCCCAACGCAGTCCGCAGCGCGGCTAGTACCAAGACAGGCAAAGCGGCCATCAAGGTACAAGGCCAGCATGGCAACGGACTGTTTACTCCAAACGGTAAAGTAATCTGGTTCCACCCCGCGGTCGGGCGCTCGGCGCTCGGTGCGGTTGGATTGATGCTGTTCGACTTCGCCGACATTACCCGAGATGGCATAATCGACGGTTACGACGTATTCGAGTGGGTGAACCCCGGGTTCACTCCAATGACGCAAAGCCCGGATGACTGCCCAGGTTGTGCGTAACGGCTCGGAGGCCCTGAAATGAGTTCCCGATTCAAACAACTGTTCTTGGAACTGTCGCGCGCCAAGGTGGATACCTGTTCCTACGAAGGTGCAGCTTGTGATGTGGCCTTCGACTTGACGACGGCAGACACGTTCCTCGCGGGCGTCGTGGACCGCATGCGCGGCTCCACGACCGTTCCATTGGAGTTCCGAGCTGACATGCTCCGCCCCTGGTTGCACGGCGCGGTTTGGAGTGGGCCTGATGGCAGCAGTCACGATTTGAGTCTCATGCCTCAACCTCTGTTTGAGCACGCACTCCTGCTAGAGAGAATCAGGTCCGCATGTGCAAGCCAGCTGCGGGATTCCGTCGATTGACAGCTTCTAGGACGGCCGGACCGAGATAACGGGTAGGGCAGTGATTGCTCGACAGCGGTGGGAGACGCCGCAGGTCTTGCTGGCTATGCTGACATTGCGATTATCGCTCGATGCCTCGGCTGCACAACGGCTTCTTTGCCCAAATGATGTTGTGTACCCGTCAGGCAAAAAGGAGCGCCTGCCGCTGCAGAGGTTGGACTGATCCGTTTCTTGGGGCTCGACCCCAGGTAGGGTGACGGCTAGTGTGACGGCTGTCCCATTGTCGCGCCTATCAACGCGTGAACGCGGCTGGCGCACACGTCCGCGACGAGCACAGGAGCCGGAGATGTTGCGCCCGATACTTGGCGACATTAGTTGGGGTGGGGAACAGACTCTTACCTCTGGACTGGTCGGGTCGGTCGCAGGCGCTGGCTATGGTGTCGGTGCAGCCATCGACGGTCGTTGCTCTGCGCTCGACCTCATTGTGTCACTTGGCGGCAGTATTGCGGGCGTTACAACGGTGAGGTTATCTAGCAAAGGAGAGGGCCTCATGGTGTGGAGAGAACAGTTCGAACGGGCAATGGCCGGCGGTGAATCAAGACCCCGGTTCCAAAAGGGTTTAGACGACTCGGGCTGCGCCGCACTCGAAAAGAAGCTCAAAGTCGTTTTGCCGACAGCGCTTCGTGAGCTGTTGCTCGAATCCAATGGAGTGCAGGAACTGCTCAAACTCAGTGACGAGGAAGAGGTCGTTACTGCTTGGTTGATCTGGCCGGCCAAGATGATCGGTTCGAGTAGCCCTGGGCTCGCGAAGGCGGCCATGAGAATCCACAAGGGCACCCTCGTCTTTTTCGCGCCGGCCGATGACGTGACGTTTGCGCTGGACACGGGCGGCAGAGTTCTCGGGTGGTATGCAATAGATAGGGAGTTGCGACCCATCGCGAACTCGCTCGCCGAGTTTGTAGAAGGCTGGCCGTCGGGGAAGCTCGAAGTGTGACAGCCACTTCGCATCAAAAGGGCGTCACTCAAAAGGTGGAGCGCAGACATTCGGTGGCGGTCTTGATCGCGATGCCGATTCTCCTCGTCACGATGCCGATTCTCCTCGGGTGCAATGACCGAGGCGCTACGCCGGGGCGGGGCCGAGCCGCATCTGACTCAGGGTGGGCTGCGGATGCTGGGGCTATCATGGCTCCTGACGAGGCCGCCATGCCGACGCGCGACGCGGGGACGCCCGTCACTCATGACGCCACCGTGGACGCCGGCAGCCCGGACGTCGAGGCAGGCGACTCCGGCCCACCCGTCTCCATGATCTGCGGCGACGCATTGCGCGACCCGTCACTCGAAGAGTGCGACGACGGACAGATGTCGGACGCCTTCGTATGCACGGCTGACTGTCGCGTGAAGGACGCTTGGCTCGTGGCAGAGGAGGGCGCTGAGCGTCGCTTCGGGCACTCACCGCATGTGCTTGCGGGCTCTTCGCAGGCAAGCGGCGCGGTGTACGTCATTGCGGGGACACCCCCTTCGGTCTGGCTCGCACCCGCGAATCAACATGGGGTACCGCGCGGCGCGCCGATCGAGGTCAGTCAGGGTCGAAGCCCCACGCCCGATCCCAATCCCGCGCTCGCCGCGCTCCCAGACGGCAGTTTGGTGGTGGGCTACACCGACGCATCCGGCATCTCGCCCGACATCGTGCTGCGTCGCCTCGCAAAGGATCTAACGTTGTCCGACGCTCAGGTGGCGCACATCGCGAGCGGTGGGCCACAGAGCGATGTCGATCTCCTGTGGACCGGCGACGCGCTCGTCGTGGCCTATACCGATACGGCGGATGTTTCGGTGCGACGTTTCGATACCACCCTTTCGCCTCTGGCTGCCGAAGAGCTTCTCGCTGCAACTTCAAGCCTTGAGTCCAGCGTAACGCTCACTGCCTTTGCAGGTGACTACGCCGCGGCTTGGCGTGCCGGCGATGCCGGAATGGAGACCGTTCGCGCGCGTGCCGGCGATACATCGTGGGAGGTGTCTCCCCCGTTTTCGCCCGCGCCGACTGGTGAACGCCCCGCCCTCGCACAGATCGACGATGAGCGCCTGCTGCTGTTCTTCATCGAAGGTGGCGGCGTGCCGCGCCTGCGTGTGGCCTTACTGTCGATGCTCAGCCCCGGGGTGGTCACCTCGGTTCCCATGGAGATTGATGATCCCACCTACGCAAGCGATACGGCGCTGTCGCAGCAGAACGTGCGTGCCACGGCGGCCGGGGACAGCGTCTTCGTGGTGTGGGAGCAGCAGGGTCCCCTGGACGACGCGAGAGGGAGCGAGGTCTTACTGCAGGAGCTCGCGTGGGACTCGCAAAAGGACGGACTCGTCATTTTGCGCGAACATTCCATGACAGTGAGCGACGGCGACCAGCGCCTTCCCGCGCTTAGTACGCTGCGGAGCGACGCCGAATCGTTGTTGCTTGGCTTTCAGCAAGAATCCGGCCTCGACTCCCGCCCCAGCGTCGACCTGCGCTGGAGCCTGCGTCCTATGCCGTGGGTTGACCTGCCCTAGCCGCGTGGAGTCGGCGCGCTAGGCAACCTCGACCTGCGCTGGAGCCTGCGTCCTATGCCGTGGGTTGGCCTGCTCCAGCCACGTGGAGTCGGCGCGCTAGGTGCCCGCGTCGTTGACAGATGCCGATCCGTCGGCCGTGCAAGCGCCGCGCGCGCCGAACGCTGACTCCAAGACAGGATCGGCGAATAGCTCGCATGTCCTGCCGAACGCGGCACACCCTTCGTCGGTATCGCAAAGCGGCGCGCAGTAACCTACGTCGGCGATGCTGCCGCCGGGCGAGGCGATGAGGCATCCGCCACGCACTCCATCGAGCAGGCTGCAGTCGGTGCTTTCGCCAAACTCGCAGCGATGCGAGCACACATCGAATTGACCCGACACGTCAACGCAAAGCCCTGAGCATCCCGCTGAGCCCGCATCGTCAATAGTAGTCCTACTGCACGCGTGCCCGAAGTCCTCCTCCTCGGATGCGTCTGACGTGCACGCACCGGTCGCGGCCACGCAGTGGCCACTGGCACAATCAGCATTGCGGCTGCACAGCGGGCGACAGAACGCGGCACCCTCGGTAGTGTGATCGCAAGCGACTTGCGCGCGGTCGTGGCACCGCGATGTCTCACGCTTTCCCAGCGTGCACGCTTCGAAGCACAGCGATCGCAGGCCCACGTCGACACACGTCGCCTGCTCGAACTCGTCGCAGCGCCCCTCCGCGCACTCGGCAACGCAGGTTCCCTTCGCGGGCGCTCCGCCGAAGTAGTCATTAGCTGCGGCAGTCAGACAGAAGGCGCCCTGAGCGCATTGCTCGTCCGCACCGCACTCCGCACCTAGCTGAGCGCGAGGCACGCCTGAGTCCATCGTGCTCGTGCAGCGGCAGGTGTCGTAGCTTTGGCCGTCGTCGTCACACACCTGCTGGCCTTGGCAGCCATTAGGGCCGTCGCAAGTGCGGTAGCTCGACGATTCGCACACGTCCGAGGCGGGGAGCGATTCGCAAGCGGCGGATCCAAAGAGTGCGAGCAGCAGCCCGGAGCAGAGTAAGAATTTCACCAGCGTCAAGTTACGCGCTCTGCACGCGATTTCAATGGGGCGATGTCGGTAGCGGCCGATCTCGTAACGCAGTGAACCACCCATCTGGCATCGTACCATTCGATTCCGCTATCGATGATCCCGTCATGTCGCTACCCGACTTCCGCACGCAAACAGCCGACAGCGGCTACGTGTGAGCGGGAGAGTGTCAAGCACTTTGAACGACAGTCAGGTTGACGACGTGAAAGGAATCGCCGAACGAAAGCCCCCGGTCCTCAGCCGGGCAAGCAGGTGATCAAAGCCCCACCTTACCTGCCAAACCGCTTATCGCCGCCGCGAGCTTCACGTCCCGCGCACTCAACCCCTTACAATCATGCGTCGTCAAATCAACGCTTACCGTGTTGTACACGTTCGACCATTCCGGATGATGGTCCATCCGCTCCGCGATCAGCGCGACTTTGGTCATTAAGCCAAACGCATGCACGAAGTCGGCAAACTTGAACGTGCGATGCAGCTTGCCTTCGCGCAGCGACCAACCTGAGAGAGACGACAGCGCGAGCTCGATTTCCGATGCTTCAAGACGCTTGATGGTCATGGTTTCCTCACTTCGTCAGGTGCCCGTGGCTCAAACTGCTTGTGGCCGTTCAAACGCGCGCGCAACTCGTACACGGTGCGGTAGACCACGCGGCGCGCACGATTCAAACCGCCCAAGGGGCGATGCGCTTCGAGTGCGTTCCAGGGGTTGAACGACATGCGCTCACCGAGCGCCTCCTGCTCTTCGGAGCCAAAGCCTTCTGGGTGCAGCGTAATCGTTGCAACGCGTTGTGCTTCGCTATTCCAGTCGACACGTCCGTCTTCGATCGGAAGGTCGCTGAGACCACGCGTCTGTAAACACAGCTCGAGCGCGAAGTCGCCATGGTCGAGTTGAGTGCGCAACGACGCGCGCAGGCCTTCATCGCCCAACGCGGCCTCGTGCGTTGCTTGACCTGGCGCGGCGCGAACGACGTAACGCACGGCGCGATCAGCGCCGTGGGCGAATGGCACCACGCTCGTGTACTGGCGTTCCAACAGCCCACGGGGGTTTGACGTGATACGTCCGATCGCCAGGGCTTCGTCCAGATGCGTTGCAAGGTGGGCAAGTAAGCTCAGGGGTCCGCGCACCATGGCGCGATCAAAGGCGAGCGCTTGGCGGACGTTGCCGACCATCAGGGAGGGCGCATCGATCAACACGAAGTCTTGCGTATGACGTTCGAACAGCGCTGCACGTGGCAGATCGGGCACGCCCATCAGCTTGATCGCTAGGCCGTGTACGTCGCGCTTGCGATCGGACTGTCGCGTGAAGGACCCGCTCGAAAACCTTACCCATGCCGAATAGGTCGTGCCGGGCTCGAATACGCCCCGACGAAACGAGGGGGCAAGATCGTCATCGATGCGCACGCTCGCCCGCACGATGCCGTGACTTTTGGCGTGAAAGCCGCGTCGCGCATGGCGTGGTGCAGGCTGCCGTTCAAAATCTTTTTGAATCTTACGGACGTGCAGGGCCGCAAGCTCCAGGGCATCGCTACTTTCTTCACTCGGCACCCGCTCGATGCACGGCGCACGCAGCTCGCTCAGAAACTGCAGGGCACTGCGACTGGGCATGAAGAAGTACGCTCCCCCCCTGGTTTCCACTACTCGCGGCAGATTGGGCACGCGCAGGGCAGGGCACCCCTGCAAGGTAAAGTCGTTGGCTTCAAAGGGGGAGGCGCGACCGGCAGCCAACATGGGATCCGGATCGTCACTAAGGCCAGCAAAGTTTGGGTTCACGATCCAAGTCGCCTGCACGAACTCAAACTGTCTGCGCAGGTTGGCGTTGAAACATAGGAAGTATAAGCCCCGAGTCTGACCATCCTCTTGCAGCATGTGCGCGGGATCGAGATCGGGATGCAACGGCGGCCCATAAGTACGCCCGCGGCGCACGATGCGATGCACGTTGGTCTGTTCGATGCGCTTCTTGCGCGACTTGGGTTGAAGTGCATCTCCAGATAACGCCATGTCCTGGGGAACGGGCAGCATCGTATCGCGAGGGTTGGTGCGGCGGATATGTGAGCCTATCGGGCAACGCTGGCCGTGCGCGTCCTCGTGATCCGAGAACAGAAAATCGTTGAGGTCGTTCACCTCCTCGGGGCAGTCGCGATCAGGAAACAGCGTGACGGGTGAGCCATCCGGCCAGCGTCCAACCATTTTGGAGGCCAGCCATACGCCATCCTTGCCATTGTCGAGCTGTTTGGCGGCATCGTTTACGTAGTTCCAGAACGCAGCGACCTTCTGCTCGAGCTGACGAAAGACTAAGTAGCTACCATTTCTACCGAAGTCGCGCAGCGCTCGATTGTCTCGGGCTTCGGGCAGCCGTCGCGCAGTATCGTCGCATTCGCGCACACGCGGCGTAAGCCCGAGCTTGTCGTAGGCATTGGCGTATCCGAGTAAGACTTCGCCTGCCTTGAGCGAATCCGCGTGCGGCTTCTTCGCAAGGCCCTCGATCTGAGGGTTCGACACACCGTCGCGAAAGCCAAAGTGCTCCTTGCGCAGATGGCGCTTTTGCGAGCGCTGGGCAGGCAGTAGGATCACTAGATTGAGGCCATTGGCAGCCGTGATCTGCGCACGCAACCTTTCGTCAAGCAGCTTGTCTGTTTCGTCGCTGCCATCGCCCACACCTGCAAACGCGCACAATACGCCATGGACTTGGGGTTGGTTGGGGCCGCCCCACAGCCATTGCGTCGGCGCGCTGTCTTTATCGTCACCGAGTTGGCGCGCACGGTGGGGGTGGGCCATCCCTTCGCGAAACGAGTTGCTAAAGCCGGAGAGCGCCTCGGAGGTCAGGCCGATGCGGTCCAGGCCTGCATAGGTAAAGGCCAAATTCCAGGGTTCCTCTTTCAGAAAGGGCGGCTCCTCCCGCTCGCTTATCAGAAAGTCTGCAAACTGAATCCGGTCGAGCACGCGCCCGAGCCAGGTGCTGGCTTTGATCGGATCGGTGATCTCAAACAAGGCGTACGTTGCCGCGGGTCGGTCGCCATAACCATTGGCGACCAGGCCCTGGATTTCGGCCAGGTCAAGCCTCATGTCAGCCTCCGCAAAAAGGCGTCGAGGTCGCTCGGGCGTGAACGGTGCAGACCATGACGGAGCCAACTGTTGTTGTTGATGTTGGAGACGCTGCGATTCGGGTAGGCACTGTAGAAGACCTGCGTCGGTCGCTGATGAGCTCGGCCCCAGGCCTTGAAGCGCTCTTCGTCCTTGGCACCGCCGAAGGCCAGCGCCCGTGTGCGTGGATATCCTTCGGTGCAGGTCCACGCGAGGTTGAGACCGATAGCAGCCTGATCTACGAAATCCCCGAGGTAACTCTCCCAACTGCCGTCGTAGTTACTGAAAAAAAGTAGCCGCTTCCCTTCGTCGATCAGCAGCCACTTGGCGAAATGGATGCTCGGAATGCCGCCGAGCTGTTCGACAAAGTTGAAATGATGGGCCGCGAGCGCGTGGACGTAGCGATGAGCTGTGCGCAGCATGAAATGCCGCATGAACCCGGCCTTGACGGGCACGACATGGGTGAGCGCGTTCTGGGCAAAATGGTCTTCTGCCGCCAGGTTGGCAACGAGCAGGGATTCGGCGTGCGGCCCCCGGTGCTCGGACGCCTCCTGCATACAGTAAGGTCGATCGAGAAGCTCACGCACGAGCGCGTAGGGCAAGCACGGTAAAAGCGGGGATGCCAACAGCAATTCTCGCGCCCAGGGCTGCCAGCGTTGGCGCAGTTTGCGGGCGCGTTCGGCGGGGTCGGGCTGAGCAGGCGCCGCAGCCTCGAAGTCGATGGCAAGACCCGCGCGCGCAGCCTGCGTCATCACCGTGGTGCGCAGCGAGTCATACACAAGTTGGGGGTCGCGCGTGGAGTCTGGCACCTGCGTCAGGGCGTCCATACAGAGGTCGCGGACACCTGCTTCAAGCTCGATGCGCGTCAGGTCGCGCCCGCCGTGCCCCTGGTATTCTGCGGTCGATTGCACCACATGCTCACGCAGGCGTGCTGCAAGCTCTGCCGGGCCCAGCCCGACGTCGAAACCATGACACGCAGACAACAAGGGCTGCAGAGCCTGACCTTTGAGCTCCGCAAGCTCGGTCAGATGGGCGGAGATGGCGCGGTCTGCATCCGGGTCACTCGCATCGAAGTTCGTTTCGAGCAGCAGCCAAGAAGCGTAAGGGCTGTCGACGGGCTCCTCGATTGAGACAAGCCGAGCAAAGTGGATGCCCACACCGTGGAACACTTCCGGTTGAGCGATGCCGTCGATGTGCGTGGTCACCGCGGCAAGCCGCATCAGCTCACTGCGCGCGCGCGCAGGATTCTTTAGCCCTAGAGCGATGGTAAGGGAGCGTTGTTGCACGCGGACGCCTAACGCGTTGGCAGTCGCGAGGCAAGTTTGATCTCGCGCGTAGGCCCGTGTGCTGCGGGCTGCTAGCGAGGGACGAGGCCCGGCGCCCAGGCACGCTGCCAACCCGTGGCGTTGCGGACGCCGAGCTGCGTCAAACGTTCAGTCTCCTGGGCGACCATGGCGTCATCGTCGCGCAAGCTGGCTGCGCAGCGTCGATACAGCGCCGCGTACGGGTGATATCCCATCTGCTCAGCTTGGCTCGCCGCCTGCTGCAGCATGTGGTCTCGGTCCCTTTTTTGGCCCGTCACGTGAGCGAGTGACGCGCGGCCCAGCGAAGCAAAACACAAGGGCCAGAGCAGCCCCTCGTTCTCGATCTGCTTGATGCGTTCAAAGGCGGCCACGCGATTACGCCGATCGCTCGGGTCGAGGCTCAGGGCGCCGAGGTGCGCTTGCAGATTTCCCCAGGTCGACAGCACACGCCAGACCTGCAGGCGCGGCATGCCGCTGGAGGCGTACTTGCCATGGCGGCGAGCGTAGTGTTCGAGCGCGGCGCCGTAGTTGCCTAGATAGGTATGGGAGATCGAAGTCCACAGCATCTCTTGCACATCAAGAAAGCTGAATACGTCTGGGCTCAGCTCCGGCTGCATACGACCCATCGCCAGCAACGCACGCTCTGGCTCATCGCACATCAAGCGCGCCATGCTGAGCATGGGTAGTAAGATTGCGACTGCAAAGCGATCTTGCCGTGCGTCGGCCTCTTCGATCACACTTTCGATCTCATCAGCCACGCCATCTCGGCCGCCGATGTACAAACAGCTCTGATACAGGTGAAAGCGCGCGCAGGCACGCTCCCAGCTCAGGCCGGGCTGAATGGGCTGACTTAGTGCGATCCTGGCGCAATCACTACTAAGTTTTTTGCGCCCGTAGATGGCGTGAAAGCCGGCTTCGGCGAGCTTGAGTGCGCCGACCGTGCTCGTGCTGCCCGTGCGCTTTGAAAGCATCGAGCACTGTGCGTGAAGCTCAGCTGCGCGTTGCTCGGCTTTAGCGCCGCCCGTGAGCGATGTGTAGACCGCTTCGGTTTCGAGACCGCGCAGGATGTTGCGCGCATCCCCTGCATCGAGCGCGCGACGGAGAAACTGCGTGGCAAAGAGCGCGCCCCGCACCGGTTCCACGAGCCAATACACCCCGAGCGCAATGCGCAGGGCATCGAGCGTCTCACGCTCTTGAGGATCGATGCTGCGCGGTGCGCGCTCTTCAAAGCCCAGGCCGCGCGCAGCCAAACGCGTACGTTCAAGAGCGAGCGCTGCCAGCGCAGAGCGTGCGCCGCTTGGGTAACGTATGTCGCAGCGCGAAAGCACACGCCTGAGCAGCGCGATGCCCGCGCTCAGATCGCCGCCGCGCAGCAGCTGATCGGCCGCGTTGCGTTCAAACGTCTGGGACGTCTTGTGGTCGACGAGCTCTGCTGCGCGCAGGTAGGCCTGAGCGGACTCGAGGCAGCGGCCCGCGGCAGCCAGCGCTTCTGCATAACGCTGCTCCAGACTTGCACGCCGCTCGGGCTCGGTCGGACGACTCGGATCAAGGCAGGATAGGGCGGTCAGATACAGGTCCGCGCTGCGGTTGTAGGCGAGCGCTGCTCGTGCGCGATCGCCGGCGCGTTCTGCGTAAGCAAGGGCGCGATCCAATCGCCCCGCGCCCAAGCTGTGCGCAAGCAACAGCTCGTAATCGTGGTCGCCGCGCTGCTCGAGCTCGGCCAAAAGACGCGTGTGCACGGCGCAAAGACGCGAGCGCGACAGTCCGTTCACCACTACTTCGCGAATGCGATCATGGTAAGTCTCAGCGACGTCAAGGGGCCCACCCCCGCGAGACTTGGCAAGCCCGGCTGCGCGTAAGGCGTGCAAGGTTGCTTGATCTTCGATCGGGACGCCGGCCGCGCCATACGCTGCCTCTTGTGCGATTGGACGTCCGGCTACGGCCAGCACCTCGAGCAATGACACCGCAGCAGTGGGCAAGCGCGCGATGCGCAGGCCGAGCGCTTGGCTCAAGGAAATCAGGTCACCCGACAGCGAGCCATCTTGAGAAATCCCCGCATGGCGAACAAGCTCATGCACGAACAACGGTATGCCCTGGGATTCGGCTGCGATGTGCGAGGCGAGTGCTGGGTCATGGATCCCGCGTTGCGATAGCAGCTCGAGCGCGAGCAAGCGCGCGTCTTCCGCATTCAGGGCGCTTATCGAGAGGCGCGCGATGTCCGTTTGCGTGGCACTGCGTTCCAAGCTCGAAAGCTCTTCGAAGAATGGACTCTCGGCAGCTTCTTCGGGCCGGTACGTGCCGAGCACCGTAAGGTGAGGCGGATCTCTGCCTTCGAACAGCTCGCGCATCAACAGCGCGCTATCGAGATCGCCCCAATGCAGGTCGTCGATGAACAGCACGAGCCGCGTGCGCTCGGACAGTCTTCCCATCAGCTCCGCAAATGCGCGATAGGCGCGTGCGCGCTCGACTCCCAGCTCTTCCTCTGGCGGGGCCGCGGTCAGTGGGATCAACTTCGAAAAAGCAGAAAACAGCCGTGGCAGCACCTCGCGATGCCGGGGCATCAAGGCGGCCAAGTCTGTGGGCGAAAGGGCAAGCAGGTAATCGACGAGCGCATCGACCACGCCATCCCAGGCTTTGAAAGGCACAGCCTCGCGCTCGTAGCAGGCGCCTTGCAACACGAGTGTGTCGCCCTGCTCGAGCAGATCGCGCAGAAAGCGGCGCGCAAGCGTCGTCTTACCAACGCCCGATGCGCCATGCAGCAGCAGCATGCGCGGCCCACGCTCTGGATGCGCGGAGGGACTATCGCGCAGCGCTTCCAGTGCTTCGTTGCGCCCCACAAACAGCTCGCCTGTCGTATGACGCACGGCACGAGCCATGACGGGCACCGGAGCCATGCCAAGGCGCGCCGCGATTTCGTCGCCCGTCGGTCGCGCAGCGGGCTCGCGCGCGATAAGCGCAAGGCACAAGGCATCGAGCTCGGTCGGCACGCCGCGTACGAGATCTGCCGGACGAACCGGATCGCGCTCGCACTTGCCGATCATGATCTCGGGGATCGAACCCTCAAACGGCAATCGGCCGGTCAGGGCTTCAAACAGCATCACACCGAGCGCGTACCAATCGCTCGCGGCATCGAAGGGTTTTCCCTGCGCTTGCTCGGGCGACATATAAGCTGGCGTGCCCACGACCCGCTGCGTACGGACCTGATTGCCCGCGCCAAGATCGCGGGCGAGACCGAAATCGAGGACGGTCACGTGTCCCTGCCGCGAGATCAACACGTTGCTCGGTTTGAGATCGAGGTGGAGCTTATGTGCGGCGTGCAGCGAGCGGACCGCACTCACCAACTGGCTCAGCGTCCGGCGTAAAAACATCTCATCACGCAACGGAGACTGAGGCCGCCCGTAGGTTGCTCGCGCACTGTCAGCAGCGCGCAAGCGATGGGCTTCGACCTCGAGCAAGGTCGGCGCATTGCGGGCGTCGAGCGTGCTCACAGCCGACAGGAAGTCTTGGCCTTCCACGTAGTCCATGGTGAAGAGCCAGACGCCATCGAGGTGATGCAGCTCGTGCAGCACAATCAAGTTCGGGTGGCTCACATCCGCAAGCGCGCGAAACTCCCGTTTGAAGCGGATCAGCGCGTCCGGTTCGGCGCCAAGCAAGACCTTGATCGCAACTCGCCTACCCAGAGTCCGATCGTGGGCCAAGTACACGGTGCCCATGCCGCCTTCGCCGAGCCAACGTTCGATCTCGAAGCGCTCGCCGATCACGCGCGTTGCGGGCGCAAGATTGCGACTGGCGTGTGCACCTGCCAGTTTCTCAGGCGCTGTTGGTTCGTGAGAATCCTCGGCCATCGGCGGACGGCCTTTCTCCTAACACATCATGCGCGTACACACATCAGGCGCGCGCCGCACTCCAACGAGTTACGAACCGGCACTCACTACCACCCTCTGCCACACACGCGTGCCGAATGCAGCTCACATCGCTGCATTTCATGGCTTTATAGATGGCAATCGAGGCGCCGCGGTTGATGTCGCAGATGAACGGATGATGCGTAGCCCAGTTGCGAATTGTCGCGACCGCCCCGCCGCCGTCCTCGGTCAACGCGATCTGAAACTCGCCGCAATCATAGTAGCTGCTCCACAAACGCTGACCGTAAGTCGCATAACGCTCGGGCGTCGCCATCCAACCGAACATGATGCGGAAGATTCCGCGCAGGGTCGACTCCATCACGTGATTGGCACCCTGCAGTGCGATCGCATGCCGCTGACCTGAGCTCATGCCTTCGGTCAACATGTCGAGTAGCCGGTGCACGGTGACGTCGGGATACCAATTGTCATCCTTGATGCCCAGGGCGGGCAGTGCCACGTCCAGGTCCCGCTTCATCCAGAGCGGCATACTTGAGATGCGTGACCCAAACGCCTCAGGCCCAACCTTGTGCTCGTACCAGAGCACAAACTCTCGGAAAGCCGCACCCTTGATGCAGCCGCCCGATCGAGTTTGAATTCGCGTCGCTGCAAGCACTGCAATACAGGATATCGACCGGGCAGTAGGGACACAACGGGCGTTCGCGTCGCATGTCAGCCGGTTCACAACGGAGAAGGCGTTCCGATGGCCCAATTCGGGCGGTATCGGAACGCTTGTGCTCCTCGCTACAGCGAGGCCATCAAGACCACTGGTCCTGCAGCCACTCGAATAGACCTGCCCCGAGCCATACGTCGATCGCGATGCCCGGCATCAGACCGACCACTGTCGCAGCGAGCATGGGCGAGAAGCGTACGCGCGACACGCCAAGCACTGCGGGGGCCGCGGTCCAGGTAAAGGTAAGCAAACGGAACAGCAACACCGAGCGCAAGGGCCGCTCGATCAACGCACGCTCGTAGCGTTGCAAGCGCGCTGGAATACGAGCCTGCGCCCAATCGCGCGCGACGTAGCGATAGAAGACGAAGCCATTGATCTGTCCGAGCGTCGCTCCGACCAGCGACAGCATAAAAGCAATCGGTGCAGACCACACCAGACTCGAGGCGATGACAAACACATGCCCTGAGGGTCCGAGCGGTTGCACAAACGCAAATAGCGCGAGATACGCAAGAGCGCCCCACGCACCTGCTGCGCGCAGCTGGTCGCGCCATGCGGGCAGATCGATGCCGCCCTGCGCACCAACTGCGAACAACCAGACGGCGACGCCCAGCACAAGGAACAGAAGCATCATGCGAGGCCAATGTTTACGGTTCACGCGCCGCTAGCGTACCTGACTCTTGCGCGAGCACGAGTCGGAGCCGGTTGTCAGTGCCAGGTCAGTGCGACGTCAGTCCGCGTCAGTCCCGCGTCAGTGCCCCACGTAAGTGCTGCGTCAGCTACTGCGCCACGAGAGCGGACCCGACTGCCACACCCGCTACCGCGATGCCGAGGCTCGTCCATACCCACCAACGCTTGCGTAAGGGCTCTGCTCGTTGCGGTGGCGTGCAGGTAGGTATGGCTTTGGCCGAACGCGCGTGCAGCGCGCTCTCAAGCGGCACGCTTGCATCGCCAGCACGCGCCAGAATGACGCCACTGGGCGCTCGCGCTTCGACATACCATTTGTACTTAGACGTACCGAATGGGGCCGCGGGCAACAGCACTGTAGCTGTTTCGTCTACGAGCGGATGATTAACGACTTCCGTGTAGGCCGCGTCGCGTTCGGCTCTGACGAACGTATGCAAAGTGTCGACGACATCGCCGCCCTCGCTCAGATCGACGTCTAACACCGTGCGACCGTAAGCATCGAGCCGCGTGCGGGCGTGCATGGTAACTGTAACTTGAGAGCGCACAGCGCCCCGAGCGCGCGCGATCGCCGCATCCACGGCAGGTCCGGGATCGAGTACGCGCGGCGGATGTTCCGGGTCCCGATCGAAGAGCAGCTTGAGTGTTTCACCGGCGCGATCGCTGTTTCGTTGGGCGATTTGCACGATTGCGAGCACCTCCAATGCGTCGTTACGGTCTTGCGCGCGCACGCTCGGGTCGGCAAGGAGCGCGTTTGCTAGCTGGGCTGCGTCCTCAAAGCGTGCCTGGTCTAGCGCATGACGAATCGCATCCACAGATGGGAGCGCAGCGCTGATTTGTGCCGATGCCGTTGTCACGCGTAAGAGTGCGTAGACGGCCCACATCAGCCCCCACGCCACGCACTTCTCGTACTTCGAGCACAACAACAGCGACCCCTTTTTTAGACTCTATAACGTCCAAAGCTGCGAGCTTGCGCGAAACCCTCGTCGCATGCTTCATCTATCCGTAGAAACTGCCGTACGATCGACACGTGGATAAACGCTCCGAGTTGCGCGACCAGGAACAAGCGATGCTAGATGCTCGCGAAGGTACACCTGCGCCCCACACCGGCAGCGGGGTCACCAGCTGGCGTCCCAGCATGAACCTGCGTCCCGTTGAGCGTTATGGGCGTTTCGAAGTCTTGGGCCGCATCGGTCGCGGCGGCATGGCCGAGATCTTACTGGCCCGCGAACGCTTCATGGCGGGGGGCACACGCCACCTGGTCATCAAACGCATTCTGCCCGAGATCGCCGACGACGCAGAGATGCTGCGTATGTTCCTCGATGAGGCTCGCGTCGTCATGGGTTTGTCCCATCCGAACCTGTGCCAGATCTACGACGTCGGCGAGCAAGACGGCACGTGGTACATCGCGATGGAGTGGGTCAACGGCACCACGTTGCATCAGCTGATCAAGCGCGCGATCGCCGACAACAACGTCGACGCCGCCGTGATGGCGCGCGTGATCGGCCAATGCGCAGAGGCCTTGCACCATGCGCACACGGCCCGCGATGCAGAAGGCCGTTTGACGGGGCTCGTGCATCGCGACGTAAGCCCACACAACATCATGGTCGCCTACGACGGGCGCGTGAAGTTGCTCGACTTCGGCATCGCCAAGACCGTGTCGTCCACCCATCGTACCGAAGCAGGCGTGGTCAAGGGTAAGGTCTGTTATATGGCCCCTGAGCAGTGGCTCAGCGACCCGCTGGACGGACGCACGGATGTTTTCGCCCTTGGAGCGTGCTTGGTCGAAGCGCTGACCGGCGAAATCATGTTCAAGCGCGACACTCAGATGGAAGTGATGCGCGCGATTCTCGATGGCACCATACCCGAAATTGCGCTGCACAATCCCAAGGCGCCGCCCGCGCTCATCGCGATCGCAGAGCGAGCTCTCGCGCGCAATCCCCAAGACCGCTATCAGACAGCGCTCGAAATGAGCCTGGCGATCGAACGCTTTTTGGCGTCGTTGCCGGAGCCATGTGGTGCTGCCAGTGTCGCCGAGTACACGCGCGCGCTGTTGCCCGCCGAGGTAGAGCTCGGGCCGGTGCTCGAGCGGTCCGTTCATGGCGCACACTTGCCGGCCGCTCCACCCTTGCTGTTGCCGCCCGTTCCCCGCGGTTTGCTCGGTGCTGCGCGCTCCACGCCCATTGCTAGCTTGCCGGTGCCGCGCCCGTTTCAGAGCCGTCCGATGGCGACCTTCCGTGATAGCGGCCGTGATGATCGCCATGATGGTAGCCATGATGATCGCTACAACGATCACGACGACGACGCGATTACGCCTGTCGAGCGCCCGCCCGCTGCACGCGACGCATCCTTTGACTCCGACGAGGCAGCGCGCCTGCTCGAGCGTCAGCAGCGCCTGGTCGCACGGCTGACGCGAACGCCCAGCCGCAGCTTTCAGTTGACCAATCCCACCGTGATCGACGACCCCTCTCCTTTTGACGACGCGCCGACTCATCAGCGAGCGATCCTGCCTAGCGCGGAATCGTCGCAGCGAAGATCGCCGTTGCCCCAAGTAGTCCCGGCAGCGCACGTCAGCAATATTGCGACACCGCCTCCGTTGCCCGCGCCGGAAGCAGGTGCGAGCGAAGAGCGCCCGTCCTTCGAGTCGCTGGTCGCGCGACCGTTGGCAAGAACCTTGTCGCTGCCCGTCGTGCGCTCGATCGGTCGCATCACGTCGGTGCTGGTGCCTGCTGCCGCCGCGATGCTGATGTTTTTGTATTGGGGCCTGAGTAGCCGCGACGTGGAAACGGCCGGCGCACCGCGGCCTGCCTCGCCCGATCAGATGCAGGTGACAGAGTCCAAGCCTGCGGCGATCGATGCGACCCCGCGCACCGAGGCGGAGGCGCCGATGGCCGCTGCCCCAAAGCAGCGCGCGACCGAAACCAAGGCACCAGCCCAGCCGGCCACGCCAGCGCTCGAAGCGGGCTCGGGTTTGCTCTCGATCAACACGCGCCCGTGGTCGACTGTGTACCTCGGTAAGCGCATGTTGGGCACGACGCCCATCGCCCGCGTCCCCGTTCCAAACACGACGCTGACGCTCAAGCTCGTAGACCGCGACGGCCGCGTGCACCTACGTCGCATCGCACGCTCCGAAGCGGACCTACGCGAGATCTTCTTCGATTTTGAGTGAGCCGCGGTCTGTAGCGCGCCGCGACCCATGGTGAGCCGCGGGCTCTGTTTAGCTCCAGCTCGACTACGCCGTCAGTTGACGACGGATCTTACCGAGTGCCTGCTCTTGCAGCTGACGAATGCGCTCGCGTGACAAGTTGTACTTGTCGCCGATCTGTTTGAGCGTCAGCTCGTCCTGGTCGTCGAGACCGAAGCGCCAGCGCAAAATGCGGGCCTCGATCGGTGTGAGCGTCTCGAGCAGACGCTGCACTTCGCCATTCCAGCGCTTGCTCTCCAGGTTCTCGTGGGGCGTGGCGATGTCTTCGTCTTCAAGGAAGTCGATGAAGCGACGGCCGTCCTCATCGTTGACGTTGCGATCGAGGGAAAAGGGCGTAGCCGCACCGCAGTCTTTGATCCGATCGAGCTTGTCCGGGGTGACGCCCGTCTCTTTCTCGATCTCTTCGGGGGAGGGCTCTTTGCCCGTACGCGCGGTGATGCTCTGCGTAGCGCGCGCCACGCGATTGTAGGTGTCGAGCATGTGCACGGGAATGCGCACCACGCGACCCTTGTCCGCCAAGGCGCGGTTGATCGAGTGACGAATCCACCATGACGCGTAGGTGCTGAAGCGATACCCGCGCGTGTGATCGAAGCGCTCGACCGCCTTGAGTAGGCCGATGTTGCCCTCTTGGATAAGGTCGATAAGCGGTAGACGGCCACGGTTGTAGCGGCGGGCGATCGACACCACAAGCCTGAGGTTGGCGGTGACGAAGCGGTTTTTGCCGACCTGCTGCGCAAGG
Organism: Polyangiales bacterium; assembly: GCA_038257655.1. Taxonomy (GTDB): domain Bacteria; phylum Myxococcota_A; class Polyangia; order Polyangiales; family DASUME01; genus DASUME01. The sequence continues at coordinate 491 of JBBSJC010000014.1, read as the reverse complement.
CGGGCAGCATCGACGTCGACGAGATAGTGACGAAGCTGGCGCGTGATCTCGACGTTGTCATCGGCAACGAGATCGACCTCGTCCGAGAACGCGCCCGCGAGCCGTTGCACCGAGCGGTCTGCCTGCTCGACGAACAAGCGATCGGAATCGAGCACACGCAGCTTCGTAGCGAGCGCGGTCGCAAGCTCGTCCCATTGATCCTGAAGCTTCTTCGTGAGCTTGCCCTGCTTGTTCACGGTGCGTGAAAGCTTCTGCAGCGCAGAGATTTCGGCGGGCACCTCGACCGGCACCTCGGTGAGCACCTTCTGCAGGCCGATGGCCACGGTGTCGAAGGCGGGCGCGTACGCAAACAGCGCCTGCCAGTAACCGATCTCGAGGCGCTCTACGGCCTGGGCAGCTTCGACCTCTTGTTGGGGCTGAAGCACAGGGTGCCCCGACATCTCACGGAAGTAGCGGCTCAGGGTCGAATCGCCTGGCGGACGATTGCGCAT
>JBBSJC010000013.1:0-34506 GCA_038257655.1 Polyangiales bacterium | reverse complement strand
TCTGCGGTCATTGTTCTACGCGCGCGTCAGCGCGCAGGGCCGCGTCGAAGCGAGTTCCCCATTTGCGCACGATGCGGCGCTCCAAGTCGACCGAGCGCGAGCGCTCATCGTCTGTGAGCTCGATCCGAATCGGGGTTTGCACGCCATGCCCGCATACGATCCCAACGCTCGAGCCTGGCAACTTTTTGACAAAACCGCCCCTCCCGCCCCACATCGACTGATCACCTACTTCTGGGGAGCTGTACTTAGCTTGCTAGCTGGCGACGCACTGGCTGCCATTACACGTGGTTCCGATGCAATCGCCCGGCTGCTCGCAGGGGGCGCCAACCCCTGTCAGGGCACCGGCGGTCGTTGATGACTAATTATACGGGTGGCTTTTGCCTCTGCCATTTCGCGCGCCGAACTTACGCAGCGCCCCCTCGATCGCGTTCCGTAGCTCCTCGTGCCGAAACGGCTTGGTGAGCGTCGGGCCCTCATTGTCTTCCAGGAACTGACTGGCGCGGTCCGTGAAGGTGCCCCCGGTCATGAACACAAAGCGTTGCGCCTGATCGGGCCTTCGTTCCGCAAGCTCTTCGTAGATGTCCATACCCGTCATCTCGGGCATCATCAGATCGCAGAGGACGACATCGAAGAAGACGTCGGTGTGAAGCTGCTCGAGGGCCTTACGGGAGCTTGAGTAGGTGGTGACGTCGTAGTCATCTTGCAACATGCTGCGCAGAAGATCACACATCATCGACTCGTCGTCGATGATCAGCACGGTGGGGCGTGCGTCGTCCGATGCGGCGCGGGCTACGATCGCCGGGCGGTGCTCTCCGCTCACGTGCTCCCGGCTCTGCAACATCACGTAAAAGGTAGAGCCACGACCCGGCGCTGTGTCGACCGTAATACTGCCGCCCATGTTGCTCACCAGACGGTGGCTTATCGACAGGCCCAAGCCCATCCCGGCACCTATCGCTTTTGTAGAGAAGAACGGATCGAAGATGCGGCCGAGCACGTCGGCGGAAATGCCACTGCCCGAGTCTGCGATGCTGATGACGACCTGATTGTCTGGGCTCAGCCGCGTTTCCACGCGAATCACATTTTGCGCGGCGTCGGCATCACCCAGGGAATGCACGGCATTGATCAACAGGTTCGTAAACACCTGGCGTAGCTTGGCCGGATTACCCATGACGGATGGCACGACGTTGTAGTCGCGTTCTAGCCGAGCATGATGGCGGATCTCGTTAGAAACCAGCTGCAGACTGGACTCGAGCACTTCCTGCACGTTCATCGGCACCACTTGCTCCATGTCGGGATGGGCAAAGGCGGACACTCCGCGTACGACATCTGCGATGCGTTTGGCGCCGCCCTGGGCTTGATCGAGCAGGCGTAGCAAGTCGCGCATGCTCGCTTGTCCGGAAGGAGGCAACAGCATTTCAAGCTGGCCGCACTTCAGCTTCGCGAGCTCCAAGTTACCCGAAACAAAAGCCAGGGGATTATTGATTTCGTGGGTCAGACCCGCCGCCAACACACCGAGCGCATTCATGCGATCAAGCTCGGCTGCGCGGGCTTCGAGACGCGCCTGTTCGCGCTCATGGAGTAATCGCTCCAAGCTATCGAGCAGAGCTCCAGGTGATATCGGCTTCTTCAGGCAAGCGTAGGCATCGATCGCGGATGCTTGCGCAGAGTCATCTGCGGACATGACGATGACGGGGATGTTCGCCCACTCGGGCATGTGCCGTTGTTCAACGCGAAACTCCCAGCCGTTTACGTTCGGCATCATAAGGTCGAGCAAGATTACATCGGGGGCCACGCCGGCACGCAGGTGCGCAAGAGCTTCACGTCCGTCGGAGCAGCGGTCTACGCGATATCCCTTCCCGTGCAGTAGGTGAGCGAGCGCCTCGCCGATGCGGGGATCGTCTTCGACTACCATCACGCACGGGTGCTGAGTGGGCGGCGTCGCCTGCGCCTGCGTGCGGTTAGGATCCATCGCGCCCCTCGATTCCCGGGAACATGAAAAAGGATGTAGATCGCCTCATAGACACCCAGGAGCTACCGCGATAACGCCACGTGCGCCATCCCGCACATGCGAGAAATATTTTCCGTGACCCAGCTTGGGGACCGTGCAAAACGCGAGCCGCGCACACATCACGATGGCTTGATTCTCGGCGCGGGATGCAGCCGAATAGTGCAATTCACCGTGGGATCATATGCCGCACTATGATCAACTCGTGGGACCTAGTGTCACGGGTTGAGAACTAAGGATCCAGCAGGTGAGCAACGCTCAGGGCGTATGGTCCGCGATATGCTGCGTGAAGTGCCCAGTTGAGGTTGCGCGTGGTAGGTTTGGCCACTTACTGGCCCCAGGCGGCTCGCGCACGGCAGCGGCCCCGCACTGAACTAGCGAGAAAGTGCTGATCTCGAAAACCCGAGTGCGAAACGAGGCCGTCAGGCCGCATGACCAGCGCTCGCGGCGGTCCGAAGGGTGAATAGAGCTCATGGATCCTAAAGCTAGTCCCAGCTCCGACCTGCAAGAGACCCGGGGAGACCTGGCACTGGAAGGGAGGAGGTCAGAAAGCCCAGGGCGGAGTCGGGCTGGGGCTGTTCATCGCCAAGAGTGTAATCGATGCCCACGGCACGCGGATTTGGGTGAAGAGCGAGGAGGGGCGCGGCAGCACCTTCTCTTTTCACGCTACCTCTGGCGGAGGCCGAGCGCGCCAGCGCAAGCGAGCAACCGAAGCTGCTCGTCGTCGATGATGACCGCGAGTGCTTAGAGGCGATGGGCGAGGCGTTGCAGATCGCCGGCTATGAGCTGGTCACCGCACGCAACGGCGTAGAAGCGCTTGCTCAACTGCAGCAGGGGCCGCTGCCAGCGTTGATTCTGCTCGATCTCAACATGCCGGTGATGGGCGGCGCGGAGTTGATGCGTCAGCAGCAAAAACAACCTCGGTTGGCGCAAATCCCCGTGATCCTCTTGTCGGCCGAGCACAATTTGGTTGACGCGGCGCGCAGCCTCGGAGCCGTCGAAGGCCTGCGAAAACCGGCCGAGCTTGGCAGTTTGCTGGCCCTGGTTAAACGGCACACTAGCGTGCTCGGGCCTTAACGCGGCGCAAGCGGTAGCTAGCTAGCTTGCGTTCTAACTATTAGTGTTACTTATCATGGTTCCGTGGACACGACGCGCATCACCGCTCAGCTCGCGGACGTCGGTCAAGCCGGGCGCGCCTGCGTTCTAAGGAGGCTGGAGAAGTCATGAAGAGCTCACCCACGCTATCGCAACCTGTCCCACCTCCCGTCGCTGGTACGGGCGTTCCCGGGCTCGACGCTATCCTGCACGGTGGCTTACCGCGGGAGGAGATGCACCTGGTGCAAGGCGTAGCGGGCACGGGCAAGACCACGATCGCCTTGAACTTCCTGGCTGCGGGCGCGCGCGCTGGCGAGCCCTGCGTCTACCTGACGCTCTCGCAATCGAAGGAACACCTGGAGCGCATCGCCAACTCCCACGGCTGGTCCCTCGATGGGGTCACGATTCACGAGCTTTCTCCGGGCACAGTGGCGGACCGCATCGCATCTCGACAGTCGATCCTACCGACCGCCGATGTGGAACTGGTCGAGTTGTTTCGGGATCTACTGGAGGTGGTCGGGCGCGTGAAGCCCCGGCGCGCCGTGATCGATTCGGTGACCGTACTGCAGCTGCTCGCCGGTAGCACCCAACGCTATCACCGGGAGGTGGTGACGCTGCGACAGCTCTTTGTGGAACGCGGCTGCACCGTGTTGGCGTTGGCCGATCATCCCGCCGAGGGTCAGCAGCCGGAAGTCATGTTTCACCCACTCAGTGGCTGCGTAATCAACCTGGAACAGGAGCCGCGGGCCTACGGCGATGTGCGTCGGCGACTGCGCGTCGTGAAAGCGCGCGGGCTGCCGCACAACGGCGGTTATCACGACTTCAAAATTCGTTCGGGCGAGATGGAGGTCTATCCGCGGCTGGGCGCCTACGAGCAACCGGAGCACAGCGCCTTCCACGTGATCCCCTCGCATCTCGCGAGCTTCGATCGCCTGTTGGGAGGAGGCCTCAATACCGGGACCTCTTGCCTTATCGTAGGTCCGTCCGGAGCGGGTAAGAGCTCGCTTGCTACCTTGTTCGCAACTTCCGTGGCACAGGAGGGGGATCATGCGGCCATCTTCCTGCTCGATGAACGACCCGAGACGTACCTCGCGCGCTCTGAGCTGATTGGGATCCCGCTGCGTGAGCACACCAAATCTGGACGCATCCTGCTCCGGCAGCTCGACCCCGGAGAGATCGCACCGGGCGAGTTTTCGCAGCAGGTGCGACAGTGCATTGAGACGAGCGGCACGAAGCTGGTGATCATCGACAGCGTGATCGGCTACTTTAGCGCGATGGGCTCGGCTGGTGTGTTCGTGACGCAACTGCACGAGCTGATGACGTTCCTCACGCGCAAGGGGGTTCTCTTAGTGCTGTGCGGTGCGCAAGAGGGGTTCATGAGCATCGGTCTACAAAACGGCGTCGACGTGAGCTACCTATCCGACACGATCATCGCCCTCTCGTACTACGAGCAGGACGGCGAGCTTCATCGCGCCCTGACGGTCGTCAAAAAGAAGCACGGTGACCACATTTCGACGATCCACGAGCTCTTGCTCCAGCGCGGGCAGCTCCGAGTCTCTGAGCAGCCCCTACGCGGGCGCAGCCAGCTGATGATCCAGACTTCTTTTACCCCACCAGAACCATGACGGTGACAGCGACTGACGGACAAAGCTCGGCTGTGCCGCCCCTGGCTGAGCAGGTCGCGGTGCTCGCTCGCTTCGGTAGAGATGCGAGCGTGGTCGGCGAGGTCCTGCGTCAGGCGGATGTGAGCACACGTGTCGAGCGCGACCTTACTGACCTGACTGCGAGCGTGCGCGCCGGGGTGGGTGCCGTGCTGCTGACAGCGGAGTCGCTGGCGACAGACGAGGTGGGCGAGCTCGCCGTAGCGCTCGCAGAGCAGCCCGCCTGGTCGAGTGTGCCCCTGTTGGTGCTGCTTGGCCCGGAGGGTGAGCAGGAATCAAAAGCGGCGCGAGCGTTGGCCGCGTTGCGATCGGTGAACAACGTGCTCGTGCTGCAGCGCCCGATTCCCGCGATTACCCTGGTCACCGCCGTGCAGTCGGCCCTGTACGCGCGCCACAGACAGTATGACGTACGCGACCTGCTCGCCCGAGAGCGACAGGCGCGCGAAGAGGCCGAGGCTGCCACGCGCATCAAGGACGAGTTTCTCGCCAGCGTCTCGCACGAGCTGCGCACACCCTTGAGCGCAATCCTGATCTGGGCGCACCTGCTCGATGAAGGCCGACTTACGCCCGAGCAGATCAAGCACGCCACCAAGGCGATTACCTCCGGCGCTGATTCGCAGTCGCAGCTGATCGAAGACTTGCTCGACGTGTCGCGCATGCTGACAGGGAAGATCAGGCTGGACGCCAAAGAGCAAAAGCTTGCGCCGATCTTAGTCTCCGCCATCGATGTCGTGCGGCCGATGGCGGAAGCCAAGGGCCTTGGCATGGATGTGAAGATCAACTCCGACGCCGACCCGGTGCGCGTCGATGCCGAGCGAATCCAGCAAATATTCTGGAACCTGCTCAGCAATGCGGTGAAGTTCACCTCTGCTCCTGGCAGCCTGTCCGTCGAGCTCGTGCGCGAGCTGGGACACGTGCGCGTGCAGGTGTCGGACACGGGCGAGGGCATCGAAACCGGGTTTCTTCCCCACGTCTTTGAACGCTTCCGCCAGGGCGACGCCAGCCTGACCCGCCGCCAGGGTGGGCTTGGTCTCGGTCTGACGATCGTGCACCAACTGGTCGAGCTGCATGGCGGAACGGTCGACGTGAAAAGCGCCGGCAAAGAGCGGGGTGCAACCTTCACTGTGCGTTTACCTTTGTCTGTTGGCCCGCACGCTTCGAATCGCGCGCGCGCAGGGAGACCCGCACACGCAGCGATGGAGGCGTCGCTGCTGGGGGTACGTGTGCTGCTCGTGGAAAATGAGCCTGAAATGCGCTTGGCTCTGTGCTGGTTGTTGCGTCAGGCCGGCGCAGAGGTGACTGCGCTCAGTGATGGGATCACGGCGATGGAGGCGTTGACCTCCTCGCCGCCAGGCTCCTATCCCCACGTGTTGGTCAGCGACATCGCCATGCCCGAGCAAGATGGCAACGGCTTGATCCGAGAGCTGCGGGCCCGGGAGGCGCGCTCTGGTATGCGCGCGCTGCCTGCGATCGCGATCAGCGCCTACTCACGCGAGGAGGACCGGCAGGCTGCGTTTCAAGCGGGCTTTCAGCTGCACCTACCCAAGCCCGTCGTGCCGATCGCACTGCAACAAGCAGTGCATACCTTACTCACAGCACCTGCTCCCCAAGTCCCATAGGCGTTAGCAGCTTTCCACCCAACGGCCTGCACCATCTCTGTGGTCGTGAGCGTGACCGTAGATGTTAGTGGCTTCGTGCGTGCTCTGATCGCTTACTAAATGTCAGATTGGCTTACGCCAACCTTACTTGCCGCCGTGCTGGCCATTAGTGGTAATTGCACGGAACGCGCGGGTGGACCGCTGAGGGCGCAAACTGCTGCAAGCGTCGCTCAATAGCGCTGCGTAGCTCGCCTTGGCGAAAGGGCTTCATCAGCGGCGGCGTATCGATGTCGTCCAAGAATCGACTGGCCTGACCGGTGAAGGTGCCGCCGGTCATGAACACGAAGCGCGCAGCTTGCTCGGGGCGCTTGCGCTGGACCTCGGCATGCAAGTCCATGCCGGTCAGCTCGGGCATCATCAGGTCGCACAACACCACATCGAACAGCCCGGGCTTGAGCAGTCGGTCGCGTGCCACAGGCGAGCTCGAGAACGTGGTCACGTCGTAGTCGTCCCGCAGCATGTTGCTCAGCAGATCACACATCATCTTTTCGTCGTCGATCACCAATACCGACGGGCGTCTGGCGCTCGGCTCGGCCGTATGGACGCGCTGCGGTCGCACCTCGGCTGCGGCTTGCTCCTGGGTTGGTAAGGTCACCGAAAAGGTAGAGCCCTTTCCTGGAACGCTCTCCACGCTGATGCTGCCTCCCATGTTGCAGACTAAGCGATGGCAGATCGACAGCTGCATGCCGAAGCTGGGTAAGGGCGGCGCCGATATAGTGATCGTCTTCCACGAGCAGTAGCCTGGGCTGCTGGGTGCGCTGCGCAGTCCGAATTTGCATGGGGGCGACCCTTACGATGAGCGACTAAAGACTTGGGATACTAATAAATCCAATTACGGTATTCGCAAGATCTATTCACGACGCTATCAGCCTGAAAAACTCCGGAATAATAATGCAACACCTAAGGTGTGGGGCGCCCTGCCTCAAGCCTCCTGATTGCCCCATCGCGGCACGCTCTAATTTCCGCGGAGCTGTCGGATGGGTGTCTGTCCGGTGTCAAAGCGTTTGAAATGGGGCCGCTATCTGCGCCGCAGCCGAAACGAGCAGCGAGCACATGCAGCCCGGCACACCCTCGCCCACGCCGTCGCAAGCCTAAACGAGTCTCGCTTCAACACGCTCAAGCTGATTTGGTTCAAACACTCGCACCTTCAGATCCGTCAGACGATAGTTCTGGATTCTTCAGCGCACTCCTCGGTAGCGTGACGCCGGCGTGCGGACGTCGTGTACCTGAGCCCGCGCGGGGAGGATCCGTCGTATGCATCGCACCCGTGCGTTGGGCGTGTTGGCGTTGAGCTTTGCGCTGTCGGCTTGCTATGGGGAGGAGTTGTCCGCGAACGAAGCTGCGCAGTCGGAGGGCGGGCAGGAGGTCAAGCTCGCGCTGACGTCCTCTGCGCTGATCGAGCGCTGTACGATTCGACTCGGCAGTGGTGGTCGAACCTACGAGCACAGCGTGACCTTGGATGAAGGCGAGCAACAAGCCGTTAAAGGCGTGAGCGCCAGTGAGTTCATCCGTTCGACCCACGGGCCTTGCCATTTTCGCATCTACAACGGCGCGGACCTGACAGGCCCCAGCGTAGTGCTGGGGACCAATCTGACCACCCGTATTCGCGCGGGTGAAGACGGCCTGACACGCAAGGACAGGGGAGGAGGCGACACCTGGAAAGTAAGGTCAGTCATGATCTACCGAACTTCCACCGCGTGCACCATGCGCGCTGGGGCCAACGGCGCGCGCATGGAATACCACGTCGACTATGCCTCGCCCCTGCCCGGACTGAATCGCATCGACCATTTGACGGGTGCCAACTGTTCAGCTCAGGTGCACAAAGCTGCCGACTTCGGCGCCAAGGACAGCAACAATCGTTTCAAACGCTTGCATGCTTCGAGCATGAGCCGGGCGGCCTACGACCCCGGTTTTGCCGTGCGCTCGCTCGCCCTTTGGAGCGACAAAAGCGAGTGCTTGAGCGTGGCAAAGGACAAGGGACGCTGCTTACCTCAAACCTTACTGACAGAAAACATCTACACAGCTACGGCCGATGGTGACCGCGATCAAGACGGCCTCGATGACTGGCTCGAAGATGAGCTTGCCGATGCGTTCACTCCCGCCTACTTCAACCACTCCACGGAAAATGCCACGCGCACGAGCGTGTACATCAATGCCGACGGGGCGCCGATGCTCGAGCCCGCGACGATCTTTCAGGTTAGCCCCTACGATTCGTCGACGATTCGCATTCAGTACATGAGGCTGTGGTTGAACGATATCTGGGGCAGCCCGACCTGCCCAGGGCACGCCGGCGACTCGCAGCGTCATACGCTGTACCTGCGCACGCTGGACGCAAGCTCGGCTCAGCGAGGGCAGTTCTGGTACGTGATCAAAGTAGGCGGCGGAATTCAGGACGAATTGCGCTGGGAGCTGGGCGACGACTCGTTACGCAGCGCGCATTTCATCAGACTGTCAGATGAGTCAGGGCCGGCACGCCACCTCGCCATCTACTTCTCAAAAGGTAAACACCACGAGTATGCAGACTCCGGCTGGTCTGGTGCGCCCGACAAGGAATGCGTTGCCGATCTGGCCTACGTCAATGGCCGAGGCCATCAGCATACGCCTTCTTACCCCATGCGCTTAGCAAGCCTGCGCTCTCCGCAGGGCCAGGGCGATGCCTTCGACTTCACGAACGTGGGTAACATCGCCCACCCGTTTTTCGACGACCTGGCGTCCTACGGTTTTGCGAGCGAGTGCGTGTGGGGTTGCGGAGACTTCTACCGCGCCAACTCTCCCAGCCGCGGCTTTGACTAGCAGTTTTGACTAGTGCCCCCCTACGGCTCATCCGATCAAATTATGCTGCTGACGGGGGCTCGTCGGGCTTGGCGAGCTGGCGCAGGACAAAGGATAAGATGCCGCCATGTCGGTAGTACGCGGCTTCGGCCGCGGTATCGATCCGTACGCGCACGGGGAACGTAAGGTCGTCGGCGGTGACGACAAGCTCCCGTGGGAAGCTCGCGCCCTGCGTATGATCCGCGCTAGCAAGACCTGAGATGTTGAAACACTCACGTCCGGTGAGGCCGAGGGACGAGAACGTGCTGCCGTCGGTGAGCTCCAGGGGCAACACGCCCATGCCGACCAGGTTGGAACGGTGGATGCGCTCAAAGCTCTCGGCTACCACGGCGCGCACCCCGAGCAGGGCTGCGCCCTTGGCCGCCCAGTCGCGCGAGGAGCCACTGCCGTAGTGTTTGCCGGCGAGCACGACCAGGGGCACCCCTTCGGCCTGGTAACGCATGGCTGCGTCGTAGATGCTCATTTGTTTCTGATCGGGCAGATGCAGCGTGACGCCACCTTCAGTGTTGGGGGTCAGGCGATTGCGCAGGCGGATGTTGGCAAAGGTGCCGCGCATCATGACCTCGTGATTGCCGCGCCGTGCGCCGTAGGAGCTGAACTCGTTTACGGCAACGCCCTGGGCAAGCAGCCAACGTCCAGCAGGAGAATCGGCGCCGATCGCACCAGCCGGCGAAATGTGGTCAGTGGTGACTGCGTCTCCGAGCAGTGCCAAAGCACGTGCGCCCGTGATGTCGGTGAGCGGCGGTGGCGTCTTAGCTAAGTTCTCGAAGAATGGAGGCTTACGAATATAAGTAGACTTATCGGACCATTCGTAGCGCGAGCCGCCCGACACCTCGAGCGCCTGCCAGCGATCGTCTCCCTGCCAAATCGAGGCATAACGACGGGTAAACATTTCGCGCTTTACCGCGTCGTCGATCAGCGCTTGAACCTCGTCTTCGGATGGCCACAAATCGCGTAAAAATACCGGAGTTTTCGCCGCATCGAGCGCGATAGGCTCACGGGTAAGGTCGATGTCCATCGTGCCTGCCAGCGCATACGCGACGACCAAGGGAGGGGAGGCGAGATAACTCATGCGCACGTCAGGGTTAATGCGTCCCTCAAAGTTGCGATTGCCCGACAAGACGGCCGCGACGGACAACCCGGCGTCTGCGACTGCGCGCGAGATCTCAGGCGCCAGGGGGCCAGAGTTACCGATACAGGTGGTGCAGCCATAACCGACGAGATGAAAACCGAGTGCTTGAAGATGTGGGGTGAGCCCGGCGCGCTCGAAGTAGTCTGTTACCACCTTTGAGCCAGGTGCGAGCGAGGTCTTGACCCAAGGTTTCGACCTTAGCCCGCGTTCGTTGGCACGTTTGGCAAGTAAACCCGCAGCGATCATCACCGAGGGATTGGAGGTGTTGGTGCAGGAGGTAATGGCTGCGATCACCACATGTCCATCGCTGAGCTCGAAGGGTGGGCCCGATTCCCGGACGACCTTGACGCCGGTGGCAGGTGCCTCTTGCGCGTCCCCTTCGTGGACTGGCGTCCTGCGCGTGTCACTGCCAGCCTCTGCTGCGGATGAGGGCACGGGTGAGGGCGGGTCTGAGGCGGGAAAGCTTTCGAGCCCGCTTTCGTCTACGGTCCCGGCCTCTACATCCGCGGGATGAGTCTCGGGGGGCACGCCAGCGCCGGCGCGCGGCGCGCGGCCCATGCGCGAGCGCTCGCTGTGAAACGTCGCAAGCGATCGCCGAAACTCCTGCTTGGCGGCACTGAGCGCCATACGTTCATGGGGTAACGAGGGCCCGGCGAGCGACGGCTGCACGCGCCCGAGCTCAAGCTCCACGACGCGCGAGTAGAGCGGCGTCATGGAGGGGTCGTGCCAAAGCCCTTGCTCCTTGGCGTAGGCTTCGACCAACCTTACTCTTTCTTCGTCGCGCCCGGTGAAACGTAAGTAACGCAGGGTTTCAGCATCGATGGGAAAGATGGCGCAGGTCGAGCCGTACTCCGGCGACATGTTACCGAGCGTAGCCCGCGTCTCGAGCGTCACTGCCGCGACACCGGGTCCAAAGAACTCTACAAACTTACCGACCACGCCGATTTCGCGCAGCAGCTCGGTCACGTGCAGCACCAGATCGGTCGCGGTCGCACCGGCAGGTAGCGCCCCTGACAGGCGCAGTCCGATCACATCCGGCACGAGCATGGAGACTGGTTGACCGAGTAGCGCCGCCTCCGCTTCGATGCCTCCGACGCCCCAACCGAGCACGCCCAGGCCGTTGATCATGGGGGTATGCGAATCGGTGCCGACTAAGGTGTCGGGATAACAAAGGCCCGAGTCATCGGTGAAGACCACGCGCGCCAGCGACTCGAGGTTGACTTGGTGGCAAATACCCATGTTAGGTGGGGCGACGCGAAAGGCGTCAAAGGCCTGTTGTCCCCAGCGCAGAAGCTGGTAGCGCTCTCGATTTCGGTGGAACTCTAGATCGGCGTTGATTTGCATCGCATTGGGGACGCCGGCCACATCGGCCACGATCGAGTGGTCGATTACCAGCTCGGCCGGAATTTGCGGCTTCACCCGCGCAGGGTCGCCGCCTAACGCAACCATCGCATCGCGCATGGCGGCGAGGTCGACCACGGCGGGAACCCCCGTGAAGTCCTGTAAGAGCACGCGCGCTGGCGAAAACGGGATTTCCTGGCGCTTGCCCTTGGGCGTCCAGCTCGCGAGCTCTCGTACGCGCTCGGCTGTCACGTCGATCCCGTCCTCACGCCGCAGCAGGTTTTCGAGCAGGATCTTGATCGCGTACGGAAGCTGCGCTACCTCGGCGACGTCGTGCAGGCTTGCAAGGCTGTAGATACCGTAAGATTGACCGTTACAAGACAGGGTAGAGCGCGCCCCAAAGCTGTCTACAACTGTTTTTGTCCCATTCCCGCCCCTGCGCATCACCTTACCTCCACAAAAAGGGTCAAAGTAAGTTACACGATGGCGCCATGCCGCGACGCTGGCAACAGCGCTTTGATGAGGCGACGATATTGTGCGCCGACGTCGTGCTGCAGCAGGGCCCCACACGTGCTCACCTGCCTCACTACTGCAGGAGGTGCGCGCCTTGCTGTGTGAGCACGATGCCTGCCAGCTCAAAGTCCAGGCAGATGCCACGGGGCTGCAGGAGGTGCGCGCCTGTTCCGGACCCGGTGCGCGCACAAGATGTGCTCGGCACAGCAGCCTGCGCTTTACTCGTTTAGCAGGTCTTCCAAACTCAGCTGACGCAGCTCGGCGCCACTTGTCCGTGGGTCGAAGACTTCCCGCGCTAGATCGGTGCGATACACGCCGACGACATTGGGCGCGCCGGATCTAGCCGGCACAAGATGCGCTTCGCTCTCGAAGGTGCGCCAGAGCTGCGGCGTGAAGCGCACGCGCTCACTCTTGCCAAGGCAGTCCGTACCGGCAAAGTGTGCCTGCATCTTCTCGTCTACCAGGGCGTTCAGCACTTCGAATACGGTCCCCACCTGGCTTGCGCTTTGATAGCCGCCGGAGTGGTCGAAGGTAATCCCGCGCGCCGTCAGCCGTGGTTTCAACAGCTCGCGGCCGTCGCGATAGCCGTTGGCAAAAGCGTCGTGGGCCACGGCCTCGAGCAGGAGCGTGCGACCGGCCGCAGCATTGCCGGCGGCCAACACGATTTTCGCACTGGCGAGGGTGGTGCCGATCTTGTTCGCAAACGTGCCCCACGCACCGTAAGCGAGGTAGTCGCAGTAGTACGGGGCGGAGTAGGCATCGAGGGATGCATTGAACATGCGGCCGTCGACGATCACGAGGTTCTGACGCGCAGCCGCGCTCAGACCGTGTATCCCGTCAAAGGTGTCCTGATCGAGCTGTCGCTGTGCCGCGGCATCCGGCAGGATGCCATCGTCGCCCGTGACATTACTGAGCACGAACAGCTCCAGGTCGGCGGCGCTGTCCACTCGCTTGAGGCCCAGCTCTAAGAGCTTGGGTTCGACCACCTCGGGCGAGGTCTTGTTGCCGTCGTAGTGGTGGCGCGCGTCCCGTTTGGCGTAGCGCACGCGGATCGTACGCTCCGCGAGTGTGGCGGCCATCGCAACCGGCACCGCTTCGTCTGCGCCCCAGCTCACCGGTGACTTGAGCCCGGACAATTTGAGCGCGTCAAGCTCGGCATGCAGACGCCTTTCCAAGCTCTTGCGCACCTCACTGGCAAAGCTCGAGCTCGAGTCCCCCATCGTGTAGCGCACGCTCGAGACCTTGAGCTTCAGCGCTTGGGCTAGACGTAAGGTAATTTCCGCCATCCACAGCTCGGTATCGTGGCGCTCGGCAAACCATCCCTCCTCGGAGCCTGCGTTGCCGATGCCGACGAAGTTACCGACGACGACCACGGTCTTTCGCGAGCGCAAGTAGGGTATGTACGCGTCAGGATCCTGCACGATGCGATCGGGAATGACAAACGCGACAGAGCGCCGAGTTTCGCGCGGCAAAAGCGTGTATAGCTGACGCACCATACTGTCTGTCTGGCGCCGGGGTGCCATGATGAATGGCGGCAGGACACGCTCTGAGCGCGCGTCCATTTCGCCCGCCTGCGCAAGGATGCCGCGGCTGGCTGCATCCTGCGGCGTCGGTTTGCGATAGCGATCAGCCGCTCGGATCTCGGCGAGCACGGTGTCGACCAGCTGCCAGTCGGGCTCTTCGGCCTGCGGCCCGGCATCGCCCGGCGCAGTACCCGGCTTGGGGATGGGACGGCCCGCATCGTCCAGTTCGCGGGGCGCGTCGCCCTTGATGTTGTCCGCGACCAAGGAGCGACCAGCGTCGTCCCCTGACCCCTCAACGCTGTCGTCCTGCCGCGCGCTTTGAGCAGCGTCCGAAGCACACGCCCAAAGCGCACAGGTTAGTACGGCAGCAAACACAAAGCGGGCAGGTGGGACAGGTGGGGTCATCACCGGCTCTAGGTGGCGGTCTGCGCCTGAAACGGCTCAGCGAACCTGATCTGATCATGGCGCGCCCAGCGCGTGGCGCACAGATCAGCGGGCGCCATCAGCGCGTGGCGCTCGCATCGGCGGGCGCCATCATTAACGAGGCCTCGGCGTGGGCGACCCGGGCGAGCAGCTCCTCGGTTTGCGCGCGGCGGAGCGTGGCGCGAGCTTGGGCTATCTGCTCAAACGTGGTGGCGCCGAGCTCGTAGCCGGCCTCGGTCGTCGCCAAGCCCTGCTGCGAGAGCTCGGTAAGCTGTTTCGCGAGCGCCAGTCTCTCGAGCGCGCTTTGGACGTCGCGCCCGGCTTGTTCGCCATCAGCTTTGTGCTCGCGCTCCAGGGTGAGCATTTGAGCTTTGAGGGCGGAACCACGCGCGCGCGTCGCCGCAGCGGTCGCGACCGTCAAGCCCCCGTCCCACAAGGGCACCGAGAACGACAGGCCTGCGCCATACAGAGGAAACACCAAGCCGTCCTGCACGCGCACGCCGGCAGACACCGCCGTGGCAATGACCGGTCTACGTGCGGCCGCTTGTGCGTCCGCGAGCGCCCGGGTTGCGGCGTACTGGCGCTCAAGCAGGCGCAGCGATGGATCGACTGCATGCTGCGCAGGAGGCTTGGCCTCTGAGCTCAAGAGCGTCAGGTCGGGCAGCGCGTCAGCTGGTAAGGCGCTGCCTACGGCCCGTTCGAGATTGAGCTTGGCGCGCGCGAGCTCGTTGCTTGCGCGCTCTCGTTCGAGCTTGGTCAGCAGCTCCTCGGAACGCACCGGCACAAGCTCTCCCTCGGGCCGCGCGCCCTGCGTTACGAGTGCCGTGGCGCGTGCGAGGCGTCGCGCGACATCTTCCAAAGACTGCTCTGAGATCTGCAAGAGCTGGTGTGCGGTCAGCCAGGCCAGATAACTGCCTCGGACTGCGTTCACCACCCCGGCGCGTTCGGCCTCGCCCTCGGCCACCACCTGGCGATAGCCCGCACGTCCGGCTGCCACGGCTGCCGCTGTACGACCAAAGTCGTAGAGGTTGGCCGTGGCGTTGATATCGCCACCGTAGCGAATTTGTCCGCTAAATGCGTCGTTCTCACCGACTGGGGGCGTCGCTTGAACGACGAACTCGTTATTGTCCACATCGGTCACCGTAATAAGTCTTCGCCCCGGCTGGATCGTGGCCTCCGCTTTCAGTCCGATCTGGGGATAGTAAGCACTGGCCGCCTTACGCGTTTCAGCGCGCGCGCCGCCCACGCGCGCAGCATGGGTGTCGGCTAGGGCGCGACTATCGAGCGCGCGTCGCTCGAGCTCTCGCAGCGCTACGACCTCTGCTGCGCAGGGCGCGGGCGAACACCAGATCAGCGCGACCGCACAACAAGTCGTCAGTACGGAGACAAGGCGGAGCCGGCGCGCGGCGTTCGCGATCGAAAGGTAAGGCACGTGTCACTCCCGCCGCAGCGCTTCGATGGGGTCAAGGTCTGCCGCTCGCTTGGCAGGTAGGTATCCAAAGATTGTTCCCACGCTGATGCCGAAGAACGCCGAACCGAGCACGACGTCGAGCCCCGCCGCGCTGGGCCAGCCCATCTGATCGGCGACCACCAGCGAGGCGGTCATGCCGAGCGCAACGCCCGCCAAGGTGCCGATGGCTGCAAGTCCCAGCGCCTCCGCGAGGAACTGGCGCAAGATCTGTTCGGGAGACGCACCGAGTGCTGCGCGAATGCCGATCTCGTGGGTGCGCTCCGCCACCGACATCAGTTGGATGTTCATGATGCCGATGCCTCCGACGAGCAGTGCCACGCCGGCGATGCCCGCCAAGAGCGCGGTCAGAATGCCGCCAATCTGTGAAGCGACGCGCGTGACCTCATCGGGACTCAGCACCTGAAAATCGACGCGGCTGCCCTTTCCGCTCTGATGGGCGGCAGCGAGAATGTCGAAGATCTCCTGGCGCGCGATGCCCAACAACGACGGCTCTTTGGGCCGCACTTCGATGTACGAGTAACCCCTGGGGGCGCCGAGCTGGGATTCGAAGGTGGTCAAGGGGACGATGATGCGATCATCGAGATCGCTGCCACTGACCGCCGCGCCGCGCTCGGTAAGCACGCCGATCACCCGGCAGGGGAGTCTGTCCCCGATGATGATGGCGCCCCCTAGCGGGTCTTCGCCCTTGCTGAATAGCTCGCGCACGACGGTGGCGCCGAGCACGCACACCTGAGCGTTCTGTTGCATGTCCGTTTCGTCAAAGGAGCCACCCAGGGCGAAAGCCTCCTCGCGCGTCTTGGTGAAGTCGGGCGGCATGCCGCGCACCGTGGTCGCGTAGTTGCGACCTTTGCGCGTGACGTTCAGCCCGCGTGCATGGAGCGGCACCACGTAGGCTATCGCAGTCGCTTCGCGTTTGAGCGCGGCGACATCGGCTGACGAGAGCGGGTGTGGCTCGGGCGCGTTCACGCTGTAGGCGGGCTTGATGCGCAGGAGATTGCTGCCCAAGGTTTCAAACTGCGCCACCACGGAGCTGCGTGCGCCACGGCCAAAACCGACCATGGCAATGAATGCTCCGACGCCGATCGCCAAACCGAGCGCGGTCAGCGCGCTGCGACCGGGGTTGCGCATCGGCACCTGCAACATCATACGGATCGCGTCACTACCCGGAATGCGCATCAGCCAGCTCCTCCTTCGATGTCACGACCAGACCATCTCGCAAATGGATCACGCGGTCCGCGCTCGCCGCCACGTCCGAATCATGGGTGACGAGGAGCATGGTAAGGCCCGACTCATCGTGAAGCTCGTGCAGCAGCCTCAACACCTCCTCGCCGGTGCGGGTGTCGAGGGCGCCGGTGGGCTCGTCGGCAAGCAACAGACGGGGACGATTGGCAAGGGCCCGCGCGATCGCGACCCGTTGCCGTTGGCCTCCCGATAGCTGGCTTGGCCGATGGCTTGCGCGATCTTGCAAGCCGACGCGCTCGAGCAGCTCAAGCGCGCGTGCTTCGCGTTCACGCCGCGCTACCCCCGCGTAATACATGGGCACGGCCACGTTCTCGAGCACGCTTGAGTCCTTGAGCAGGTGAAAAGCCTGGAAGATGAAGCCGAGATGGTTGAGCCGCACCCAGGCTTGCTCTGTGCGCGTGAGTGTCGAGACGTCGCGTCCACCCAGCAAGTACGCGCCGCTCGTCGGCCGGTCAAGACAGCCGAGCACGTTGAGTAAAGTAGACTTGCCCGAGCCGCTCGGACCCATCAGGGCCACGATTTCAGCCGGATTAATGGTAAGGTTGATGCCACGCAGCACGGGTACATCCTCGGTACCGAGCTGATAGCTTTTGTACAGATCACGCAGCTCGACGACCGTCTGCTGCGCCTGCTGCGCCTGCTGCGTCTGCTGCGTCGGGCGCGCGGCCATGCTCACTTGCCCGCGCCCAAGCTGATGCTCGGCGCCTCCGAGCCTGAGCCGGGTTGCGCAAGGCCCACTGCGAGCTCGTCACCGATCGCCAACGTCGCGCCCTCGAGCGGGGTGACCTGAGTGTGTACCCCATCTGAAATACCTGGCTTGACCCGGACCGGCTCAAGCTGGCTCTTGCCCACCTTGCGCCAGACGCGCGAACGCGAGTCGGCAGGCTCCGCGTCGGCATCAGAAGGTACAAAACGCAGGGCGGCTTCGTGCACGGCCAGCACGTTCTCGACGCGCGCAACCTCGGTGCGCACGCGCGCCGTCATCCCGGGCAACAGGTAGCCCTGCGGGTTTTCGACGAGCAGCACGATCGGATAGAGTACAGCGCCATCGACGCGATTGGCATCGATGCCCACCCGTTCCACGAGGCCGGTGAAGCTCTTGTTGGCTGCGGCGGCCACGATGACTTCGGCCTGCTGCCCGGGTCTCACCAGATGGACGTCCGTCTCGCTCACGGAAGCGTCGATACGCACGGTGGAAAGGGGCTCGCCGATCACGAACAGGGGGCCTGCTTGCGCGGAAACCGCCGCACCGACGTGCTCAGGGGCACGCAGCACCACCCCCTGCCGCGGCGCTACGATGCGACTCAAGCTGCTCGTGAGCTTGGCTGCCGCGATATTTTGGGCCGCGACGTTGCCTTCGCCCTGCGCGGCTCTCAAGCCTGCCCTGGCCCGTGCGAGCTCGGACTCGGCATTGCTGACGTCAACCGGGCTTGCAAGTTGCTTCGCCCTTAGCGCACCAGCGCGGGTCAGCGCCTGCTCTGCAGCCGACACGGCGGCGCGCGCTTGGGCTACGCGTCCCTGAGCTGCGCTCGCCGAAGCTCTTGCGCCCTGTAGCGCAAGCTCCGGTGCCCGCGGATCAAGCTCGGCCAGCAGGTCTCCGGCTTCGACAAGCTGACCTTCTTTGACGTGGATCGCGACCAGTTGCCCCTCGATCGGTGCGGGTACCTGGATGCGGCTACGCACATCGACACGCCCTGCCGCCTCGACCAGCTGCACGAGCGTCCGTTGCGACACCGCAAGCGTGCGAAAGCGCTCGGCAGCGGGCTCCGGCCACAAAAAGTAAGCGAGTAGCAGCGCGAGGACGATGAGCGCGACAAGGGCGGTCAACCACTTGCGCAAACGCGCGCGACCCGCGAGCTCTGGCAGGCGCAGTGCGACGTCCTGGGCTGGGGGGACGGTGGAGGAGGATGTGGCGGCGACGCGAGAGGAGGCTTGCTCGGACACGCTGCTTCCTTACCACGTTGCAAGCGCCGTGCGCGGTTTGCGGCGATGCCTCTCACCCTGGCTTTGCCGCGGTCGGTCGGCGGTACTTGCCGAATAACCATAAAATGTGGCGTTTTTGCCTGAACGCGCAAAAGCATGTGTCGCGGCAGGTAGCAGCCGCAGCCACACAAAATCTGCATCGGCGTGGCGCGTGATGCGGCTTTCGCGAGGCTTGCGCCCCCAAGCTGTTCGCCATAACGCGCCGATTACCGCCCAGCGCTCCGCGGCTTTTGCGCGCGTGTCGCTCGACGAAAGGCGCAGGTCTCAACATTACCGTCATGAGTTACGTCAAGCAGGTTGACTTTGGTTTCCTGGCTGCGACCGCGCTCGTCCCCGACGTGTGGCGAATCGCGGACGCGGTAGCACCGAGCCTCGCCGAACTGCTGAAGCGCGCGCGCGAGACGCCGAGCCCGAGCCTGACGGTCTAAGACGGGGCCTAAAATGGTTGGCAAGGCAGCCTGCAAGGCCGTTGTTTGGCACCGGCCTGAGCACCACATGGTTTAGATCTTGCTTCGACTACGGCCGGAGTGTTGCCCATGACTACCGACGACTCACAGATTCAGATGGTTGAACAGCAACTCATGCGCCGTGGCATCACGGATCAGCGGGTGCTCGATGCGTTTCGCACGGTTCCTCGCACGGCCTTCGTGCCCGAGGACCTGCAAGAGTTTGCACACGAGGATGCTCCGCTTCCGATCGGGAGTGGTCAGACCATCTCGCAACCTTATATCGTGGCAGTTACCCTCGAGGCACTGCAGGTACGTGAGACCGACCGTGTTCTCGATATCGGAACAGGCTCCGGTTATGCCGCCGCCTTGCTCAGCCAGCTTGCAAAGCAAGTGTTCAGCGTTGAGCGCCTTGAATCGTTGGCCTCAAGCGCACGCGAGCGCATCGAGGGCCTTGGCTATGACAACGTCACGATCTTACACGGTGATGGATCCTTGGGCTGGCCTGAGCATGCGCCCTATGACGCTATCGCCGTGGCGGCAGGTAGTCCGGAGATTCCGGAGGCGCTGTTCGCGCAACTTGCGATAGGCGGCCGCTTGGTCATCCCAGTCGGCTCCGACAAGTCATCCCAGACCCTGACGCGCCTGACGCGTAAGGGGCCTTCCGAATTCGTGCGGGAGCAGCTTACGGCGGTGCGCTTTGTGCCCCTGATCGGAGCGCAGGCCTGGCCGCAGGCTCCTACCGATGGCCACGCCAGCCGCCGGATCTGACCGGTCTTGGAATCGGCTAGGCTTGTGCGGGCCCGCGCTAAGGCGCTGAATCCCCGATCAGAATCAGCTTACCTGTTTTGGGATCACGGTAGACTTGCCCCACCGACTCAAAACCCGCCGAGCCATCGCCCACGCCGCGGGGGACGTCAGGCAGCTCGCGCCCCTGCTCGATGCGTACGCCGCCGCCTGGACTCGTCTGCGTCTCGAGCTGTCCGACGACGAGCGCGGTGATGAGCCCGCAGGCAAACACGAGCATAACATCGGCCAGGTTGGCCATGCCGGTGAGGGGATCGGCATCGCCGTCATCAAAGCGGCTGTGGAAGCGTTTACGATCACGCATGCTGAGCCTCTACAGCACGAGCCTCTACAGCACGAGCCTCGACGCGATCGAGCAGCCCGTCATACCAGCGCCTGCGCAGGCGACCTATCACAAAGCCTGTCATGCCGATCAACAGGCCGAGCACGGTGGTGTCAAAGGCGACGGTGACGGCGCGCGCAAGCTCGCTGACTTCGCCGCGTCCGAGTGCCGCCAGGCCTGGGCCGAGCGGAATCAACGTACCCATCAACCCGAGCATCGGCCCCACGCGCGCGAGCAAGTCCGCCCGCTCGATGCGCACGCGGGCTTTGGCATGGGCAAGCTCGTAGCTTGCCCGTTGTTCGAGCAGCTTGAGCCCGCCTGTACGCTCGCCAAGCGTGGCGCCGAGCTCCCACAGCGCCCAGCCCGTCGCGAGTAACAAGGCTAAAACCGTCGGGGTCTCGAGCCAGCGCACTAAGTTGCGCATTAGCATCTCTAGGGTTTGTCCCATTACTATACCTTTCTACGACCGCGCAGGTAGCCCGCCACGAGCAGGGCGGCGCACGCTGCAAGCAGCCAATACGCATAAACCCCTAAGGTCTGGGCAAAGGACGAAGCCTTGCCCTGTGACTTCGCTGTGGCGCTCGAGCCCGTGCGGACTTCCGATACGGTGCTCGCTTGCTTGCTTCGCGGGGCAGGGGGCTGTGTGGCCTGTTGCAGTGCGCGGCTAAACGCCAGCCTGTCCGCCGCACTCAACTGCGCGCGAACCAGCTCCATCACCGGATGGTCGGGTCGCGTGTGCCCACTGCCCGGCAAGCCGTGCTCGCGCACGATGCGCGCAAAATCCTCGGCCAGGGCCTTGAGCGTGGCCTTGTCGGGTGACCAGAAGTCTTTCTGCGCGGCCACGAGCAGGATCGCCTCGAGATTGGCTTTTACATGCAGATTGGCGCTCTGTTCCAAGAACTTAGTGAGACCTATCCCATGGCCATCCTTAAGGTAAACACGGTGCACCTCGTTCCATACCCAAGGTTGAATGATGTCCGGGCTTGTCACCTGCCATCCCCACAGGTTTTCAACGAAGCCACTGCTCATGGTGCGCGCGCCGGCATAACCGTGGGGCATCAGCGCTTTCAAATACTCAGGATTGAGGTGACGTCCGCGCAGCTCGCTGAACAACGCGCGCTCGATCGGTTCCACGCGCGCGCTGTCTCTGTCGGCGTACTGCACGACGTGGGCCGCGGGCGCAGTGCCCCGGCGGCTTTCCACCGCCATCCGCAAGCCACCGAGGTAGTCAAAGCCATCGTTGTTATCCAAAAGACCGTAAAGGTGGCTCGCGCGGCCCAGGAAGGTGCGTTCGGTACGGGCCAGGGTTTGGTCGAAGCCTGCGCGCATCGGCTCGCCACGGACCCCGACGCCGTAACCGTGGGCCATGCGCAACGCAAACACGCGGGCAAGCGCGCCGCGGTCTTTCCACGCGCCCGAGCGCTCGGCCAGGTTGTTTACGCCGGCGCCATAACCTCCCGGCGCATTGCCAAACAGTCGGATGCTGGCTTCACGGCCCGCGGCCTTGGCGCTCATGCCGTTTGCAAGCAGCGCCTTGGTCGAGCTTACCCAGTGCGCCGCGATCTGATTGTCTACCAAGCTCTCTGCGCCCGCTGCTCGCAGCTCTCCGAGTGGCAAGAGTGCGGCGCTTAGAGCCGCGGCAAGCTCTGGATGCTCACGTAAAATCGTCTGGCTTGCGCCGTCGATCGCGAGCAGCACGCCGCGATCGAGCCACACGATCAAGTTCTCGTACAGATCGCGAAACAAGCCGCTCGTCACAAAGCTCACGTCCCGTCGTACGCGACCGGGACTGAGCGTCAGACGCTCAAGGGAACGCAAAATTCCGCGACTGTTCCACACCGGTCGCACGCCGAGCATGTCGAGACCAAAGGCGACCATCACCCCTTCATCGCGCACGGTGTCCGAGGCCCACAGCACGACCGATTCGCTGCCTTCAGCGGAGCCTGCGTTCTTGGCGCGTGCCGAGGCGGCAAGCTCTGCCCCGAGCTCGTAGGCCACACGCGTGGGCAATAGCCCGCCATCGAGCGCGTGAAAGTTACGGCCGGTGGGCAGTACCTCGGGCCGGCGAATCGGGTCGTTGCCATGCCCCGGCTGAACAAAGTGACCTTCGAGCGCCGCCAATAACGCCGTGCGCTCGCGATCCGGAGAGCTTACCAACGACTTGCGCAGCTTGGCGCCTGCGCCTGGGTTGGCAGCTTGCTTGTCGCGCGCGTCTTCCACGGCCCCTTGCTCGATCGATGCGAGCATGCGCGTCACCGCTTCGGGCTTCCAGGGTCGGCCAAATACGTGCAACCCGAACGGCATGAAGCGTTCTTGCAGCTCGGTAAGGTAATGGCCGACCTCGTGCACGAGCAGCTCATCGCTCACCTGCTCAAAGCTGAGCTCCCGCGTGCGCAGCTCGTCGTTCATGTTGGCGCGCAGCTCTGCCTGCAGGTTGAGCTTGGTAATCTTGGTGCGGATCTCGCGTACCGCCCGGCTGCGTGCGGCCTGAGTATCGGGCGCGCTGCCGGCAGCTTCGAAGCTTTCGACCAACTGCCGTAGCGTCAGCAGCTCGTCGTAAAGCGGTGTTGTGCTCAGCGGCGGCGTCAAATGGTCGACGATGATCGCGCTGCCGCGACGCTTGGCCTGCAGCCCTTCGCCTACGCCATCGACGATATATAGATAGATGCTGGGCAAGTCTTCTAACACCAGCTGAGAAAAATCCTCGCGCGACAAACCCACGCTCGGACCAGGCAAAAACTCGTAGGTGGAGTGTCTGCCCACGTGGACGACGACGTCGGCGCGCCATACTTCACGCAACCAGCGATAGTAAGCTAAGTATTGATGGGGTGGCGAAAAGCTAAGGTTTGCATGGAGTAGCTCCTCATCGAGCTCCCAACCGCGTGGCGGCTGCGGGCCCATGAATACATTGCCAAAGCGGAGCCCGGGCACTATCAGCTTGTCCTCGTGCACCATACCGCGACCGGGTGCTGGGCCCCAACCACGCAAGCCCTCGATGCCCGTGGCCACGAGCGCCTGCGTGAGTGTGTGGGTCAGCGCCTGCGTCGGATCGCCCTCTTTGACGCGCTTGGTCAGTCGTTGCTCATAGGCGGCTTCGAGTTGAGTGAGCAGATCGAGGGCGCGCGCCTTGGCGCGATGCTGGCTGCCTTCGAGCACGTGGCGCACGTCTTTGATCGTCGCGCTAACCCGTGTGCGCGCAAGCTCGGGCTCCGCCGCTTGGAGTGCGCGCTCCACATCGAAACGCAGGCGTGCAAGCGGGCCGTCATTGACCGACACACGCGCACTCTCCGGTAGCGAAGCAAAGTAAGGTTCGTAGTCGGCGCGCGACAAGCTCGGCACCCGGCTTGCCATGCTCGCCAGGTTTGCGCGATCCTCAGGTAGATTGATGCCGTCTGCTTGAATGCGCGTAAGCAACGCCTCAGGCGAGCTTGGAAGCTCACCGACCGCATACCCCGCTCCGCGTAGCGCGCGCAGCAGCTCCCACAGGGAGGCCGGCACATCCAAGTTATCGGCGCCCACGTTATGACGGCCGGGCGGATGATTGTAATAAACGATAGCCACGCGTTTGTCGCGGTTGGGTTTGTCGCGCAGCACGACAAAGCGGGCGATGCGTGCGGCCAGCGCCTCGATCTCGGCGCTCAGAGGAACGCCGCGCTTCAGCACTAACCCGGTGCGCGCGTCGCGGGTAGCGGCCCCTGCTGCTTCGACGACCACGGGTTGACCGGCACCCTGCAGCTCCGGCATGGAAAGCCGATAGTGCACGCTATCCCAGGCCAGACCGTCCGTCGAAAGACGCCATTCGGCTTCGCTGCGATCGACTAGACGCAACGCCTTGATCAGCGGCACATCGAGCTTGGTCAGGGCCCGGGTGGCCCGTTCTCGCTGCTCGCCGCCGCCGAGCACGAAGTCCTGCAGCGCAACGACAGCGACCACCCGGCTGGGGCGAACCAAGGATGGTAAAGTTTCAAGCGCGCGTGCCGTCGCCTCACCCCAGCGCGCAAGCACACTCAGACATGATAAGCCGCGCTCGCGCAACGCTTTGCAGATGGCATCGTGGAGCGCGCGCCCGCCTTCGCCTTCTTCGTAGTCGAGCAGTGCGACCACCCCTTGCGACGCCGCCTTGCTCTCAGCCGTAAGCTCGCTCGCGCTACGTTCGATGCCGTTGTAGCGGTAGCGCAGCAGCGTCGGCGCTTGCGGAGGTGGTACGTTCAGCTTCGCTCCAGCGCGCGCCAACAGCCAGGCATACAGCGCCGCCACATTGCCCGTCGCGCGCCCTTGCCAATAGGCTGAGGCTTCGATCCAGGCGGCCTGTTTTGGATATTGTTTGGCCCAATAGCTCCAAGCTTTGACCTGGGGATCACTGGTGGATAAGGCGCCTGTCAGCTCTCGCAGTGCGCTTGCCGAAAGCTCTGCGAACACGGGCTTGCCATCGAGGCGCGACAGCGACGTGAGCTCAAGCTCGCCCGCGACTGCCAATAGGGGCAGCTCTTTGCGCGGTGGGTGCGCCCGCAACAGACGCGCCATGCGCTGTCCTTGCTCGCCGAACACGTTGGCAAACAACAGGGCATCGGCATCGGCCCAAAGCGCGACCACCGCTGCATCACTGAGCTCGGCCAACTGCTCCGGCGTACGCAGACGAACCTGCTGGGCCGGATCGCCTTCGAGCAAGCGGTGGGCCGCTCCGAGCGCGGCCGCAGCTGAGCGTTCCGAGACGACGGCAAACAGTGTTTCTGCCCGTGCCGGCGCAGGGGTAGTTAAGTACACAATACTAACTAGCCCGAGCCACAGCCATGCCGCTGCTCTTGCACGGACGCGACCGGATCTTAGTTTGCTGATTGCACGCACTTGTTTCCTCGAATCGGGTTCGCGGGAAACAGGTAGGGCTCGCACCAGGCGAGCGCGCTACAGCGATGAGACAGCGATGAGACTATTGGTGGCTCACGGCCTGTCTCCGTTTCCACGCGGAGTTGCCACGCACGCTGGGTAGGTCTCCTGGCTCGTAGATTCAGGGCCTTCACCCAGCGCTTTCGCCGCCTTCCCCGGTGCCTTGTGGCGGCCGAGTGACATGAGACGAAAAGCTCTCTACTTACAGTGGCGGGACCGCGCCGGAGTTGAACCGGCTTCCCTTTTACGCCCCGAGGGGCACCCAGATGCGATCGTCTGCTGACGAGGCGGGACCATGTGCGATAGCGCTTGAACCGTCAAGTCGGGAATTCCAAGTAACCTGAGGCGCCGAGGCGTTCTTGCAACCGTAGGCAAGTCTAACCAGCTCCGCCTGTCTGCTCAGCGAGACCGTGGGGACCTTACGGTTGCAGATTCGTGGGCCGTACTTCCACGCCGAGCAGACGCGGCAGCTCGCGCATATCGCGAAATACTTCGGCGCCCGCCTGTGCGAGCCCATCTGCATCCGTATGCGGATCTCCTGCGTAACCCAGCACGCGCATGTTCGCTGCGCGGGCGGCTTGCACGCCCGGCACGCTGTCTTCGATCACCACGCAGGTATCTGGCGCGTGGCCCATTTCGCGGGCGGCATGCAAAAACAGATCGGGCGCAGGTTTGCCGTGCTCGACCTGCTCGGCGCTAAACAACACGTTTTTGAGTAGCGGCAACAGGTTTGTTGCAGCGAGCGTGAAGCGCATCTTCTCGAGACTGCCGGAGGAAGCCACGCAGCAGGAAACGCCGCGTTCGACGAACTGGTGTATCACCATGTCCACGCCGGCAATCGCCTTGATTTCGCCCTCGGTGAAGGCTTTCAGCGTCTCCTCGCGCACATGGCTTGCCCAGTCCGAGCGCAACGTGCGGCCGATCGATTCTTCGACGTGCCTGACGATCGAATCGATGCTGCGTCCGACGAACAGCTTGCGAGACTCCTGGTGCGTGACGTGAAAACCGTCCTCAGCCAACACGCGTACCAGCAGCTCGTTGGCGACATGTTCGGTATCGACGAGCACGCCGTCACAATCGAAGATCACGAGTGAGGGGGCCGAAGCGAGGGTCATCGCTGAAGCTTACACCGCGCCAGACTCCTGCCAGGGCCGACGAGCGGACAAGGAAAGACGGGCGAGGGAAGGCCGCGTCATCAGCACAGCCAGGCCCCGCGATCTAGCGCCCGGCGCGTACGCGCGCCGTGAGCGGAGCCTCGAGCCCAGCGCCTTCGCGTCGTTTCACACCGAGCTCGACCAGCCAAAGCAGAATCGGCAGTGCGGAGGCTAGGGCTGCTGCGAACCAGGCTACATCCTCCATACCTGACAGCCCGTGATCGGCGCGCTCCACCAACATGCGTGAGGCCAGCATCGCCCCTGCCGCAGAAGCGAGGTGTTGCACGGCCGACTGCAGGGACATGAAGCGCGCGCGCTCGCGCGGTTCGGGCACCCGGCTCGACAGGGCTTGCATGGGCACGACGCGGAAGGTGCCGGTTACCATGAAAGCGACGAAAATCACCATGACCGGCACCGACTCGATCGGGCGAATGAAGCCGACCGTCAGGGTCGTCACGTACAGAATCGTGCCGCCTAGCGCCACCCGTGACGGGCCGACGCGATCGACCAGCCAACCAGACAGACGCATGGTGCCAAAGCTGACGGCGCCGCCGACCATGTAGAGCAGGCTCAGGTCGTCACGGGGGTAGCCGCGATTGAAGAGCCAGAACGTGGATAGGTTGGGGATCAGCGCAAAGTTACCCATCATCGCGGCGAGGACCGCCGCCAAGGCGAGCAACACGATCGGGCGTCGCAACAGCTCTGCCGTGCCAGCCGCAGTGCGCGTGCCGCCGATTGCGCTGCCTGGCGCAAGCTCGCGGGCCGTCAGGTGGGAGGTGAGAGGCGGCATCATGAAGATGGAAAGCGCGGCGATCACCGCGCCCAGGCCAGCGACTGCGAAGAAGGGAAGCTGCCAGCCCCCGAGCTCCGCAAGCTCAAGGCCAGCGGGCACGCCCAGCACCGATGCCGCTGAAAAAGCGCCCATCACCACGCCCATGGCGCGGCCGCGACGCTCAGGCGGGATCACGTCGGCGATGATCGCCATCGCCAAGGAAGTGGCCGGGCCGCCAAACGCGCCAGCGACCACGCGCGAGGCGAGTAAGGATGGTAAGCCCGTCGAAAAGCCGCCCGCCGCAGTCCCGAGCACAAGCCCGCATAACGCGACGGCGAGCGCGCTGCGCCGATCGAAGCGATCGAGAAACAGCGAGCACGCCATGCCGCTGACGGCGGCCGACGCGGTGTAGCTCCCGCCGACCAAGCCGAGGGCTGAGGTGGGGATGGAAAGCGCACGGGCAAAGTCCGGGCCCAGCGGCATCACCATCATGAAGTCAAGGATGTTGACGAACTGAACGGCAGCGATCAGAAACAGCAGCTTGCGTTCGCTGAAGGCTGGGGCAGACATGGTCACTGCTGTATCAGCCGCCATCGGGCGCGTCGATGCTCCTCGCGGCCCAGGTAACGCTTGCCCTTCCGAGCTACTCGAACGGGTCAAGCGCGCCCGTGACGCGGGCTTCAAACAGTCAGGCTGATTGCGTCAGCAGAACATGCCTTCGGGCAGGCACGACCAGTTGAACCAACAGGCCTGACAGACCTCGCCCTCACCGCAGCCCAGATCGCGGCAATCTGGCTCGCAGCTGCCGTACTTCTGGAGCGATACGCCGGCCTTTTCTGCTTCGCAGGCTGAGGGATAGGTCACGTCATCGCAGCCGCAGACCTGACGGTTGAAGCCGCCACGCGCAACAGTCGCAGCTTCGGCAGCGGCGCCGTCTGTGTTGTCTGCCCGTACGCCAATGAAGCAACCGTCGCCTGCAAAGGCGCACTCACCCGGCTCACCATTGGCGCCGCAGCTCAGCGCTGGTGTCTCACCGAGGGGGTAGCGACAGAACATGCCGGGCACGCTGCACGTTTGCCCGTCCGCACCGCCGCAGATCGTGACTTCGCCCGGGCACACGCCGGTTTGGGCGACGGACGCCCCCGCGCTCTGTGCCTCGCAGGGATTGCGATAGGTTTGTCCATCGCAGCCGCACACCACTTCGACCCCGCCGTAGCAGTCCTCTCGCACGCGCTCACACACGCCTCGTCCATACTCGCCGCAGGTGCCGCCCGGACTGAGCTCGCAGTATTCCCCGTCCGGACAGGTGTCACTGGAAACGCAAGACACCGGGCTGTACTGCTCGACGCGCACAGGCAGCACGTAGATCTCAGACAGTGCGTAGAAGCCGTCGCGCGCTTGCAGGCGCACGTTGTAGTTACCGCCCTGGGCAAAGGTATGGCTAAACGTGCCTGTGTCGTAGATGCTCTGCCAGTTGCCATCCCAGGCGCCGTCACCTTCCCAGTCGACGCGGACTGCGACCAGGTGATCCCAGCTCGGGTGCGCGTCGGGATCGGCGGCGGTCACCTCGAGCTCGAACAGATCCCGTGAGCTTGTACCCCGCGTGATGCGCGCACCCGTGACGGTGGGCACAAGATCGTAAGGTACGACGTGCACGCTGCGCGAGTTACTTGTGACAGCACCTTGCGCATCGCGTACATCGACGGTGACGCGGTATACTTCCGAGATGACGCCGATCCGCGCTGACAGATCGACAAGCGCAAGCTCGCTCGCCGAACCGAGCGTGAACGCCGTCCGCCCGTCGAAGAAGCGTGCGCTGGGCGCATAGGGATACTCGAAGCGTTCGAGCACCTGCATCTTGTCGGGATTGCTCACGTCGATGCGCTCGAAGGCGCCGCGCACGTTCCACAGCATGCGATCGTCGCCAATCGCATCGGGACCGATGACCAAGCTGCTCTGGGCGATCAAGTATTTCTGGCCGGCGACAAAGCTCTCTTGCAGACCGACGTCAGTGACCCGCGATTCGCGGTCACCACCGGTGAGATACAAGCGGGTGCCGGCGACGGTCAGACTGTGCGCTTCGACGCTCACGTCCATGCGCAGCATGCGCAGGCGCGAGCGAGCAATCTCGACCGCGTACAGGCCGCGTCGGGCCCGTGACCAGTCTTGGCTCCCCTTACTGTCGTCATCCTTGCCTACGTCGCCTTTTTCCACGACCGGCCGCGCCAGCGCGAACACGCGATCGCCCTGTAACACGGCCTGGTTGACCGGTGCCCCAGCCAGCGTCGAAATAGTGCGCAGCGCGTCGGGACACGAAGCATCCACAAGCGCCAAGCCTTCGCCCGCCACAACCAGTTGGCTTGCCGCGTTGACGCCCACCAATTGCGTGGCGCCCGCCATGGGCTCAAAGGCGCGATGGGTGGTGTCGAACGAAAGCGTAGCGCGGACCGTGCCCTTGTCGCCATCGGCCACGTCGTCGCTCACATTCAATCGGTATTCGCCCTGGGCAAGCTTGCCCACCAGGCTTGCAAGCTCGGGGTTCTTGCGCTCGTCAAAGCGTAAGGTGCGCATGCCGCGCGGGGCGCTCTTCCGATTCCACAACACGATGCTCTGCCCGTCGGGCGTCTCGAGCGTTATCGTAAGCTCGCTGAAGTTGGGATGGTTGAGGGTTGCCTCGACGCGCACCCGCTCGATGCGTTCGTGCCAGGCTGCGGGCAAGTACATGCTCTTGCTGGGCTGCTCGGAAATCGGCCACTCACCCTCGCTCGTGACGCTGCGACGCTTGCGCGAGGTGCGTGTCTGAGCGACCTCGACCGGCGCGCTAGGATTACGCACGTCGATCACCGTAAGGTTTCCGCCGAGCACGTAAAGACTGTCGCCAGCGCGCAGCAGATCGAAGGCATCGACCTCGAGCTCGAGCCGCGTGACCAGGCGCGTTTCGCGCGCATCGCTGACATCGACGAACACGACGCCTTGCGCGCCGAGCGCCAGCGCGATCACGCCTTCGCTAATGCGCTCAGCATCATAGACGTAAGCGTAAGGATCGATACGGTCGAGCTGGGACAGGTCGATGCCGCGCACGGATAGCGCCGGCGGCGTGGTGAGCAGCGCGTCATAGCTTTGCGCGCTGCCAAAACCGCTCTCGAGATTCTGGCTGCGCTCGGCATCGTCGCGCTCGACGCGGAAGTTGAGTGCGACGTCGCCGCCCTCTGGGTCGTCGACCTGGGCTACGGCGTGCAGCGCAAGCTGCGTCTGTCCGATAATCGGACTGGGTAGCGGCGCAAGGCTTGCGCGTGCGGGCGCGTTGCCTTCGAGCACATAAAGCGCAGTCTGAGCGTAGGCGACGGCTCCGGCCTCGTTGACGACTTCCACGCCGACATTCAGTTTGCCGCTGCGCGTGGGGCGTCCGCTGATCGTGGTCTTGTCCGTGAACGGCGTGTCGTAGCGACCGTCACCATCGAGATCAAAGCGCATGCGCAGCGCGCCGCCTTCGGGATTATAGGTCTGGGCGCGCAGCGTAAACACGCTGGCGGGCGACACGGCAGCGGCATCCGCCTCGAGCGACACGAGCGGTGGATACAGGACCGCAATGTCGCGCGGGGCCGCAGGCACCTCGATTTCGATAAGCGCAGGCTTGGTCTCGAGGTTGCCCGCGCTGTTCTCGGCGCGTACTTCAAAGGCGTAACTGCCTTGGGGCAGGGCGCCCAAAGTAAGGTCGACCAGCTCCCGTCCGCGTGTGGCCTCGGGCAAGGCAAAGCGCAGCCATGCGTCATCGCCCGCTCCGAGTGCGCGCACGTGCACAGCACTCAGGCGGTTGACAGAGTAAGGGATCGCGTACAGAGGCGTGGTCGGTAGATCGACCACCCGGCCGCTCAAGTGCACCACGCCATCGATGATGCTGGCGCTGAGCTCGCTGCGCGGCTCGGTGTCGCGTACTTCGAGCAGTCCGTCGCCATCGGTGTCGAGCCAACCCCAGGCGCCGCGGGTATAGCCGTTTACGCCGTTGGTAATATTAGCCATCATCAGCGAGGGTTGAGACTCGCCGCGTCCACCTTGGATGCCACCAAAGCTACCCGCGCGATACTCAGCGTTGGCGTTGACCATGCCCAAGTAGCCCGCCGGGGCGGAAGGGGGAACGCAAGCGTCGGGACAGTACTCATCGAGGGCGCCGAAGATGTGCCCAAACTCGTGCATGAACACTTCGTAACCGTAAGCCGTGTGCAGATGGGTAGTCGGGCCGTTGATCTGGGCAAAGGCGCGGAAGCTGGCCGTATAGTTCTGATTGGCTGCGACGTACACTATGAAGGCACTATCCGCGGAGTAGCGATCACGTAGGCCGTTCAAGTACTCGCCTTGGGCCTGGTAATACTCGTACTCGTTGAGCTCGCGACCGAGCAGACGCGAGAAGATCTGGTCGTAGGCCGGACCGAGGTTGCTGCCGCCTGCCACCTGCTTGCCGAATTCCCAGTCGATGTCGACCGTACCTTCGAGGCCGCCCGCGGCCGGTGCGGACTCATAGTGCTGAATGAACTCGAGCTGAGCGTTGGGCTCATGGCGCGTGATAGCTTCGAGGCCCGCTTGGATCTTGGCGTAGGTCTCGAGGATGCTGTCTTCGGTCCAGTCTTCGCTGCTCTCTTCGCCGCGCCCATTGGACTCGGGCATGATGATCGAAACGACGACGCGGCCCGAGGCGTAGGGCACGAACACGTTACGTTCCTGCTCTTCGTCGCTCGTGCCAGCTGCCTGCATGGCGCGTGCTGCGCTTTGCGCCGGCGCTTCTTGCTCAAAGGGCTCATCCGCACTGCGCACGGCGCGGGTGAGGACGATCTTTTCCTTGGGCGGGGTCATGCTCGGGTAGTAGCGGTTTGAAAACACGCGCACGAAGCGCCCTTCTGCAACACTCAGGTCGGGCAGCTCGCTTGCCGACACGGCGCGCGCAAAGTGCTCGCGCACACCGACGGCAGACAAGACCGCGTCGGCACCGGCCGGGACATTCATCACCACGAGCAAACGCGAGCCTGCGCGATGCACGATTTGCGCGCCGATAGCCGCCAGCGCGCGATCGACCGCACGTGGCTCGGCTCCCGCTTCGAGCACGAGCAGCTCTGCGCCGATGGGCGCAACGCCCACGTCATCAAGCTCGATCAGCTTGTGACCTAGCTTGTGACTTTCTGACTCAACTTCGGCGCAGGCCGTGACAGCAAACAATAGGGAGAGGACGTATTTGTGACGTAACCAGCCGACTCTGGGCATGAGCTCACCTTGGAGGGAAGGATCAGAAATCGGCGCGGGGGATGCGCCTCGCGCCTCGCCTATCATCAAACGAGCCTATCGGAGTCTCGTTATCTCACAGCAACACGCAATGCTACCGCAATGCGACCGCAGTAAAGGTGCACGCGGGCTGTTGGTGGCCAGTACCTCGCCATGCCGTGAGTCTTTTTTCATCGGCGTCGCGCAGATTGTTAACGCGTGTTGACAGTCTGCTTAGATCAGCGCCGGGATGTCCGCCCGTCGCAGGCGGTAGAGGATGTGTCGCTGCAGCGCGTGCCCCTTTGGCAATGAGGGATGATCGAAGTCTCCGGTCTGATCACGCTGCATGCCGATGCGCTCCATGACGCGCCAGGAGGCCACGTTGGCAGCGACGGTGTAGGAAACGATTTCGTCTAGTGCGAGCTTACCGAAGCCAAACGCGAGCGCGCGACGCGCCGCCTCCGTGGCGTAACCGTGGCCCCAATACGCGCGCGCGATGCGCCAGCCGACTTCGACGGCCGGTGCAAAGGGAACCTCAAAGCGCGCGTGCGCGAGCCCGACGACACCGATGAATTGCGCGTCAGTGTTGCGCTCGACCACCCACAGACCAAAGCCATGCTCCAGAAAATGCAGCGCGATCCGATCCGCAAGCGCATCGCTTTGGCTCCGACTCAACGACGCGGGGAAATGCCGCGTCACCTCGGGGTCGGCGTTGAGTGCGGCAAAGTGCTCGCAATCGCTTTCGCGCCAGCTGCGCAACATAAGCCGTTCGCTGCGCAATGGAAGGTCGCTGCGCAATGGAAGCTCGCTGTGCACCGGAAGCTCGCCGGACGCTGGAAGGTCAGTCATCGCCCGAGCTTAGCGTGGCCCCCGATGCTCGCGGGCGTTCAAGCGCGCTACATTGCGAGCCAGAGGTAGCGCTTGGAAGCATACATTCATGGCAGCACGGATCCGCGCGAGGTCGCACGGCTCGAAAAACAGGCCAAGTTCTGTTCCGCTTGGTGGTTGACCCACGTCGAAATCCCAGCGGGCGCGCGCGTGCTCGACCTGGGCACCGGCATCGGCGCGATGGCAAGCGAACTGTTTGCGCATTGCCCAAGCGCGCACATTACGGGCCTTGACCGCAGTAGCGCGCAGCTTGCGGTCGCGCGCGAGCGCCACCCCGTCGCGCAATACGTCCATGGCGATGCGGCCAACATGCGCCTTGCAGACCAAAGCTTTGACTGCATTCACGCGTCTTGGTTGCTCGAGCACGTCCCCGATCCGGTCGCCGTCGCCCGTGAAGCGCACCGGGTGCTCGCCTCGTCCGGCGTCGCGTACTTTCTCGAAGTGGACAACGCGAGCTTGCGCACCACGCCAGAGTTGCCCGCAGTCGACGAGCTGATGCGTAAGCTCGATGCCGCACAGATTGCGGGCGGAGGGGATCCCAATATCGGTTCAAGGCTCAGCGCGATTTTCGAGCAAGCGGGATTTCGCGATCTTACGGTCACAGCCCTACCTCTGCTCGGTGATGGCACGAACCCGACCTTTTTTCGGGCGTTGGCCGAGGAGTTTGCCGAGATCTTCGAGAGCGCGGATGAGGCCATGCCTTCTCTGCACGCTTTGATCGAGCAAGCCTGTCAGCAGATGCGGGCGCTGCCCGAGCTGCCGGGCGCATCGATGTTGTATACGCCGGTGATGGTGCGAGCGGCGCGTTAGGGCCCGTGCACGAATAACTTGCCCGGTTCGGCGTCGAGACGCCCGTCCAGCAAGGCGCGGAACCGACAGTATGCTCCCTGCATTCTTAGGTTTCGCAACGCCGCTGGGCGGGATGGATCGGCGTCGAAGTGGGTAAGTTATTCGTGCACGGGCCCTTAGCGACCGCCGCAAAACAATCAGATCGCCTCGACGCCGACGCATCCCCGCCTGCGGCGTTGCGAAACCTTGAAATACAGGCAGTATTCCGGCGGTTTCGCGCCTTGCAGGCGGGGCGCCTCGACGCCGATCCGACCT
>JBBSJC010000012.1:0-35724 GCA_038257655.1 Polyangiales bacterium | reverse complement strand
GCCTCAGTCTCTGCGTGCTGTCGGCTGCTTGCGCGACGCTGCCTACGGATCACACCGAGCGCGCCCTCTACGTCGATGCACGCAAGGCCTTGAATGGCGAGCATCGCCTGGGCTGGACGGTCGAGCGCGTCGAGATCGAGCAGGCCGCTGCGCAGACCGAGCCAAGCGCGTGTCAGGTCAGCGAAGAAAAGCGTAAGTCACTGATCGCGTGGCTACGCGTGCAGATTGCCGCCGAAGGTGGCCCGGCCCGCTTAAAGTATCAGCGCGGCGCAGACAAAGACGACCTCGACGACTTGATCGATCTTGAGCAAACGTTGCTGTTGCTCGAAAGCGTCGAGCGGCACGTGCCCGAGGATTGCCCGTTTTGGCTCGCGCCCGACCCTCACTTTCAGGGCGAGCACAGCGTCGAGCGCCGTTTTTTGCTGATCGCCGAGAGCATGGGCGCGGGCTCACTATTGATCCGCAGTGGTCAGGTGCGCATGGCGGGGGGCGGCAGCGCACGTCTGCTCGCTGGCTACGGTTTTTCGTCGCGGCTTGAGCTTGCGCTTGGTGTCGAGGGCGGAGGCGACGCGGTGCTCGAAAAAAACGCGGAGGGCGCGCTAGCACCCGCGGGAGCCTTTCGTTTCGGTGCGCCGATGTGGTTGCGCCTGCACGATGTCGATCGCATTTACGACTTTGAGTTGGCGGCGATCAGCCGCTTCGAAGAAGGTGCGTTTAAACCCTGGGGTTTGCGCGCTGCCATCGGTGGGGGCGTGACTGGTCTGCGGCGTCTTGGCTTTATGCCCGCCCTCGAGCTGTGGCTCGGCTACGAAGTGTTTCCAGCGCAGCGCGGCGAGTCTGCACAACACGCAATCAGACTCGGCACACGCGTGGGCTTTGACTACGCGCTCTGAGTATCCTTGCGAATTTTCATCACCGCCGACGGGGCGCCTCGACGCCGATCCGACCTGATTCTTTTGTGCCGGGCGCTTAGCGTGCGGCAGGATCGCGTTCGAGCGTGACTTCTTCGGTGGCAAGTCCATCGCGAAACAGGGCGATGCGCGTGATGTAGCCAGGTGCCGTAACGCGCAGCTCGTGCGTGATGCCGTCGGTAAAGCGCGGGGTCACGAACGCGCCGCTGCCGATCAAGGTGCCATCCAAGTACACCTGAGCCTCTGAGGGTTTGACGTGGAGCAGCCGCCGCGCTGTTTCAGCGAGGGGGCTCAGCGTAGCTTGCTGACCGTTACCTGCGCGATCCTCGGCCGCTGCACGCGGTAGCACCACCGCGACCGCCTCGGTGGTAGGGGCGCGCAAAAACTGCCCGCCATGGGTGGCACCGACGAGCAGGCCGAATCCCAAGGCGCAGACCGCGATAGCCCACAGGCCGACGCGTTCACTGGGCCGCGCGATGCGCACGATTCGGGTCGTTTGGACCGGTTCCTGCTCGCCCGAGTCGTCGTCCCCCAGGCGCCACACGCCCGATAGCAGCTGCGCGCTAAACAAGCCCTGGCGCGCGTCGCGCGACACCCACAGGCGCCGCGTGCGCGAGCTCGCAAACGGTAAGAGTGCATGGGCAAATTCGACTACGTTTGCAAAGCGCTTACCCGGATCGAGCGCTGTGGCGCGCGCCAGCACGTCATCGAGAGCGGGTGGCATGCGCGGCTGCAGCTCACGAACGCGCGGGAATTTGCCGCGTGCCACGCGCGTGAGCACCGCGGTCACATCGCCGTCCTCGAATGGCTCGCGTCCGGTCAGACACTCATAGAACATGCTCGCAAGCGAGTACTGGTCGCTCCGCTCATTGAGGCCACGAGCACCGCGCGCCTGCTCGGGCGACATGTAGTGCGGCGTTCCGATAGGGCCGAGCATGCCGGTGATGTTGCGACGCTCCTCGACGGTGGCAATGCCAAAGTCGACAAGCTTTGGCACGAGGCTGCCATCTGGCGTTCTCGACAGAAGGATGTTTGCGGGCTTGATATCGCGGTGCAACACGCCCGCGGCATGGATGGCTGCGACACCTTCGAGGATGGGCAGCATCAGATCGATCGCTGCGCTCAACGGTAAGGGCCCTTCGCGCTCGAGCTTCTTGTCGAGCGGCTCACCCTCGAGCAGCTCCATGACAAGGTAAGGGACGCCGTCATGGCTACCCACGTCCGTGACATCGACGACGTTCGGATGCGACACACGCGCAGCGCATTCGCCCTCGCGTTGAAAGCGTTCGATAGAGTCCCGATCGTGGCGCAACGATGGCCTTAAAATCTTCAAAGCGACCCGCTTGCGCAGGCCCGTGTGCATCGCAACGAACACGTCTGCCATCGCCCCCGAGCCCAAGTAAGCGAGCAGCTCGTAGCGTCCAAATCTCTGTGCAGTCGGCGTGACTACAACGCCCATGCTTCGTCCCCCCTGTTGTCGCGAGCGGAGGGTAGCAATAACCGCATGCGACAATCGGTAACAAATACGCGAACTCGTGGGGTCGAACACAGCCTTTCACATGATCCGCACATCGGTTCAGAGGATCAGTGTGATGATCTGTCCTGTGTTACTGCAGGCTCGTGAGGTGGGCTTGCGGGCTTTCGCGCGCCATTTACCAAAATGGCCCCTGCGCAGACCATCAGACAGGCCCCGGCGTAGGCCGAGTGAGCGGGCCACGCATCAAACAGGATCACGTCGGCGAGCATACTCAGACCGATCGCGGCGTAGCCCACCATGGCGACGGTCGGGGCATCGCCGTGAACGTGGGCGCGTGTCATCAACACCTGCCCGAGCGTGCCGAAGCTCGCCATGCCGAGCACGATCCAGGCGAGGCCGCCTGCGCTCAGACCGGCCGGAAGCGCCGAGAAATAGCCGCGCGACACGCCGACCACGAGCGAGACGACCGCGACCAATGCAGCGAAATGAAAGACCACTCGATCGGGCGGGTCTTGCTCGGTCGCCTTACGCACCCAGATGTGCGCAAAGGCGCTGAATAACGCGGAGGCGACCGCGAGCAGCGCCGGTACGAGCGCAAGCGTGTGCGTCTCGAGACCGGGCGCGATCAACACCAGCGCACCCGAGATCGCAAACGCCATCGCCACCCAGGCATGACGATTCAAGCGCTCGCCGAGCAAAAGCGGCGCCGCCAGGGCAACGAACACCGGCTGACTCAGCCCGAGCGTCGAGAACTGGGCAAGCGACAACCAACGCATAGCAGTGAAGTTGGTCGACATCGCTAAGCTGCCGAGCACCGAGCGCACGAACACGTCCTTGGGTCGCGTCGGCAGTAAGCCCTGGCCACGCTGGCGCAGCGACCACCACAAAAGCGGTAGCCCCGGCGCAGTGCGAAAAAACATCGTTTCCGTGGTGTCGAGGCCCGCTTCGCGCGCGTGTTTGACCACGGCCTGCATCACGACAAACGCGGCAGACGCGCCGAACATCAGCACGATTGCAAGCACGGGACGACTTCGAGGGCGGCGCACGGGGATGACGCGGCAAGCTACCAGCTCCCACGACCTAGCGCATGCTGCCCGCGCGCACAGCGTGAGAAAGCCGTGTCTCGCGAAAGCGCGTTCGCGGTCTACCTTACGCTTTTGCTGTCAGTGCTGATCGCCGGCAACGCGCGATCCACGGCGCTATGGGCTCGTGCTCGAATAACTTGCCCGGTTCGGCGTCGAGACGCCCGTCCAGCAAGGCGCGGAACCGACAGTATGCTCCCTGCATTCTTAGGTTTCGCAACGCCGCTGGGCGGGCTGGATCGGCGTCGAAGTGGGTAAGTTATTCGTGCACGGGCCCTATGGTCGCCGCGTCACGACCAGGCGCGTGACTTGCGCGCCCTCGGCCCGCGCGCGTACGCCGAGCAGGATGCGACCGCTCAGGCCATCGAGCCGACAAATACGCTGCTCTTCGCCCGTTTGAATGCGCACTTGATCCGCGTCGCGCACGAGCCTTACGGTTGCGCCGCGTTGATGCGCCATCGTGCACAGCGCAGGCCCTACTTCGTCTGCGCCTACCTGGATCGTGCGCTCCGAGCCGCCTTCGAGCCGCAATAGTAAGTCCACGTCGCCTTGGGCCTCGATTTCGATCTCCACGCGCTCGTAGCTGAGCCCCGCTAAATCGAAACGTGCCCCGTTCGCCAGAGCACGTAAGGTGAGGCCTTCGCGGGCCCAACGCCCCTTGGCATCGAAGGCCAGCACGGACATGTCGCTTGCGAGCAGCGTGCCGCCGGGATTGTCGTAGCGCGTCCGCTCGTCGTTGCGCAATAGTGTCAGGCTATCTTGGGCGAGCAGCAAAGCGACGCCATCATCGCGCAGCAGCACGCGCTCCGGCAGCGCTGGTAACCCTAACGCACGCACGCTCAGCGTCCCCGGATCGATCACGCGCGCCGTCGCTTGGCCGTCGCGGCTACCGGTCAAGAGGACTTGACCATCGGGCAAGCTTTCAGCCCGCGCGAAAGTCAGCCCCGCAAACGAGGTGAGCGCGCGTTCGAGGCGCAACACCGCTCCGTTTTCTAGCATCAGCAGTAGCGTGCCCGTGGTCGCGCCTGCGGCGTCGATCTCAACCAGTGCCACGCGCGCCCCGGGCAGCGTCACCACGAGCTCTTGCGTGCTCGCCAGGTCTGAGGCGTTCAGCTCTTCAATGCTGTCGCTGGCCGAATCATACAGCGCCAATAGTAAGCCTTCGCGCGAGCTGCCCACGACTACGATCACGCCGTCGTCGCGCGCGAGCAGACGGCCATTGGCCAGCGGCCAGGGTAGGCGCGACCGCACCCGCACGGCATTGCCTGTGCCCGCAGCCAAACGCTCGAGGCTGTCGAGCGCGGCGCCGCCTTGGCTCTTTCGGCCGCCAGCGATTAGCACGTCGCCGTTCGCCAGCGCGAGCGCGGCATGCTCCGTACGGGCCATTGTCATGCGTCCGATGCCGCTGAGCGCCTGAGTGTTCGAGTCAAAACGCTCAAATGCGTCAAAGGCGGGCGAGCCCTCGGTCAGGGCTTGTGTGCCGCCTAAGATCCAGGTCTCGACGCCGGTGCGCACCGCCGCTGCACCCGCGCGCGGCACGAACAAATCAGGCGTGATGCGCACTACGGCGCTGGTGTTGACGCGCACACGTCGCACATCATTGAGTGCGCTTTCGTTGCGCTGTCCGCCTGCGATCAACAGGTCGTCCTCGCCGGTCAGCGACAGCGCTGCGCCTGCAGGCAGAAGCGGCTCGTCTGTGATCGACAGACATGGCTCGCCGAGCGGCAGCACCAAAGCATCAAAGCGCTGGCCTTCATCTGCCGCTTTGGTGATAGCTAGTCCCCTGAAGTCCGAGGTGACCACTTGCAGACGAAACAGGCGTGCTGCGAGCGGCAGCGAATCCAAAGTCTGCACACCGCCTTGCACATCGATCGCGGCAAAGCTCGATTCGCGCGTGGCATAGTCGCCCAGGGCTTCGACGGTAATTTGCTCGACGCGACGCGGCTTACAGCGCTCGAGGTAGCGTACGCGCACGCCACTCGTGACGGTGTCACTGCGCTCGCTTACGCACGCGACAAGTCCGCTAAACGGGAGCAGTCCGCTGAGCGCGAGCGCTGCAAGCCAGACTGCACAGTTGTAGGTTGCACAGTTGAAGGCGCCTCGCTTGGGCAGGCAGGCTATGCTCGTGCGCAACGACCCGTGGTAGCGCAACTTGGCCCATATTTGATCGACGAAACGCTGGCCGAAGGTGGCATGGCCCGCGTGTACCGTGCGCGCTTGCGCGGCCTCGGTGGCTTCGAAAAGACGCTCGTGCTCAAGCAGATCCGGCCCGAGCTCGCCAAAGACCCGCGTTTTGTCGAGATGTTCATTCGCGAGGCCAACACGCTCGTGCAAATGAGCCATCCGCACATCGTGCCCGTATACGAGCTCGGTGCGGTCGATGGCAGTTACTACTTGTCCATGGAGTACATCGACGGCGCCACCTTGGCCCGACTCCTCGAAGACGGGCCGCTTGGTCCCGCGCTGGTCGCCCAAATCGGCGTGCAGCTCTGTGACGCTCTCGATTACGCCCACGGTCGCTTCAGCATCCTCCATCGCGACATCACGCCGCGCAATCTTATCGTGGATGACGCAGGTCATGTGCGACTGCTCGATTTCGGAATCGCCGCGGCCTTTGATGTCGGTGGCGCCGAACGCTTCGGCTCGCCCGGCTACATGTCTCCTGAGCAAGTGCGAGGCGAGAGCCTCAAACCGTCAAGCGATCTGTTTTCCCTGGGTGCTGTCTTGTACGAGGCGTTGATCGGTAAGCCTGCCTTCGAAAAGACGATCCAAGGCAGTCTGCAATCTGCGCCGAAGCTGGTCGACAACACAAGCCTGCCCAACGCGCTTTCGACGCTGGTTGATTCGCTGCTCGCCCAGGACCCGGCGCAACGTCCGCAGTCGGCGCTCGACATGGCGCGTCCCTTGCGCGAGTGGCTGGCCCAAGCGCAACCTGAGGGTGCCTTCACGCAGCTGCGCGAACGTGCGCGGCGCGTACGCGATAAGCCACGCGCTCGGACGCTGGGGACAGCGGAGACGACGACGCCCGCCGCCGAAAACGCCACG
Source organism: Polyangiales bacterium (assembly GCA_038257655.1). Classification (GTDB taxonomy): domain Bacteria; phylum Myxococcota_A; class Polyangia; order Polyangiales; family DASUME01; genus DASUME01. The sequence goes on along the minus strand of JBBSJC010000012.1, from coordinate 29,209 downwards.
CGCGCACTGCCCAAGCCGCTCCAAAACCCGCTGTACGAGGAGCTTTCCGAGTCATCGATTTCGCAGGTGCACGCGTTTGCCACGAGCCCAGTTTTGACAGAAATGCTGCGCTCGGCTTCCGGCATCGCGCGACCTGTCCCGACCGCGCCCACGACTGGCCCCACGACTGCGCTCGCATCGAGCCTGCCCGAGACGAGCACGCGCCGCATCGAGCCTCAGCATGAGAGATCAGCAGCGCCCGCTGAAAGCGCAGCGTCGCTGGAGCCCGCAGCGCACCCGCGCGCGACGGCGTTCATGTTGCGCTGGTGGCCCGCGCTCGCGCTGCTTGCTTTCGCGGTCGCAGGCGTGGTGATGCTCGGTGCCCCGCAGCAGACCCGTGACGCGCGCAAGCAAACGGCCCCTGCTGCGGCTGCTGAGCGTTCTACCTTCAAGGCAGCGCCCGCCCGTCCCTCCGACGCGACCAAGACGACCGAGTCGCCGATCGTGGCCGCCCCGGCAGCGCCCGCCCCCGTTGCAGAACCAGGCGGTGATGCTCGCGGCACTGGCCAGCAGACCCGCAGCGAGCAGACCCGCAGCGAGCAGACCCGGAGCAACGACACTAGCTGGCTGACACTCAATGCCTCGCCCTGGGCAGAGGTCAGCCTCGACGGCCGCAAGTTAGGCACAACCCCCCTGCGCAGGCTGAAAGTCCGGGCGGGATCACACGTGCTGCAGTTCGAATGCCCACCCCTGGGCAAGAGTGCGCGTCTCAATGTCATGATCGAGCGTGATGCCGAAGCGACGGTGATGCTCGACTTGCGCACTGATCCGCCACGCACGATTTTGGACGGGGCAACCGAGCTGCGCTAAGCGCAAGAGATGCAGAGACGTCGTCTACTCCAAGCTTGTTTGCTCAGCAGTTTGCTCGCCTGTGGTGACAGCACGCCCAAGAGCGACAACCCGCAGCCCGCGGCGCCGCCGACCCCAGCAGCTCTGTCAGACAAGGCCGCGTCAGAGAAGGCTGCGTCAGAGAAGGCAGAGCAAGATCCGTCCGACAAGGCCAAGGCTGCACAGCTCAAGCCGGGCGCTACCCGCGGTCTGATCTTGGCGTATTCGCAATTTGCGGGCGCCACACCCAAGCCCGCACGCGCCGAGCTTCTGATCCCGACCGGTGACGGCTTTCGCAGCGAATTTCTCGATGATTCCGAAAGCAACGTCTTTCACAAGGGGTTCGCCTTGCCGGGCGAGCCGGTCAAGTTGGTCACGATCGGCGGCATGAAGGCCAAGGTCGTGCTGTGGACGCGCACGGGCCAAGGCTTTACCCCCGAGACGTTGTGGACCGAAGCCTTCGGCGGCAAGTTCGACCGCATGCGCGACGCGGAAATCGGCGATGTCGATGGCGACGGACTGCTCGATATCGTAGTCGGCACCCACGACCAGGGCGTCGTCGGTTATCTGACGCGCAAGGGCAGCGGCAAGTTTGCGCTCGAGCGCCTCGATCGCGAAAAGGACACTTTCATTCACGAGATCGAGCTTGGTGATCTCGACGGCGATGGAACACTTGAGATCTACGCGACGTCGAGCGAGCCCAATCGCCTCGACGCGGGCGCCCAGCGCGGCTCGGTGATGCGTTACGTTCCCGGCAAAAAGCAAGGGCGGACCGTGGTTGCCGACCTCGGTAAACGCCACGCCAAGGAGATATTAGTCGATGACCTTGACGGTGACGGTCGAGACGAACTGTACGTCGCGGTCGAAGCCTTGACCGCCGGTGAGCGCAAAGATGTGAAGATCGTGGAGCCGGTCGAGATCCGTCGCTACGACGCAGGCACGCCAAAAGACAAGGGCGTCACCGTCGCGCGCATCGACGACCGCTACTGCCGCTTCTTGACTGCCGGCGACGTCGATGGCGACGGCAAAAAGGAGCTGGTTGCAGCGGCGTTTCGCAGCGGCGTGTGGCTGATGCGCCCGGGCAGCAAAGGTAAGGCCGAGTGGTCGATCGAGAACATCGAAAAGAACTCGAGCGGCTTCGAGCATGCGGCCTTACTGACGGATCTCGACGAAGACGGTAAGGATGAGCTGTACGTCGCCGCCGACGATCAGGGCGAGCTACGTCGCTACGTATGGAAGGATGGTAAGCCCGTGCGCGAGACGATCCTCAAGCGCGAAAATCCCCGCGAAACCTGGACTTGGAACATCATGCCTCTGCCGAAGGAGTTGTTCCCCCGTTGACGCATCAGGCGCGTGCCGGGTCCGGCTGATCTGAGTATTGGTTTGTGGGCAGTCTGACTTCAAAACGACTGCCTCCGCCTTCGCGCGGCACATAACGCACGCTACCGCCGTGGTGCGCGGCGATGATTTGCACGAGCGCAAGCCCCAGGCCCACCCCGCCATCTCTGCCTTCGCGATGGCCGACGGGCCGGTAAAACGGCTGAAAGATGCGTTCGCGCTCGGCCTCGCTCACGCCCTCACCGCGGTCTTGCACCCAGAGCAGACACTCTGTGGCACCGGCTTCGCTGCCGACCTCAATCGGGTCGCGCCCGTAGCGCCGCGCGTTCTCGAGCAGGTTGCGCACGAGGCTGCGCAGCATGCGTGTATCGGCACGGATGAAGCAGGGCCCTCCCTGGGCCGTCGCGCTCACACGCGCGGCTTCTTCGCGCACGATAGGCCAAGCATCGAGCACCACGAATGCCTTAGGCAGCTCGGTGTCTTCTAGACGCGCTGCCAGCAGTAGGTCGCCAATCAAGGCATCGAGCTCGGCGATGTCGCGCGCGGATTCCTCGCCTAGCTTGCGGCGCGTGTGCGCATCGAGCACCTCGTCGCTCAGCAGCTCATGCGCCATGCGTAGACGCGACAGTGGTGAGCGCAGCTCATGGGATGCGCTCTGCAACATACGACGTTGGGCGCGCAATAGGCCTGCGATGCGCGCAGCGCTTTGATTGAACGCCTGGGCCAAACGCCCGATTTCGTCGCCTCCGTGCTCCGAGGCGCGCGCGTCAAGCTCGCCCTGGCCAAAGCGCGCCACCGAGGCAGCAAGCGCTTCAAGCCGGCGCGCAATGCGGCGCGCCGCCCAATGCGTGCCGAGCATCAAGGCCGTGGCCATCACGAGCAGGGCAGCAAGCCAGCGCCAGGGGCCCATACGAAAGGGGGGAGGGCGGTCGAGCGCCACAGCGACGCTGCGTCCATCTTCGAGCGTCACGAACAGGGCGTGGTCGTGCCTGGCAAACGGCCCCGTCCGTGCTCGAGCGCGCGGTCCTCGCAGCTTTCGGCCCACCTGCGCCACTAGCTGGCCGCGCTCGTCCCAGACCGAGATCGAAGCGTGCAAACGCCTGGCGCGACGTCTCAGCCCCTCGCGAAAGGCGCGCGGATTGTCCGTGGGCAGCTCATCGACGATGAAGGCGCCGACATCGCGCACCAGATCGGGCGTGTTGTCGGGGCTATCGTGCCAGAGATAGGCAGCGGCACTGGCGATAAGCGCACACAACAAGCCGGTGATCACGAGGGCGCCAAAGATCTGAGCGTGTAGGCGCCCTGTCATGACGGGTCGTCAGCTTCGGGCCCGTTCGTCGCCGAAAACACGTAGCCGACGGCGCGGATGGTGCGAATGCGCCGCGGGTGCCGCGGGTCGTCTTCGATCGCCGCCCGAATGCGCGAGATGTGCACATCGATGCTGCGATCGAACTCCTCGACATCTGCGCCGCGTACCGCTTGCATCAGTTGATCGCGCGTCTGCACGCGACCGGCGCGTTCGGCTAACACACGCAACAACTCAAACTGATGGGAGGTGAGCGCGCAAGCCTTACCATCCATGCGCGCCTCACGGGCGTCGGCGTCTACTTCAAGGCGGCCAAAGCGCATCAACCCCTCGCTCTTGGGCTCGGGCTGCGGGCGCACACGGCGCAAAACAGCGGAAAGCCGCGCCAGTAGCTCGCGCGGATTGAAGGGCTTTGGCAGGTAATCGTCCGCGCCGAGCTCAAGCCCCACGATGCGATCGGTCTCCTCGCCGCGCGCGGTCAGCATCAGCACGGGCACGCTCGAGGTTTTGCGCACGCGCCGCAGCACCTCAAAGCCATCGATGTCCGGCAACATGACGTCGAGCACCACCGCATCGAAGCGCCCGTGGGCGATCGCGCTGACGCCCGTACCGCCATCGATCCGCTGCTCGACCACGAAGCCGCGCGAACGCAGGTACGTGGCGAGCATGTCCGAGAGGCGCTCGTCATCATCGACGATCAAAACGCGAGCTTCAGTCACGCGCGCAATCTTACGGTCGATTTCATGCACGGGGCACGATCAAAACACCCGTCGCCAACAGCGGCAAACCCGCAGACAGCATGAAACGGCGAAAGCCTGAGCGGCGTGGCTCGTTTCGCGCGCGCGCACCCGCAAGGTTCAGCGCTTGACCACGGTGACTTCTGTGGTGCTTGTGCTCGAGCCGCCCTTTGGCGCGGCTTTGCCACCCGGCAGCTGATCGGCGCGGCCCTGACAGAAGCCCGTCCAGTGGTTCATCGTTTTCGGATCGATCGCATTCTGGGCGCACGCTTCGTAGGCACGTCGGGACTGGGTGAGATACGGAAAAGCCTGATGTGCGACCACGTCGGAGAACATCTGGGCTATCTCGGGCTCCTGCTTCAGGTCCTCCGGCACTGGCACTGACATCAGCACGCGCGCGACGTCTTCGTAGACGAGGCCGACCATGGCCCCGGCCATGATGCGTTGCCGATGATTTTGGACGGCCGCGCGATCGAGCTCGAGCCGCGCCGCCTCGGCCCGTTTGTGCTTTTCCTCGAGCCAACCTTTGAGTACCTGATCACTCCAGAGCTGGATTGCCTCGGCACTGGTCGCGGCGGGCCGAGCGGGATCGGGCACGCTGAGGCTCTCGGCGGTGAGCAGTTGCGCCATGCGCATCTCGCTCGTGATCTCAGAGTCGGCGACGTCCAGCTCGGGCAAGCTCTCGAGGCTCGCCTGACCGTGGGGATCGCCGGGGTAGAGCGGCTTGTTGTTCGTGGCGGGCGCGATCGTGCCGCAGCCCGATGCCAGAATTAAAAAAGACGAAAGGGCGCGAGCAAGGGCTGCCATCTCGTCATTATGCGCAAAATCTCGGTTAGGCATGCCGCATTTCTTGCGTGTGCCTGGATACGACCGCGATTAGGGGCCGACGTTCCTAAAGTACTCGCCGCCATCGATGGCGTCCTCGAGCCACTCGCTCATTTTCACGCCCTCGACCTCTAGCCCGAGGTCGCCGCCGATCAAGAACGTATGGCTCGTGCCCGCTGCGGTCCATAACGCGAAGTTCGGGTACACGGACATATTGTCGCGCAGCTCGTCGATCGCGGTGGCGAAGTCCATGGCCGGGATGTTCGGCACCTCGGGCATGCAGTTGTCCAGGCCGAAGCCGAAGAACAGCCGGATCGTCGAGTCTTGAGTATAGGACATCAGGCTGAAGCGGTGTCCGGGGAAGGACGACACATAGTAAGGTAGGATGCTCGCGATCGTCTTGTCGCAATCCTTGCAGCCCGGGGGCAGTGTCTTGTCCCAGCCCCAGGTCTCGGCCGAGATCTTCTGAAAGCACGGGGGCACGTAGGTGCTGGAAAGCGGCGGACCTGAATCGTTCACCAACGTGACTTCCTTGGCGCCGAAGGCCTCTTGCACGCGCAACCAGTTGAAGAGCGCACCGAAACCGCCCGCGCTCGAGCCGGTGAGCACGACGTCGTCGATCTCGGTAAAGGTCGGAACCACGCGCTCAAGCATCAGACCGACGTTCACAAAACCCTGCTGCGTACGGCCCTCGAACCCATCCTGCTTGTCGCGGATGCCCGAGTAGATGTCGCCGCTGCAGTAGCCGAGAAAGACCTTGTTCCAGTTCTGAAAAGGGTTGCCCTCGGTCGCGTCGTTCATGACGGTAACGGCATCGCGTCGGCGTGTGCCCCCTGCTTCGTCGAAGACTTGGGGGTTGCTGAGGCAAGTCTCTCGGTTGAAGCAAGCGCCGCCGCCCTCGAAATACACGACGAGCCGGTTGACGGAGCCCTTTTGCACGAAGAAGCCGGTGTTGCTGCCGTCCTGACAGCGAGCGCCCTCGAGGTCGACCCACTGCCAACCAGCGCTTTGTAAGGTCAACCCTGCGCCGGGAGTAAAGCCATAGCCGGGCTCGTCGCCAATGCCGGGCGGATCCTTCTTACCGATGCCGGAGATGTCCTGATCGGTTGCTGCATCTCCGCAGGCCACAAGGCCGCCTGCCAGTCCCATGATGAGCCCTAGGCTCGCGAGACGCTTCTTTGCGCTCTGCATCGCATACTCCGTGGTGGTCGGTCCTCAGACGACGGGGGCGCATGTAGGCTTTCGTCGTTGGACACGGAGCTATGTAGCACCAGGACTTGCATCAGGGTCAATTACGCATGCGTCCCCGCAGCGGAAACCCTCCGATCAGTAAGCTCAGCCGCAGAAAAAACCCCTCCATTTCGCGGACTGGGGGGTCAAATGGTGGTCCATGTCTACTCAGCCGTAGCCAGCGTAAGCACGGCGTGCGGGCACGGCATTTCGCGGCCCCGTCAAGGGATGCTGCGTGCGACGGCGATGCGCCTGCCAGCCTGCGCGCTCGTTCGCGGCCCGCCGTCGGGCCAGTACTGTAGAGCTAGCTCGCGTTCGCAGACATCGCGCAGTAGCGAAAAGCCACGCGCGTTCAACCATGCATCCAGCTCACTAGGCGCCCAGCCAAATTGGTAAGGCTCACCGGCGCGTTTCAGCAGGTGGGTGACGGCTCTGAGCCCGAGCGCAGGCATCTCGAGCGCGCGCCGGTCGATGTAGTTGAACGCAAGCAGAGAGCCTTCGCCACCGAGCTCGCGCACCGCGCGTACACTCGCATCGATCGCCGCTTCGCTCAGGTACATCGTGACGCCCTCCCACAGCGTTAGCGTGCTTGCCTGCCGATCGAGGCCGAGCCCCGCAAGCTTGGTCGAGAGATGGCGCAAGGGATCGCGTTCGAAGTCCCATGGCACGTAGCGGGTATTGTCCGTCGATTGCTCGGCCAGTACGCGGCGCTTTTGGTGCTGGGTAGCAGGATAGTCAAGCTCGTAGACGTTCGCGCGAGAAAGCTCATGGGCAAAGCGCAGCGCACGACAATCAAAACCCGCGCCGAGCAACACGAGCTGACGCCCGCCCGCGGCCAGATAGTCGACAGTCAGATCATCAAGGACTCGCGTGCGCAGTTGCATCCACAACAGCAGGTCCGTGACTGGCCCCAAGCCCAGCAACAACCTGCGCGAAAGACGCGACGCACCCTGCAATGTGCGGGCGAGTGTCTGCAAGCGCGGCGAGGCAAACCTTATCCCGTAGGGGTCGCGCGCGATCACCAGCTCTTCAGGCAGTAGACTGCCGAGCGTGCGAGCGGCTGCTACCCAAGCTGCGGTGCGGCTAGCTTGCCCGCGCTCCACGTCTTACTTTTGCACGGGCGCGGGTACAGGAGCGGGCGCGGGTACAGGAGCAGGTGCGGGTACAGGAGCAGGCGCGGGTACAGGAGCCGGCGCGGGAGCAGGCGCGGGAGCAGGATCAATAGCGGGGACCACGTCTGCTGGCGGTACAGGTGCGGGCACAAGCACGACCGGAGCCGGCTCCCGAGCGGGGTAGGTCAGGGCACGCATCTCATTGCGGATGGCGTCATCGAGCAGACGCACCCAGTGGTTGTAGCGACGGTGAATGATCTCGCCGTGCCGATTATCGCTGCCGTGCTTGAGCCCGGGCGTGCTCTGCACATGCTGGATCTGATAACCCTCAGGGCCGTAGACGATGCGCGCCTGGGCCGAGTGGCCGCCTGCGCTGGTCTCGGCGACCACAAAACCGGGCCCGCGCTGCACGATGAACCACTCTTTGACCGCGGCGCCGCGCAGGATAGCCTGCTCGACTTGCTCCGGGCTGTAAGGTTGACCGGAAGGGCTCAATCCCACGTTGGTGCTCGGCCTGAAGACCGGCGCGAGCGTAGGAGAACAAGCCAGGTTACCACCGGCAAGCAAGCTCAGCGTGACGACTGCGAGTGACAACAGGGTGCGGCGCATCGAGTTCTCCTTCGGGGCAGGGACGTCAAGTCCTAGCATACCCCGTCAGAGAGCGACGGCTTCGATCCCGAGGTCCGCAAGGCTCAGCTCCTCGAGGGAGCGAATCTGCTTGGCCACGTCGGCAAACGCCGAAGCATCGAACTCATAGCGCGGGTCCACGAGCGCTATCGTGCGCATGCCGGCGCCGAGCGCGGCTTGTACACCATTGGCCGAGTCTTCGATCACCGCACATTGATCGGGCTGAGCGCCAAGCTCTGCCGCCGCCAACAGAAAGATATCGGGCGCGGGCTTGGGTTGCTCAAGCCGCGTGTCATCGCCACAGACGATGCACTTCATCGTGCGCAAGAAGCTTTGTCTTGCGAGCTTCTCCTCGGTGAGACCGCGATGGCCGCTGGTCGCTATCGCCATGGGAATGCCCAAGCGATCCAGGCGCTCGACCAAGGCCTCGGCACCCGGCATCGGACGCACGTTCGCGAGCAGCCGCACAAGCTCGCGCTCACGGGCGGCCAAGTAATCCTCCGGCGTCAACGGAAGCTCTAGGGCGGCCACGACGATCTCCGCACCCCTGCGTGCATCGCCGCCCATGCAACGGCGCTTGAGCTCGAGCGTAAAAACCTTACCGTGTTGTCCAGCGACGAACTGGGCAGCTTCGGTGTACAGGCCCTCACTGTCGAGGAGCGTGCCATCGAGATCGAAGATCACGTAGCTGATAGTGATGTTGGCGGGAGGAGTAATGCTAGGAGGGCGGTTCGAGAGCGACATGCTCAGCTCAGTCTATCTCGATACACCTCGTAGCCGAAGCGCTTTACCAGCTCGTAGCGTCCATCCTGATGTCTCAGTGCGATGCTGGGTAAACGCACACCATTGAAGTTCGACGTCTTCACCACGGTGTAGTGACTCATGTCGAGCAACACGATGCGATCGCCTACCCTAAGCTCGTGGTCAAAGGAGTAGTCACCGATTACGTCGCCGGCGAGACACGTGAGTCCGCCCAAGCGATAGGTGAACGGTTTCTCCTTGGGTATACCAGCGCCGACGATTTGCGGTCGGTAGGGCATCTCGAGCACGTCCGGCATATGCGCCGTGGCACTGGTGTCGAGGATTGCGATCGGCAGCCCGTTCTGCACGATATCGAGCACCGTGCTGACGAGCACGCCCGTACGGATCGCAAAGGCTTCACCGGGCTCGAGGATCACCTCGACGTCGTGGCGGGCTTTGAACTCTTTGATCAAGCGGATCAGAAGCTCCAGATCATAACCGGGGCGTGTGATGTGGTGTCCCCCGCCAAAGTTCACCCATTTCATCTGCGGTAGGTAGGCGCCGAACTTCTCCTCGAAGGCGGCGAGCACGCGCTCGAGCGCATCGGCGCCGAGCTCGCACAGCGCATGAAAGTGCAGGCCTTCAATGCCCTGGAGCAAGTCAGGGCGAAACTCAGACTCGGTCACCCCTAGGCGTGAATTAGGCGCACACGGATCGTAGAGCTCAACCTCCACTTCACGCCGCTCGGGATTGACGCGCATGCCGCAGGACACGCGCCGTTCGCTCTCGTCTACGAGCGGGCGCAGACGCTGCCACTGGCTAAACGAGTTGAACACCACGTGATCGGCGATGCGCAGCACCTCGCGCATATCCGCGTCGCTATAGGCAGGAGCATAAACATGTAGCTCGCCGCCTAGCTTTTCGTGGGCGAGCATGGCCTCGTGGGGGGAGCTTGCCGTCGCACCGGCCACGTACTTGCGCACGAGCTCGAAGGTAGACCAGGTGGAGAAGCCTTTGAGCGCGATCAGGATCTTACATCCCGCTTCGTCCTGCACGCGCTTGAGGATCTTCAGATTGTCTTCGAGGGCGGTCATGTCGATCACCCAGCACGGAGAATCGGGCGCCTTGTCGGCTTCGATCGCGTGCATGCCCTTACCATTCATTCTTACTACTCCCGCGCTGTTGCAAGTGATCGATTTCAACGTATGAGCGCAGGGCCGCGCGGCCGCTACAGCTCTTTGATGTGCCAGGGCAAGCCAGACTTGGCGAGCACCTCGAGGAAAGGATCCGGATCGAGCTGTTCGATGTTCCAGACGCCAGGCTTCTTCCACTTACCTGTCATCATCATCTGCGCTCCGACCATTGCCGGTACACCTGTCGTGTAGCTGACCGCTTGGGCGCGCACTTCCTGGTAAGACTCGGCATGATCGCAGATATTATACAGGAAGACCTTACGCTTCTTGCCCTCCTTGACGCCTTCGATGATGCAGCCGATCGAGGTCTTGCCCGTGTAGTTCTCAGCCAAGCTCGACGGGTCCGGTAACAGGCTCTTCAAGAACTCCATCGGCACCACGGGCGTACCCTTGTAGTCGACGGGATCGATACGCGTCATGCCCACATTCGTGAGCACGCGTAGGTGGGTCAGATACTCCTCGCCGAAGGTCATCCAGAAACGAATACGCTTCAAGCCCTTGATGTTCACCACCAAGGATTCGAGCTCCTCGTGGTAGAGCAGGTAAGCCTTACGGTCTCCCACACCTGGAAAGTCGAAGGTATCAGAGAGCTCAAGCGGCTTGGTCTCGACCCACTTGCCGTCTTCCCAGTAGCGACCGTTTTGCGTGATCTCCCGGATGTTGATCTCGGGGTTGAAGTTGGTGGCGAACGCTTTGCCGTGGCTGCCTGCGTTGCAATCGACGATGTCCACCGTGTGGATTTCGTCGAATAGGTGCTTTTGCGCATAAGCACAGAACACGTTGGTCACGCCCGGATCAAAGCCCGAGCCGAGCAAGGCCATCAAGCCCGCCTGCTCAAAGCGTTCGCGATAGGCCCACTGCCATTTGTATTCGAACTTGGCGATGTCCCTGGGCTCGTAGTTGGCGGTGTCGAGGTAAGGCACGCCTGCTTCGAGGCAGGCATCCATCAAAGTAAGGTCCTGGTAGGGTAGGGCCACGTTCAACAACAGGTCGGGCTTGAAGCGTTTCAGCAAGGCGACCGTTTCAGGCACATTGTCAGCATCCAGCTTTTCGACTTCGATCGTACGGCCGTGCATCTGCTTGATCTGGGCCTGAATCTTCTCGCAACGAGACAGGGTTCGACTGGCGAGCATGATCTCGGAAAACACCTCCGGGGCCATCGCGCACTTGTGCGCCACCACGCCGCCCACTCCGCCTGCCCCTACGATCAACAATCGACCCATGACCACATCCTTTGCCTGCGCTTGCCGGCGCGTTCTATCACGGGTGATGGGTGCGTGCTTGAGCGGGCAGTGAGGGCTCACCACCCCGCGCGCCAGGCAGCTAGGAGGCGGGCTACGGGAGCGCATTCACGCAGGCAAGTGGCAAAATAATGATTGAAAGCGGTGGTTTGAAGGCGTGTGAGTTTTGCATTTATCGTGAATTTATGAAAACTAAGTTTGATAAATAGATGGCCGAATCGAGGAGGCGATCAGCTCTAGCGAGATTGAGGGTGCAAAGCCCAGCACCTGCTCGAGCGTCGCGGATGTCGAAGGCACCGTATGGCACAGGCCTCCGAGCGCCGAGGGGCTTGAGCATCGCGTGCAGCGCTTGCTCGAGTTTGCTAATGAAAAGACAGATCCGCACGATCAGGCGCAAGTCTTCATGCATCCGGTCGTCCGCGCGATCATTACCCATTTTTGGCTTGGCTATGAGCATCCGTTTCGCGATGGAAATGGGCGCTTGGCACGTGCGCTCTACTACTGGTGCATGTTGCGGCAGGGCTACGAGTTCGCAGAATTTTTGTCGATCTCTGGTCCCATCGATCGCAGTCCCAAGGCTTACCACGTGGCTTTTGCGCACACCGAGGCAGACGATGGCGATCTGGCCTATTTCGTCCTGCACCAGCTTCAAGTGATGAAAGCCGCACTCGACGATTTGCTCAGCCACCTCACGACGCGTGCCTCCAACATGCGTGAGCGTGCCGAGCACCTGGCAGTGTTCAATGACCTCAAGTACCGCCAACGCTCATTTCTCGAGTACGCGGTGCGCCATCCGAGTCAAGAACAGACGATTGATGGCTACGCGACCTCGTTTGACGTCGCCTACCTAACCGCGCGCAGCGACTTTCAGGATCTTGAGCGGCGGGGGCTCGTCACGATGCGCAAGGCCGGCACGCAGAAGCGTTACTTGCCTGCGTCCAAGCTGCTCGAGCCAGGCGACAAAGCTGCCAAGAAACGCCGCTAGCCCGCAGGGTCGGGCCCCGCGGCACTCGCTCACTCCTCCGCGGCGCTGTCGTCGGCGGGCAAGTACACCTCGCCGCCTTTTTCGCGAAACTCTTTGGCCTTTTCCTGCATGCCAGCTTCGATCGCTTCTGCCTCTGACTGCGCAAAGTCGCGCACGTCCTGGCTCAGCTTCATCGAACAGAAATGCGGACCGCACATCGAGCAGAAGTGCGCGCTCTTGGAGGCTTGGTTGGGCAACGTCTCGTCGTGAAAGGCGCGCGCCGTCTCCGGATCGAGCGCCAGGTTGAACTGATCTTCCCAACGAAATTCAAAACGCGCTTTACTTAGCGCATCGTCTCTGTCGCGCGCGCCCGGATGGCCCTTGGCCAAATCCGCGGCGTGGGCTGCGATTTTGTAGGCGATAACCCCATCTTTGACATCTTTGCGATCGGGCAAGCCCAGGTGTTCCTTGGGCGTGACATAGCAAAGCATCGCGCACCCGAAGTGGCCGATCATCGCGGCACCGATCGCGCTCGTGATGTGATCGTAACCAGGCGCGATGTCGGTAGTGAGCGGACCCAGCGTGTAGAAGGGCGCCTCGTGACAAAGCTCGAGCTGCTTGTCCATGTTCTCTTTGATCAGATGCATGGGCACGTGGCCCGGGCCCTCGATCATCACCTGTACATCGTGCTCCCAGGCCACCTTGGTCAGCTCGCCCAAGGTCTCTAGCTCGCCGAACTGCGCCTCATCGTTGGCATCGGCGTTGGAGCCCGGACGCAAACCGTCGCCGAGCGAGAAGCTGACGTCGTACTTCTTCATCAGCTGACAGATGCGATCGAAGTGCGTGTAGAGAAAGTTCTCTTTGTGATGGTGCAAGCACCACTTGGCCATGATCGAGCCACCGCGTGACACGAGGCCCGTGACGCGCTTGGCCGTGAGCGGCACGTAGCGGAGCAGCACGCCCGCATGGATCGTGAAGTAGTCGACGCCCTGTTCGGCCTGTTCTTCCAAGGTCTCCAGGAACAGCTCGATGTTGAGGTCTTCGACCTTACCCTTTGTCTTTTCGAGCGCCTGGTAAATCGGCACTGTGCCGATCGGCACCGGCGAGTTGCGCACGATCCATTCGCGCGTTTCATGGATGCGCTTGCCCGTGGACAAATCCATCACCGTGTCGGCGCCCCAGCGCACGCCCCACTGCAGCTTCTCGACCTCCTCTTCGATCGACGAGCTGACGGCGCTGTTGCCGATGTTCGCGTTGATTTTCACGAGAAAGTTACGGCCGATGATCATCGGCTCAAGCTCAGGGTGCTTGATGTTGGCCGGAATGATCGCGCGCCCGCGTGCGATCTCGCTGCGCACGAACTCAGGCTCTACGTTTTCGCGGATCGCGACAAAGCGCATCTCCTCGGTGATCACGCCCTGTCGCGCGTAATGCATCTGCGACACGTTGCCGTCACTTTTGGCCAGACGTGCGGCGATCCAAGGCTCGCGTCGCTTGGGCAGACCAAGCTTGACGTCGCAGCCTTGCGGACCGGTCGTGTCGTACACTTTGAGCGGCGCTTCATCTCCACCGAGCGCGATCACCCGGAATGGGACCTTGAGCTCGCTCTCTTCGACCTTCTGCGAATTGGGAAAGCTCTCGGTGAGTGGTGGCAATTCCCGCACATCCGTCGTGTCGCTGGCGGCGACTTTCAGGCTGCGCTTGCTCTGCGAAAAGTCTTGTGGCTCGGACATCGCTTCCCCTCGGTGCTCACGCACGATAGACGCGCACTATAGGTCACTGCCGGTAGCTGTTGCCAGGCGACGGCCCTTGTGGCACCCGTGGGTGATGCAGAATGCCCGGCGGATACTCACTCCCAACTCGTGCGTGATCGCGTGCCGGCTCGCGTCGGTGCTCGCGCTGTTTGCGTCAGTGCCGCTAGCACGGGGACAAACTGCCCCACTGCCACGCACCGCCGCGCCAGCTGCGGCAGCGGACGATTCCACAGCGACAGACCCGCCAGCGCCGCCGAGTGAGCCCGATTCAGCGCCCGTTCTCGTCGTGCCCGCTTGCGAGGTCGAGCCCTGCCCAGCGCCTCTGCCGGACTCCACCGCGGTTCCGTTGACCTCGCCCGCGCCGGTGGGCCCACCGAGCTATCCGCCCGCACCTTACTATCCACAGCCGGCGCCCATCGAAACACCGCCTGGCGACGACTCGACTGCGCAGCCTTCGGAGTACGGGCCCGGACCGGTGTTGTCGGGTCGACCTGCGCGCCTCAATCGCCCGGGTGCGCGCGAGCACGATGGTTTCTTCTTGCGCCTTACCATTGGCGCAGGTGCGGGTTTTGCGCGTTATCGCGAGTCCGTGGACGGGCGGCGAATCGAAACAGTCGAAACAGGTGGCGTGGCAGGTCAGCTGAGCGTCGCGGTCGGTGGCCGCGTTGTCGGCAACTTGATCGTGCACGGCAACTTGCTGCTCGGTGGTGTCGGTGACGCGAACAAAACCGTGTCCGGTGTCGACGACGCGTCCAGCGTGACCAGCAGCAGCTTCATGCTGCTGGGCGGCGGGCTCACCTACTACTTCATGCCCTACAACGTGTATCTGAGTGGGATGGCAGGCCTGGGTTACATCGACGAAGCCCGCGATGACAAGCTTGCGTTCGAGTCGGGTACGGGCGTTGGCGGCTCGCTCATGCTGGGCAAGGAGTGGTGGGTCGGACGGCGCGCCGAATGGGGCATGGGCGCCGCCTTGCGCGGCACGCTGTTGAGCGCACCTGTCAGCATCGCCGGCGTTGAGAGCCGACTCCGCGGCTCGCAGGTCACGATCGCCGTGAGTGTCACCTACAACTAACTCACGTTCCATCCCCCCAAGAGCGAGCCACGGGCAGTCAGAAGCCATTTGACCCCACGGTCGAATTGCTATACTCGTCGGTAGAACGGTTCGGACATATGCGTGGGGCCGAGAACGACGTGCCTGGCGCTGCCCCGTGCCCTGCCCAGGAGACGGCCATGGTCGACCTCAACAATTACCAGCTCGAACAGTACGTCGGTGCCCGCGCCAAAATCGGCGTCGTCATCCCCTCCACCAACACGGCCGTCGAGTACGACCTGCAGAAGCTGAACCTGCCGGGTGTGCTTTGGAACCCAGGGCGCTTCTACGTGGCCTCGCCCGCCCTCGACAGCGACCAGGCCTTTCTGCGTTTCCTCGAGCTGATTCGCGCCACGATTCCAAACTCGGTGCGCGACCTGCTCACCTGTTTTCCCACGCACATCATGATGGGCATGAGTGCGGAAACCTTTTGGGGCGGTGTCGAAGGCAACCAAGAGTTCTTGCGCCGCATTCAGGATCAGATCGGAGAGCTCGGCTTGACCACCGGCGCCAATGCGATGGTCGACGCGCTGACGCGGCTCAAGGTCAAGAACATCGCGGTGCTCACGCCGTATCAGCCGGTGGGCGACGAGCAGGTTCGCCGCTTCTTTGGCGACAGCGGCTTCCCGGTCAAGCGTCTGGTGGGCCTGAAATGCGCGAGTGCTACCTCGATCGCGGACACGCCACGCAAGGCCGTGGCTGACGCCGTCAAGGAGCTTGACGGTGACGACATCGACGCGATCGTGCAAGTCGGCACCAATCTCAGCACGGTCGATATGTTCCCGGTGCTCGAGCAGTATCTGGGTAAGCCCGTGATCCCGATCAACATCGCGACCGCCTGGCATGCCCTGCGCGCTAATGGCGTGCACGACAGGCTACTCGGTTACGGACGCCTGTTCGCCGAGTTCTGAGCGGCTAGCCGTGTATCGTGTCTTGTTTGCTGACGCCGACCACGCGTGCGCCGCAAAAGAAATCGATCGATTGCGCATGGCCCTCTTCGCCTAACCCCGACAGCCCCCAGGCGGCCCGCGGCGCATCCGGATTGAGCGACAGTAAGCTGTAGCCGTTAATTTTGACGCCACCCGCGCGAATCTCGCGGGCAAAGCGAAACGCACGTTCGAGGTCGTTTGAGAACACGTAACCCGCAAGCCCAAACGGTGTGCCATTGGCGAGCGCCAGTGCTTGCTCGTCGCTGTCGAACGTGTGCACGCAGGCGACAGGGCCAAAGATTTCCTCGACCGTGTCGCTCGGCTCGCAGTGGTCGATCAGCGTGGGCGCGATGAAGTAACCCGCGAGGTCCGGCAGCTTGGTTGCGCTCAACGCCCGGCCGCCTTTGCCGACCAGCTTGCGGATATCGGCGCGGATGGAGTCGTACTGCCCCTCGTGGACCATCGGGCCCATGTCGGCGCGCTCGTCGAGGGAATCAGTAAGGTTTACGCTTGCAAGCTTACTGAGCACCGCCTCCAGCAACTTATCTTTGATCGTTGCGTGCACGATCAGCCGACCGAGCGCGCGACACCACTGTGCGTTGAGCATGGTCATGCCGAACACGATAGCGGTCGCTACCTGCTCGATATCGGCATCGGCAAACACGACCATCGGGTTGTTGCCGCCGAGCTCGAGCTGGGTGGGCTTGAACTGGTCGGCGCAGGCGCGCGCCACAGCACGACCACCGGCCAAACCGCCGGTAAACGATACGGTGCGAATCCGTGGATCGGCGACGATCGGTCCCCCTATCGTACGGCTGCCGCACAGTAGCTGGAAGGCACCCACGGGCAGATTCGCTTTGTGGATCGCTTCGGCCATCACGATCGCGCTGTGCGGTGCCCACTCTGAGGGTTTGAAGATCGCAGGCGCGCCTGCGGCCAAGGCGGATGCCATCTTGTGCGAGCCGATGGCCGTCGGCCCGTTCCAGGGCGAGATCAGAAACGTCGGGCCCCAGGGACGCTTGAAGACTTCCACCTCACCGCGCGGCCCGGGCACTTTCTTGGACAGCGCGCCTGCGCGTAGGTACTTGGCCGCGCCACGAAACACGAGCGGTACGAGCGACGCCATCTTTTTCGTTACCGCGCGCACCGCGCCCGTGGTGATCGAATCGCAAAAGCTGATCAGTTCCTGACGCTCAGGTTTTTGCAGCTCGTCTGCGATCGCGTCCAGGTAGGTTGCCCGGCCCGCCGCGCCCATGCGCTCCCATTCAGCGCGCTGATAACAAGCGTGGGCGGTTTCGATCGCGCGTTCCGCGTCGTCGGGCGTGGCGGCGAGCTGCGGCTGCAAGACTTCGCGCGTATTCGGGTTTCGAAGGCAGCTTCCATGATCGACCGTGGGAGCAGAAACCTCGCCCGCGATGAAGTTCTTAAGCTCAGGCAACTGCATGCCAGCCAGTATGATTCGCGCGCCGTGGGGCGTCTAGACCGGTCCGGTACCGAGCCTACGCAAACGGCTGGCTTACAAGCAGCGGGCCACAACAGCCTCAGATGCTGTCGAAAGCGCCGCTCAGGCCGAACAAGTACTGACGTACGCGGGCATCTTCGTGCTGGGCATCGTTGCCGAGCAGCATGTAAACGACTTGAAAATGCACCCCGATCGCGGCGTTGCGCGACACGATGATGTCTTTGCCCACCACCAAGTTCATGTAGAAACCGGGATCGGTCGTGTCGTTCAGGCCGCGCGCTTTGACCGTCGCCATGCCTACGCCAAAGGCGGTAGTGAAGCGAAAGTCATGGGGCGTAAAAAAGGTGGCTGCGGGCGCCGCGCCGTAGGCGAGCACACGCGCCTGTCGTTCGGGAGCGCCTGAAATGCTCACCTCCTCACGCACGTTGCCGTTCCACAACACACCCAAGGTCGAGTTGAGGTGTAACGCAACCCAGGGCGAGAGCATGTAGCCCGCGTCGAGGCCAAAACCGGAGCCAAAGCCGTGAACTCGACTGCCATCCCCTTCCCAGGGCGCTGGCCCGAGCCGGGTGTTGTGCACACCGATCGACGAAGAAAGCCGCAGGTAAAAACCACCGCGCTCGCCTGGACGTTCAAAGGCGTGGGCGAGCGGGTCGTCCTCAGGTGGGATGTCGAGGGGGTCGACCGGCGTCACCGAGTCTGTGCCAGGGGCGCCTTGCGCCTGCGCGCTGGATGAAGCGGCTAACAAGCCAATGGCAGCGAGCGCTCCAGATAAGATGAGTAGCGAGGGGCGCTTCCAAAACCGAGACATGACGTCCTCCGTGAGTTCTCAAAACTGGCTGAGCTCGGTCAGATTAACCACGCTGAAGCCGCCTGCTGGGACTTCTATATCTTGGATGCGATTCACACCGAGTGCACCAACGCGCACACGATGTTTGCCCGCGGGCAAGCGCACGCGCGCTATCGCGATGCGTGCGGGCAACGTCGCCCAACTGCGCGTGTCGGGCGTGTCTGTCGCGGTGAGCGCAGCTTGGGTACCGAGCGCAACGAGCATGCCGAGCGCACTCGAGCCGCTGCCCTGTCCGGTGCCTGCGCCGGCCGCTGCGCCCACCGCACCACGGGTGATCATGCGCACGATCGCCGAGGCCATGATGGGACCCTTGGCTTGTTCGTAGGCGGTCTGTACCAGCGCTTCGACATTCACGACCATGTCGAAACTGAGCGCGCGTGCATCGAGCTCGGCATAGGGGGCGGGGTAATTGCGTCCTGTGCGTTCGATTTCTGGGTAGTTCACCCAGCTGACGAGGCCTTGGCCGGCCATGCGTCGTGCGGCGACGTTTTGTTCGGGGGCCATGTACATCGAGGCGTAGGTCAGCGCGAGACCGATCGGCACGCGCGTCGCCTTGAGCGCAGGCACCCGTCCGTAGTTGATCACGATCAAGACTTCGCCCGTGCCTTCGACCTCGGGCAGTGGTGCCTTTTGATCGAGGATGCTCTGCAGGCGCGGTGAGCGATAGCCTGAGCGTTCTGCGAGCCGCTGTACCGGAGCGACAAGTGAAGCGTAAGGTGTGACTGCGAGTGCTTCGTCGTAGTAACGAATCGCTTCGTTGGCATCCCCTGCCTGCTCGAAGACAAAACCTGCCAAGTAGCTGCCAGGCCCGAGCAACGCTGCGCCCGCTTTGTCTTCGGACTGCTTCAGATACTTCTGCATCACGCTGAAGCGTCGCGCTTCGATCTTAGCGCCGTTCAGATTGCCGCGTGCCAGGTAGTTGAGCATGTTCATCGTGTTGATGAGCAGCTTCTCGTAGGGGCGCGCCTTGTAAGGACCGGTGTCGTCCGAGAACAGATAACGCCCGATTTCATCGCTGGTAGAGCGCGTGAAATCGAGCATCTCGACCTTTTTGTCGGCGGTCTCAAGATCGCGGCTGGAGTCTTCATAGCGCTGCAGCTGCTGCTGGATCATGGACCTGTCGAGCAACAACAGGGCGTCGTCTTCGTCCACTTCCTTGGGCAGCTGGCTGCCGCTCTCGACCTTGAGCTCTTCGTTGTAGAGCTCGAGCGCCTTTTGGGGCTTGTGCGCGTCAAGCGCGTTGCGCGCTTCGATCGTGCGCCCGGCGTGACCTGCGCAGCCCGCAAGCACGGAGAACGTGATCACCAGCACGCTAAGCGCAACACCTCGACGCGTTCGCATGGATTACAGAATGGCCTTGGTGACGGCGGCTTGATTTTGGAATAGCACTTCGCCGGTCTCGACCGACACCACGCGAATGAACAGGTAGTACTGCACGCGACGCGCGTTGGGTGCGCGTTCGTCGGTCGTGTAGACCCTGCCTGAGATCACGTAGCGCGCACCGAGTTGCTTACCCCAGCTTGCGACCTGCGAAGTATCAAAGGCGCCCTGACTGTGTTGCTGGCGCTGAATCTCTTCCATCAGGTTCTTCTGACTGTCCATGCTGATCACGCGCACGGGGGCCGTGTTGACGAGCTCAGTTTCGATATCGCTAATCAACGCGCCCAGGGCGCTATCGATATGCTCGCTCGTCTCGTTCTGGATCGGCAACACGCTGACGGCTGGACGGTCCTCGCTGCCCCACACCTGGTAGACGCGCGAGCTCTTCATCTTCTCCATGTTCTCGCGCATCATCTGACTAAGATCGCGCCGGTCCAGGCTCGTGCTCAGCGCGCTATGGTCAAGCCCGGGTGTATCCGAGCCTCGTACCGCCTTGGGGCCGGCACAACCGACGGCGCCGCCTAAGAGGGCCATTGTAATGAGTCCACCAGCTGAAAGCTTCATCGCCCGTTGAACGCGCCGCATATGCTCCTTGCCTTCCACGTAAGTCCGCAGTTTCGAAACGTAGCACTCGAATCGGACGTCGCTCAGGGCGGGATGTTCGATGCGAGCTGCCCCGAGCAGGGGTGAGCGGCTACTTTTCGAGTGTGCACTCGCTCTGTGCGACGACGGCGCGCGAGGGCGATCCCTTACGGGTCACGACACTTTCCGTCTTCCCGGGCTCTGCTTTCAGCGGGAGCTTGGTCGAATCTACGTCGGTCCACACCTGGCAAAAAACGGCTTTCGGGCAGGCATTTTTAAGTTCGACCACGTGCGTGTAACCGTAGGCCTCGTAGCGCGTACTGGCCGTCACCTTCGCGCATGAGGTCACGTCGGAGACGGGTTTGCGCCGCGGAGGGGGCTCGTCTTCTGCGCTTGCGAAGGCGGCCGGGAATAGATTGAAACCGCTTGAGATCACGAGTGAAAGAAGCGCTGTTCGCCAGGTCATTTCGGCATCCTCCCGCGCTTTTAGATGGCGCGCAAACTGTTGAGACGCGCGCGACCACGTCAGACTTCAGCCTAGGGGCGAGCCAGGCACCAGGCGCTGCCACACTGCGAGTCGTCGCGCGTCGCGGATGCGTCGTGTCAGCTCGGGCAAGGAGACCTCGGTAAAGCGCGCGCGAATGCAGCGCATGGCAGGCAGGAACGCACGACGCAGCGTGTCGGCTTAGCTGACGCGATACCAATCGACGAGCAACGTGAGCGAGGCGCGAAACGCCCGCTCTTCGTCGCTGAGCGGCGGGGGCTCGGGGCCATTGTCGTCAGGGTCCGCCGCCATCTAGTAAGCATACAAGACCCAGCGGCTACCGGTTGCGCCTATACTCCGCTTTCCATGGATAACGCCCGCATTGCCATCCTTGCTCAGCTGACGGTTGCCGCTTTGGAGCCGTCGCGCGCGACCCTGGTCGAACCCCTGTGTTATCGGGACGCGCCAGACTTCGAAGAGCTGGGTCGACTTGAGCAAAGCTACGTCCCAGGAACGCCTCCCCCAAGCGTCAAGGCGGGCTCCTGGTTGGGCTTTGTGTTCTCGAAGCCGAGTCTCGAAGGCGACAAGGTAAGGGTCCACGCGTTTGAGCCCACGCCTGCGGACGGGCCGCGAGCGGATGAGCTGTGGATCAAGCTCAAACGGGGCGAGGTCGTCAAGCAGCTTGCCCAAGAGGCGACGCCGGTCGACAACGCTGCCGCGCTCGTGAATCGCGCGATCCTCGCCTGGGCTTTCGCGCAGGTAAAAGAGCCAGCCCATGCGATCGTGTGCGATGCGGACATGCCCGTTGCGGATGGCCCGACCTGGTTGCGTACGGCCCTCGACATCGTGCGCTCGGGCGATCACATCAGCGTGCGCTCGCCTGTCACCCAGACGCCAGTCGATGCGCCGCCGCGCTTTGCCGGCATGCACTACATGAAAGTCATCTCGCCGAGCTGGGCCTTGCGTACGCTGCGCGGAACCGCAGCAGGAGCCGAGTCATGATCGACGTGCGAGGGAAAACGGTATGGATCACGGGCGCCTCGTCGGGCATAGGCGAAGCGCTCGCGTACGCCTTTGCGGAGCGCGGCGCCAAGCTCGTGTTATCAGCGCGGCGCGAAGATCGACTGCACGCGGTGGCTGCGCGTTGCAACACTCAGGTCGACGTCGTGCCCTTTGATATGGCGGCACTCGAGGGTCTCGCCTCGGTGGCCGAGGCTGTCTTACAACGTAGCGGTGGCATCGACATCATGGTGCACAACGCAGGCGTCGGACAGCGCTCGACCGTGCTCGACACGAGCTTTGCGGTCGACCGCAAGCTGGTCGAGGTCAACTATCTGGCACCGGTCGCGCTGACCAAGGCGATCTTACCGTCCATGGTGGCGCGCGGCTCGGGGCAGTTCGTGGTGATGAGCAGCGTGCTTGGCTTGATCGGAGCCAAGCGCCGTTCGGGCTATGCGGCCTCTAAACATGCCCTGCACGGCTTCTTCAATGCGCTGCGCGCGGAGCTTGCCGATCAGGGCATCGATGTGCTGCTGGTGTGTCCTGGGCGCGTCGCGACAGAGTTTTCGGTGGCGGCCTTTGAGGGCGACGGACGCCCCCATGGTCAGGTCGATGCGAGCTCCATGGGTGGGGTGAGCGCCCCGGCATGCGCGCGGCAAACACTCAAGGCACTCGAGGCCGGCAAGGCGGAGGTCGTCGTCGCCAAGTGGGAGGGTGTGGCCGTCGCGCTGAACAGACTCAGCCCGGCGCTGCTGCGGACCGCGCTGCGCAAGGCCAAGATGACCTGAGGCTTACTTTGTACGAGGCAGCCCTAAGGCATGATTTCGAATATGTCCAGGCTGAACGAGTAGGGACCCGAGCCTTCGAGCACGAGGAAGTAGACTCCCGGCTCAAGGGTGTTTGAGTACATGCTGCCGCCGCTTCCGCACTCGAGCGGGGCTCCACCCATGCATTCGTTCAGCACTGCCCAGCTAACCGGCCCGCCGAAGCCGATCTCGACCGTCGCCAAGGTGCTTAGCGTAAAGGTGTACACGTGGTCGGGCCCGCCTGCGCCGCAGTTTGTGAACACGTCGTCTTTGGCGAAGGTTAGGTCCCCCTGGTACATGCCCGGGCCGATGAACAGCGCGTCCTGACATGCTTCGCCGCTTTGGGGCGGAGGAGCGCCTGGAGCGCACTGATTGAACGCGAAATCGCAGAAGCCCGAGCAGCACTCGCTGCCGCTTGTGCAGAAGTTGCCATCAAATTGGCATTGTTGTGTGCCGCAGCCGGGATCGCAGCCGCAAGGTTTTCCGTCGGGCATGAGATCACACGACGGGCCGATGTCGCAGCTGCAGGAAGGCGCGCCCGCCGACAGGCACTTCATGCCTTGCTCGTCCCAGAGGCAGTTCGGATCCTGCTGGCAGCCGTTGATATCGCCGCCGTAGCCGCCACAGATGTCGCCGCCGCCGCACGGGATCCCGTCATCGACCAAACCGTTGCAATCGTCGTCGATGCCGTTGCAGATTTCGAGTCCGTTCGGGTTCACGTCGGGGTTCTGCTCGTCGCAGTCATTGCTGCACAAGCTGAAGCCGTCTGCATCGCTATCAGCAGGCAGACATGACGTGCCGCTCGGGTCGTCAGGCAAGCTCGAGAAGACGCGCAGGGTGTAGCTCGTGAGCTGCTTGGCGTGGACGGCAAAGATGTACGTGCCGGCATCGAGCACCTGATCGAAGTAGCCACCCATGCAGGTGCTCTGGGGGCGCATGCTCGCGCAACTCGTGGCCATCACGATGCCGAGCGAGTGTGGGAATTGGTTGCTGCCGAAGTCGAGGTGTACGCGCCGCGCTTCGCCAATGGTTAGGCTGTAGAAGCGTTCAACCTGGCCGAACTCGCCGCTGTCGTCGCCACAGCCGACATCGGCTAGGTTGCTGTAGCCCTCTAGGCTGTGCGCGAAGATGCCGCCCTGGCTGATGTCTTCGGCCAGCGAGCAGATATCGCCTACGGGTAAGCTCACGCAACCCTGCGCGTCCAGATCGTCGACGAAGCCGTCGCAGTCGTTGTCGAGCCCGTCGTCGCAGAAATCGCGATTCCGGGGGTCGGCTTGGTAGAGGGGCTCGCAGCTCGAGCTTGCCGGGAACACGTGTAGACGTCCTTCACTGCACACGCCGAGCGCGCCCGGCACCGTGCAAGGGAGGTCATCGACCTTACCGTTGCAATCGTTGTCGAGACCATCTGAGGTGTCTCCTTCGACGCCTCCCTGGTAAACGTTGGCGTTGTTATCGTCGCAGTCGCCTGCGCACAGGGTCTGGCCATCGCCATCGCCATCGGGCGTGAGGCATGCTCCGTTAGCACTGAAGGCGATCGAGAACTGATAGTTGGGGTTGCCCTGGGAACCGTCAGGTTCGACGGCGAGCACGTAGTTGCCGGGCTCGAGGTGCATGTACTCGTGCATGTCGCATTGGACGGGCTGCAGCGTGCAGTCCTGGTAGAGCAGGTAGCGCGCAGCGCGATCGGGGCTGCGCTGGCCTTGGAAGATGACTTCCGCGCCATCGCCCTCGATGTTGAAGGCGTAGAAGACGTCAGCCCCATCAAAGCCGCAGCCGCTCAAGGCATCGTTCGTTGCGCCTGCGAGGGTGCCGCTGAACGTGCCGCCAGTGCCGATGGCGTAGGCGTTGCTGCAGGCCTCGCCCGGCGCGTTCACGCAATCCAGTTCGTCCGCCGCACCGTCGCAATCATTGTCTGCGCCGTCGCCGCAGTAGTCCGAAAGTGAGCGCTGGATCGGCGTGCACGCCTGCTGCTGATCGCAGCTCGGTCTGCCGATGGCGCAGACGCCGAGCAGGCCGGTGGTGCAGGTGCTGACCTCGTTGAAGGCGAGCTCATCGACCATACCGTTGCAGTTGTTGTCCAGGCCATCGCACAGCTCTTCGGCACCGCTGTAGGTGGTGCCGTTGTCATCGTTGCAGTCGCCGTCACAGATACTTTGGCCATCGCCATCGCCATCGGCGGGACTGCACGCGCTCTCTCTGCGGGTTGCAAACTGCAGCGTAAACGCTTCGCCCGCGCGCGCACCCTCGACGAACACGAAGTAGCGCTTGCCGCCAGCCAGATACTGTCGGAACTGCTGGCTGCCGAACGAGCAGAACGCCTCGCCGGGTTTGATCGTGGGGCAAGCGTCGGGCAGGGCGCCTGGCCCGACCGGTAGGATCGAGAGCGACAGATTCGCGAGCGGCCCAGCGCTGACACCCAGCACCACCTCGGTTTGGGGGCCTTCTGGCAGATCAAAGAAGAACACGCGATCCACAGTGCTGAACGGTTCGCAGTTCGGATTCACATCGTTGATGCTGCCCAGCGTGTTACTGAACAGGCCGCGGGCAGAGATGTCGGTAGCGTTGCTGCAGCTTTCGCCCGCGCTGGCGCAGGCGGGTTGCTGCGGACTGTCGGCGCAGGAAGGCTGGCATTCGTTATCGTCCATGTCATGGACGAACTGGTCGCAGTCGTCGTTCTTGTCGTTGCCGCAGATCTCGCTGGGCGCGCACGGCGACGTTCCGCCGCAGCCGGGGCCGCCGCAATCGGTATCGTTCCCGTCTGGACAGCCGTCGCAGTCGTCATCGAAGCCGTTGTTGCACAGACCTTGCTCGCCTGGCAGGCACTCCGCCCCGCCGCTGGGGCATAGGCCAGCCGGCTGTTCGGGCACGCGGATAAGCTCTACCTTGGCTACGCTATCGGGCGGGGCTTCGCCTGCAAGCCAGGTCACCGTCGCCCGCGTGCCATCGACGAGCAGCGTGCCCCTAAACTGTTGTGGCGTTTGTCCTTCAACGATCGTGAAGGTGATGACGCCGTCCGCAACCGAGTATGCGCCGCCGCCGTCGCCACAGTAAGGTCCGGCTAGCGGATCATAGGGCTGCTCGCCGAAGCTTTGCAGGAACTGCACCTGGCCACTAGCGGTGAAGCCTAAGCCTGTCTCATGCATCGCTTGGCAGGTCTGATCCACGCACTCCCACCATACGCCCACGATGCTGCCTGCGACCGGTGTCAGACCGCAGACATTGCCCTCGTCGAACTTGCCATCGCAGTCGTCGTCCTGGGTGTTACAGACTTCGGCACCCTGGGGCTTGCACTCGCCGCTCTGCGGCAAGCAACTGACGCCTTCATCGACTTGAGAGTCGCAGTCGTCATCAAGACCATTGCAAACCTCGGCCAAAATCACGCATGAGTTGCCGGGCTCGGTGCCTTGGCAGTTGAGGCCTTGATCGATCGCGCCATCACAGTCTTGATCGATGCCGTCACAGGTCTCCGTGCTAGGCGCGCCGGGCTGGGCGGTGCACACGACATTGATGCCATCGGCGGCACAAGCACGCTTGCCAATGCGCAGACAGTTCCCGAGGCCGACTGAGCATGAGACGTTGATCGCAAAACCCTCATCCACACCTTGCGAACAGTTGTCATCGATGCCGTTGCACAGCTCGACCGCTTGGGGGTGTACCCTGGCATCGCCGTCTCGGCAGTCACCCTGCGCGATCGTGAAGCCATCGTCGTCGCAGTCGTCGACGCGTGCTCCGTCGACGCAGTCCTCGTTGAGCTCGTTGCCACAAATGTCTTTGGCTCCGGGCCGGACAGCCGCGTTGTTATCGTCACAGTCGAAACCGGGGCCATCTCCGACCGGGAAGCCATCACGGTCGGCATCGGCGCCACTCAGCTCGCCCACATTGTTGATCACCAGTACGTTCGCGCTCAGCTGACGCGCTGCAGCCTTACCATCGCCGATCGAGACGCTGACCACATACGTGCCGACGCCGCTCGGGGTGAGTGTGACGGCGCTCGTGCTGGTGGTGGAGCTGGCGGCACCCAAACTACCCGCGCTCGTCGACCACGCAAAACTCAGTGCGTCGCCATCGGGGTCGCTACCCTGTGCGCGAAATTTGAGTGTTTGACCCACGAGCAAGGTTGCAGACGGGGGCGACAGAAATAGATTTTCAGGCAAGCGATTGCTCTGCGCGTCGAGCACGGCCACGTTGAGCTGGCCTATCGGTCCGAAGGCCGTTCCGTCCCAGGCGCGGCAGCCGACCTGATACTGACCGGTCGCCGAGGGCGTCAGTCGTGCGCCCTGGCCGAATATCTGCAGCTGGGCATTGGACAGTAAGGTAGCCGGCACGGTTGCGTGATCGACAAGTCCCCACTCTACGGACAGCGCGCCGCGTTCGGATTCGGCGTCTGAGGCGATCGCGCTCAGGCCGACCGTTTCACCGAGCTTGATGCTGAGCGCGCCCGCGGCCGGCGTGCAGGTCGGCGGCGTGTTGAGCACAGGCACGCTGCGCACGTCGATGACGAAGGTGGAAGACAGCGCGCTTCGGGGTAGGGAGACTTCCACCAAGTGGCGGCCGGCTGAGCTGGCTTGAAAGCCGCGTGCATGCTCGTCGCCCGCGACCGCGCTCAGGCTGCCGTCACCGGCGATAATCCTCCAAGCGAGCTGCGAAACATCGGCCACGTTTTCGCTGCGCGCACGGAGCTGTACGGCGCTACCAGCGAAGGTTGAGATCACATCGTCAGGCTCTGCGACCAGCTTTGCCAGCAGACGGTCATCGATGCTGTCATAGGCATTGGCGAGACGGTCGCAATCCAGATCGAAGCCTGCCGCCGTGTCAGGAGTGCCTGCACTCGAAGGCGCCACGTCGATCGCCGCCAGGCCGAGATCATGGATGCTGACCGGGTCGAGCGAAGCGTCTTCTTCGAAGTACGCGATATGCAGCCGCGCCGCCACCGACACCGGCTCGTTCGTCTGGCTCGAGAACAGAACATGGCTTGCTGCGCCACGCAGATGCTCGCTTATCGTGGGCAGACTACCGGCAAGGTCAGCGAACGATAGTTCTGCAATCAGCTGACCACTCGCACGCGTGTGACGCAGCACCGCGCTACCATCACCCGGCGCATAGAGTGTCGACACCGCGATTCGCTCTTCGATCGCCACGGCGTCGGCGCCATCGCCTTGTGAAAGCTCGAACACGCGTGCGAAACGCAGGCTGCCCGAGAACGAGGGATGTGAAAGCAGCTCTTGAACGTTGCCGGCACCCGCCTCGATCAAGGTCCTGATCAAGGCCGAGCGATTGTTTATCGCTTTGGACTCCAGCTCCGCCAGCGGCGAGTCGACGCGGCTTTGCCCGACGAGCGTGCCTTCGCAGCCCGTGCTGCTCGGCATGCGCTCGACGGACACATCCATGTCTAGGTTGCTCTGAGCTGCGGCGTAAACCGAAAAATGCTGGGCCTGTGCGAAAATAAAGCGTTGATCCAAATCGATGCCCACGGCGCGCACGCGCTCCCAGCGCCCGGCCGGGTTGTAGACGAAGGCGCCTACGCGCGAGGCGCTGAGCACGACGTCGTCGGGCAAGGGTAAGGCGATAAGCGCTGGCTGACCAAAGGCTAGACCCTTCGGGCCGAACTCGACCGCATTCAGCGCACCTGTGCTGTTGGCCATCGGCGGCGCTCGGTCGAGCTCGCTGATGGTGATGGTTTTCTCTTCTTGGACCGCGCCTGGCCGCGTGCTGACCGAGGCACCTTGGATCTTGCTGGTGGGAGAGTTGACTTGGACTTGCCCGCCATCCTTCGGGGTCGCGACACCGTCGGCACGTTTTTCGGCAACAGCGACCGTAAGCTCGTACTCCTGGCTGACGAGCTTCTCACCGCTCATGCCTTCGATCACGACGTTGTGAGACCCGCTGTCGTCTTTGCTCGGGGTAAAGCTTACCTGCTTCTCATCGACGGTCAGGCCCGGAGGCCCGGCGACAACCTTCCACTTCGGTGACTCCGCTTCGCTCGACTTAGGGGTGTACTGGTACTTCTCGTCGGCGACGACATAAGGGGGTCCGACGCTCACGACCTTGGCTTGCGACTTTTCGCCGGGCAAGCTCGAGTCTGTTCCAGGCATTGTGCCAGCCTCGTGCTGGCTAGGATCGCCACCATCGTTCATTTGCCCCGCGCTAGAAGCGCCACTGTCTTCCTTGTCGTCGCCGGCTTTTTTGGTTCCCGCGCTCTGCCCGCAAGCGGCGAAGACGATGACGGACAGCAATGCAGTAGGCCACGGCGAAAGATGGCGCGTGATCAAGGGTCCCCCTCCCTTTGAACGACAGGACGTCGTTGCAGACGAGTGTCCCATGAGCCCACTTGCGGCCGGTAGCAGCGCACGAGCGCGGGCGCGATTTCGGTAGCAGTCCACCTTAGGATCGGAGTGTTTGTAGGCTCGGCTGTACCTACTAGAGAGCGACAGCATTGATATGTCGCCAGGTCTGCTAAAGTTGCATGGATGTCAAACTCCCACGCAAGTTGGATTGCCAACCTCGCTCCCGCTGCACGGCCCGCGCTTGCGCAAGCTTTGCGTCGCCATGCCGTTCGTCAGGTCGCGACGCTGAAAGCCTCAGGTGCAGCGCTGGCTCATGCACCCACCCTTGACGATCGGATAGGCGCGATCGAACGCGCCAAAGAGGAGCTGCAACACCTGGAGCAGGCTTCCGAGGTCTACCGCGAG
>JBBSJC010000011.1:0-36100 GCA_038257655.1 Polyangiales bacterium | reverse complement strand
CGCGCGGATCGCACGCTCGTGCTCATTGGTCGGGCAGGCGCGCTCTACCCGTTCTTTCGCTCGTCGGCGTTGCTGAAGTACATCGACGGCAAGACGCGCAACATCCCTGTCGTGCTGCTGTATCCGGGCACCGTTCAACAAGACAAAGAAACCTCCGCGCTCTCGTTCATGGGAGAGCTTGAAGCTGACCGCGACTATCGACCTCGCATCTACGTCTAAAGGCGCCCTATCCCATGAGTAAGATCAGCGAGCTCTTCGCGGCCGACGTGACCCGGGACATTCCTCCGGTGGTTTCGTTTCATGAGCAAAGCCCGGCCAAGCTTCAAGCCGAAGTCGAGGCCTACATCGTCACGGGTGGATACTCCGAAAGTGATCCGCGCAGTCGTCGCGTGAAGTCGGGCATTCACGAACAATTCGTGCACCTGCTCAGCGGCATTTCGCGCGAGCTGCAAAAGAAGCATGGGCCTGAGTTACCCGCGTCGTGGATCTCGGGCTTCTACGGGTCTGGAAAGTCGAGCTTTGCCAAGTTGCTTGGCCTGTCGCTCGATGGTGTCGTGCTGCCCAACGGGACGGCGCTGTCAGCCGCACTGTTGAACTGCGACGACTCCCCGCGCAGGCAGGAGTTGGTCGATGCCTGGAAGACGCTGGTTGAGCGGGTGAACCCGATCGCCGTCGTGCTCGACATCGGCACCGTCTCTCAAGACAACGAGCAAATCCACTCCGCTGCCTTACGCTTCATCCAGGCGCGCCTTGGCTACTGCACCAAGAGTAACCTTGTTGCTGACTTCGAGTTGCGGCTCGAACGTGACGGCGAGTGGGATGCGTTTGTGCAAACCGCCAGGAAGACACTTGGTAAGGAATGGGCAGTTGCGAAAAACGAGCAGCAGGCGGACGATCATTTTTCGCATGTGCTGCACGTGATGAAGCCCGACCGCTATCCCGATCCCACGAGCTGGATCGATAGCCGAGCCGGCATGCGCACCGGTGCGGGCACGAGCGCCAAGGAAGTCGTCGATGCCATCGACGCGATGGTTCACATTCGGGCCGAGGACAAGTCGCTGTTCATCGTCGTGGACGAGGTGAGCCAGTACGTCCAGCACGATGAGAACCGCATGCTCAAGCTCCAGTCCTTCGTGTCGGAGCTTGGCTCGCAGCTCAAGGGGCGTGTATGGCTGTTCGCTACGGGCCAGCAGCGGCTTGAAGAGCAGGCTGAGAGCAACAACCTCGCCAAGCTCAAGGATCGCTTTCCCCAGCACCTGCGCGTGCATCTGGGCACCACGAACATTCGCGATGTCGTGCACAAGCGCTTGCTCAAAAAAAGGCCTGACAAGGAGCAGGGCTTACGCGACCTATTCCAGAAGCATCGTGGCGACCTCAAGCTCTACGGCTACGGCTGCGAGGAGATCACGGAGGAAGACTTCGTCGAGGTCTACCCGATGCTGCCCGCGCACATCGATCTGTTGATGCGCATCACCTCGAACCTGCGCATTCGCTCGACCCGCGTCCAAGGCGACGACCACGCGATCCGAGGCCTCCTGCAGCTTTTGGGCGAGCTGTTTCGTGAACAGAAGTTGGCCGAAGGTGAAGTGGGGAGTCTCGTCACGCTCGATTCCATCTTCGAGGTGCAGCACTCCGCGCTCGATGCCGATGTGCAAACCACACTGTCGCGAATCTTCAATGACGGCCGCGTGCGCGAGGATGCGCTCGCTATGCGTGCGGCCAAGGCTGTGGCGCTCCTGGAGTTGATCCAGGAAGACACGCCGACCATGCCTGAGCTTGTTGCCCAGTGTCTCTACGGACGCCTGGGCGAGGGCAACCGCGTGCAAGCCGTGAGTGAGGCACTGGAGAGACTGCGCTCATTCAGCCTGCTCTCTTACTCAGAGAAGCAGGGCTATAAGGTTCAAAGCTCTGCCGGCCAGGAGTGGCAACGTGAGCGCGATGATCTCGGCGTCACCCTGGAGAAGATCAGCGAGACCACCCAAGCTGCGCTCAAGGGCCTCGTGGGATCCATGCAGGAACGGCCGCGCTTCAAGGGCCGGACCTTCCCATGGACGCTCTGGTTCTCCGATGGCCGTCAAGCTCATGACTTGAAGCTCCAGGATGCGCGCGAAGACTCCACCGTGGCCGTTGACTTTCGGTTCCTCGGCAAGAGGGAAGATCGAGCGTCCACCACCTGGGTGCAGAAGAGCGATCAAGACGCGCTCCGTAACCGCCTGGTTTGGATTGTAGGCGAAGGCGGTGGCATCGAGGACCACGCTCGCCAGCTCGCTCGTTCTGAGCACATGGTGAAGCGCTACCGTCCCAGGTATGAATCGTTGAGCCCTGAGAAGAAGCGCTTGTTGATTGAAGAGGAAGCGCGGGCGGAGGAGTTGGATACTCGTGTGCAGCGGGCAGTGGCCGATGCGTTCCTGGAAGGCACAGCCTGCTTTCGCGGCCAGCAACTGCGTCCCCGTGAACTGGGTGGTGCATTTGGGCCGGCGCTTGGCAGCATGGCCACGCGCATCCTGCCGGATCTCTATCCGCACTTCTCGGAGATTGCCGTCTCGCCGACTGAGCTGCTTCAGCTTCTCGAACGTGAGCTGAGCGGGCCTTCGACCAAGTTCATGGAGAATGCGCTAGGCATCCTTGCCCTCGATGCGGGTAAGTACGTGGCCTCGTGCACCGGCTTGTTCCCCACGCGCATTGCCGGCGAGATCGAGCAGAATGGTGGTCTCTCCGGTCAAACCTTAGTCGCCACCTTCGTCGGCCCACCTTACGGTTATGCGCCCGACCTCGTGAAGGCATGTTGTGCCGGCCTCTTGCGGGGCAAGAAGATTCGCATTCGGCCCGAGCAGGGCGACGACATCACGTCTTACCAAGATCCGGGGGTGCGCGATCTCTTCACGCGCGATCGTGACTTTCGGCGCGCTGAGTTCTTTCTCGCTACGGAGGGTGAGATCACGGCACGTGATCGCGTCGCCATCCGCAACCTGTTCAAGAACTCGGTTCAGATCGATATCGAGTCCGACGACGAAGTGATCGCGGACGCCACCTTCCAACACTTTCCGACGTACCGGTCCCGCTTGCGCGAAGTAGAGGGACGCTACCAGCAGCTCCCCAATCGCCCCGAGCTACCGGTTGCGCTTCAAAAGCTAGGCAGGGCACTCGAAGATTCGTGTCGCTCGCGACTCGTGCAGAAAACCGTGATCGAGGTGAAGCGAAACCTAGACGCGCTTCGTGACGGCTTCGAGCAACTCGGCCTGTGCCACTCCGAGCTGACTCAAGACGCCATCGACGCCGTGACCCATGCTGCCCGCACTCGCGACCATGAGATTACTCAGCTTCGAGCGATGGAGGAGTTGGGGGGCCTGGAGGACGACGCGAACCTCATCACCGAGCAACTGGCCGCCGACAGGCCCTGGCGCGGTGCAAGCCAGCTCAGCCCCGCGATCGGTCGCATTCGCGCTCAGTATGTAGAGCTTCGTAAGGTGCTCTTGAACAAGCAGAGCGGCGAAGCGGATGCGGCCCGTAGTCGCGTGAAGACCCGGCCGGGCTTTGCGCAGCTCGATGCGGATCAAGCCCATCGCGTACTGAGACCGATCACGGAAGCCATGGTGGACACGACCGCCGAGGCGCTGGCCCCAACGCTAATCGAAGTACGCGACCGCCTTCTGGGCCGTATCCAGCAAGCAGAGGAGTTGGCGAATGACAGGCTCGATGAAGAGCGCAGCAAGGGTACGGAGACTCAGATCGTAAAGGTCGAGACGCACCTGCGAGGTCGCGAGGTGGCCAGTCGCGAGCAGCTCCAAACCGTACTCAAGGAGCTAGAAGACCGTATCGGGCCGCTGGTTGACAAGAACATCCGGGTTAGGATTGTGTGAGGCTTCTATGCTGCTTCGCTTACAGGTCAAGAATTTCAAGAGCCTACGGGACGTCACCGTGTTGTTTGGCCCACTGACATGTCTTGTCGGTCCGAACGGTGTCGGCAAGAGTAACGTCTTCGATGCGATACAATTTTTAAGGGCCCTCACCGAATTGGACATTCAGTCCGCCGCCCAGGCCGTGCGCACTTCGGCGGGTGGCGGCTTTTCTCCGAAGGAACTGTTCTGGGCGGGCAACATCGAGACTCCGATCTGTCTGATGGCGGAGATGCTTGTACCTAGGGAAGTCAGTGATGATTTCGGGCGACCCGCAACTCCCGCGACAACGCTCCTGCGCTACGAGCTACAACTCCGCTACTCGGAGGCTGCCGGTCCGCGGCTCGAGATCGCCTCTGAGAGTCTGGTCGCTCGCAAGGCAAGCGACGCGAAGAAGGTTCTGGGCTTCGCGCACAGTAGCGAATTTGCTAAGACCGTGGTGAAACCGACGCGTCGTCTCGGTCCTCTCATCTCAACTGACGGCGAGGGAGGTAGCGTTCGCTTGATGCTGCACCAGGACGGCGGCAGTCGGGGGCAACCCATACCTGCCGGGACTTCGCCGCGAACCGTCGTGGGTGGAACCAACGCAGCAGAGTATCCGACGGTGCTGGCCGCTCGACGCGAGATGGCCTCGTGGGAGCTGCTGCATCTTGAACCCTCGATCATGCGAGCGCCTGATCCCCTTGGTGGTCCTAGTCGTCTTACGGAGCACGGTGGACACATCGCAGCCGCACTCGAACGTCTAGCGCGTCAGGATAAGGTGCCTGGTCAGACGCTACAGCAGGCCACGAATCGCCTCGCACAGCTCGTTCCCGAAGTCACTAACGTCTGGCTGGATCGAGATGACACACGGCAGCAGCTATCAATCCGGGCAACCATGAGGGGATCCGATCTGCATTTGGGGCCTAGGGCCCTTTCCGATGGCACCCTAAGATTTCTAGCCCTGGTTACGCTGTTTTTAGACTCGAGTGCGTCTCGGACGCTGTGCATGGAAGAGCCCGAAAATGGTATGCATCCGGCACGTCTGCCCGCGGTCGTGGAGCTTCTGCGGGACTTTGCGGTCGATCCAAGATTGGCGGTGGACGCGGATAATCCACTTCGTCAGGTAATTATCAACACGCACTCGCCCGACGTAGTACGCCAACTGGATGCGGGGGACTTACTTTTTGTAGAGGGCATCGAAGGAGCAGTCGGACGTAGTACGAGGATTTCAGCGATCGAGCAGCGATGGCGCAAGGAGGTGCCGACAGTGCCCATTCGCCACTTGATCGACTTCGTAGGCGGAGCACCGCTTGGCGCTACCGCAACCGAATTGCTGGAGAAACTTCAGTTCGGAAGCGCTCACTAGATGAGCCAGCTTCTCCAGCTACTGTTGATCGGGGACGGGGCATCTGATCAAGTGCTCTCGCGCATCATTGCGTGGGCCGTGCGCCAGGTGGCCCCGAGCGCTGCTATTGCCCCCATCGTCTTTCGCCGACGCTCGCCAATCTCAAGGCCCCTCAGCGAGCTCGTGACGGAACTCCAAGCTGAGTACCGACCCAATCTCCTCTTTGTTCACCGTGACGCCGAGAAACAGTCGTTGCAAACACGTGTGCTGGAAATCCCCAGCGACGGACCTGTGGTTCCCGTGATCCCCGTGCGCATGACAGAAGCCTGGCTCTTGATCGATGCGAACGCGATTCGTAAAGCCGCTGGCAATCCGAATGGCAAGGTGCATCTAGACTTACCGCCCATCGGACGACTCGAGCAACTGCCGGACCCGAAGAAGACTCTAAAGGAGTTGCTCGAAATCGCCTCAGAACTTAGTGGTAGGCGGCTCGCCCAGCTTGACCGCGCCTCCGCTGCGCAGCGCGTCGCCGACTACATCGATGATTTTTCAGAGTTGCGCCGCCTGCCTGCCTTCAAGTTCTTTGAGACCGAGCTCGGCCGCGCGTGGCAGCGCTTGCAATCGGCAGCTCCTTAACATGTCCCTCACTCCCGAAGCCAAGAAGCTCCTCGCAGAAACCATTCGCGGCTCGCAGCAGGACCCCGGCAAGGGCCTGCGCGAGAAGCTATTACGCGCCATTCACGACGAAGCGGATCGACGCTACCGGCTTTCGGTGTCCATCGCGGACGCCGGTCTCGACGAGGCCCACCGCAGGCGTCGTGAGCGCATTGAGGCATGGGTCGACGAGCGCGCACGGTCTGCAAAAACTAAAAACAAAACCGAGCTGAAATCTGCGAAAGAACGCCTGCTCGCCCAAGCCGAGAAGGAAGCAGCGGCCACCTTACTCAACCGCTTGGTACTCCTGCGCCACCTCGAAGCCCTCGGCCTGTCAAAGCCGGCCGTGCTCACAGGGGGTTGGAACAGTAAGGGCTACCGCGAGTTTCGCGAGTTCGCGCCCACCCTGTGCAGCAACGGAACCGCCGACGCGACGGAGGGCTACGCCACGTTGCTTCAGCTCGTGTTCGACGAGCTGGCCATCGACTTGCCCGGCTTGTTCGGCAATGTGGGCCTCACACGTCTGTTCCCGATTCCGGCCGCGACGTTGCGCGAAGTCGTGGAGCGACTCGACAACGCGGATCTTAGTTCTGCCTGGACCGACGATACGACCTTAGGTTGGGTCTACCAGTATTGGAATGATCCCGACCGTGAAGCGCTCGACGCGAAGATCAACGGTGGGGGTAAGATCGAGCCCCACGAGATCGCGTCGAAGACGCAGATGTTCACCGAGCGCTACATGGTCGAGTGGCTGCTTCAGAACAGCCTGGGCCTAACCTGGCTGTGCCTGTGCAAGAAGCAGGGGTGGAGGGCGGATGTCACCTCATCTCAACCGGTCTCGGACACCTCACCCCTCCCGTCCCGGACCTCACCCCCCGGCCCCCTCTCCATTCATGGAGAGGGGGAGGACAAGGAAGGGCTCCCTTCTTGCCCCTCTCCAGCGATGGAGAGGGGTTGGGGTGAGGTGTCTCCCACGAGCGTCCTCGGTCGCCTCGAAGCTCGGCGCGTGGAGTGGCGCAACAAGCGTGATGCAGGTGAAGTCGCACTCGATGCGTTGATGCCGATCGACGGCGAGCAGGAGGACCACTGGAAGTACTACGTTCCGCAGCCGCTCCCGGAGGATGCGGTCGCGAAAGCTCCAGAGTCCGTTCGCGCTATCAAGCTGCTCGACCCGGCCTGCGGCAGTGGGCACTTTCTCGTGATCGCGTTTGGTCTGCTCACGGCCTTGTATCGTGAAGAGGCGCGGCATCTTGGGCAGTCGATCAGCGACAAGGAGGTCGCAGAGTCGATCCTGGAGCACAACCTCTACGGCATCGACATCGACCCGCGTGCGATTCAGATCGCGGCGGCGGGGCTCTACCTCAAGGCCAAGTCGCTCGCGAAGGCTGCTAGGCCGAAGCAGGTGAACCTGGTGGCGCCTGTGCTTCAGCTCGGCAACTTGCCGTCTGATGATCCGGCTGTGGTTCATCTGCGCGACGACTTGAAGCGCGAAGCCGGTATTCCAGAGGAGCTGACGAACAAGCTGCTCACGTCACTCGCGGGCGTGGACTATCTCGGCTCACTGCTGAAGGTCGACGCGGCAGTTGAAGAGGCATTGCGCAGTGTCGAGCTGGAGTTCGAGCGTGTGCACGGCCAAGGCGACTTGTTTGGCGGCTTTCCTGCGCAGCAAGTGAAGCTGTCGATGGGGGAGGCCAAGGCCACGATCCTG
Organism: Polyangiales bacterium; assembly: GCA_038257655.1. Taxonomy (GTDB): domain Bacteria; phylum Myxococcota_A; class Polyangia; order Polyangiales; family DASUME01; genus DASUME01. The sequence goes on along the minus strand of JBBSJC010000011.1, from coordinate 28,515 downwards.
GATCGGCTGGAGCGCTTCCTCGCCAAGCATTCGAAGAGTGAGGATCTCGGTCTGCGCCTCGATGGCGAGCAGCTTGCGGCTGGCGTGCGCTTCGTGCGCATGGCGAAGGAGGGAGCCTACGACGTGGTGGTGGGTAACCCGCCGTATCAGGGGCTGAGTAAGACTCAGGCCTTTGAGTACGTGGCCAAGACTTATCCGCGCGGAAAGGCGGATCTGTACGCGGCGTTCCTGGAGCGAAGTCTTCAGCTTGTACGGGAGGGCGGTCTCTCGGCGCTACTCACGATGCGCGGCTGGATGTTCTTGGGGCAGTTTGCAGAGCTGCGCCAGCATGTGCTTCGCACCTTTGACCTAAGGTGCGTGGGTGACTTTGACCGTGGTGCATTCGACGAAGTTCCGAACGAAGTGCTGGCGGTGTCCGCGCCGATCATCTGCCGGTGCACGCACGGAGAGGATCTGAGTGTTGCGGTTCAGCCGACTCCGCTGGCCGACAAATCCTACGACCGCGAGCGGACCAAACGAAAGCGTGCGGCCGTGCTCGCTCACGTTGGCCGCTACGAGTTCGACCCACGGGGGTTCGCGGTCATCGAGGGCGAGCCGGTTGTGTATTGGTGGAGCAAGGAGTTCTTGGCGCGGTACGCGGCGGCTCCGAAGTTGGGGCCGCTCTATCCTGTTCGGACTGGTGTCTGCACCAGCGACAACACACGGTTCCTGCGCAAAACGTGGGAAATTGAAATTGGATCCCTGTGCGACCGAGAAATCGATTCCCAGTGGCGAAAGTGGGCAACCTTTGTGAGCGGTGCGAAGGGCGTTGGATGGTTCGACACCGGTGATGACATCTGCCTCTGGTTCCTTAATGGGCTAGAGATGAAGGTGTACAACGGCCATTTGTATGGGAGCTACTCACGCACCATTCAAAACGAAGCCTTCTACTTCAGGCCAGGCATCGCGTTCACGATGATCGGATCTGCGTTTGCGGCGCGGGCGCACAGAACACTCAGCATCATGGGCAAGAAGGGTTCATCGGTTTTCCCCGACAATGTGCCTGAGACTTTATGCTCCATGAATACAACGCTAGCGCGGGATATTCTTCAATCGATCAATCCCGGTATCGGATTCGAGGTTGGTGACGTGAACCGCCTTCCACTGCTGAGGGTGGAATCGTCCAGTGACATCCACTCAACGCTCGAACGGGCGATCGCCGAGCACGACACAGCACGCGAAACATCCATTGGATACGTAACACCGGGACTATCTTCCTGGCGCTACGCGCAATCGTGGGCTCAGAAGGCTGTCGACCGCCCCGAAGGCGCCCCGCTTCCGCCCTACGAACCCGACTTCGAGCCCGCTGCATCCGAAGACTTCATCTCGTTCGCTGCAGGCATCGCGCTCGGTCGTTTTGATGCTGGGGGTGGGGGCGCATTGGATGCCGCACGGACCTCACCCCTAACCCCTCTCCACTCGTGGAGAGGGGAACATGAAGGGGAAGGTCGTGCTGACTCTTTCTCCCTCCCCTCTCCACCGAGTGGAGAGGGGCCGGGGGTGAGGCCGCTCGACGCCGGCATCCTGTTCATCTCCTGCGAAGCCAGCGACTCCCTCGAACACCAAAGCTGCGCGCAGCTGCACAACGAATGGAAAACTCATGGCCCCGTCCTCACCGAAAGAGGCCAAGGCGAAGACCTTCGCACCTACCTACGCAAGTCGTTCTTCACCGAACACAAGAAGCGCTACGAAAGCCGCCCGATCTACTTTCCACTCTCCTCCGCCAAGAAGAGCTTCGTCGCGTTCATCTCCATCCACCGCTGGCAAGACGACACCCTCAACGTCTTACTCGCCGATCACTTAGTACCCACCAAGCGTCGCCTCGACGGCGAGCTAGACGACCTGCGCACCGCTCGCGCCTCCGGCAGCAACAAAGGTAAGGCCGAAAAGCGCTTCACCGAAGTGCAGAAGCTGCTCGAAGAGCTGAACGACTTTATCAGTAAGGTCACCGAGGTCGCCGAAAAAGGTTCACCACCTCCCGACGACAAGACGACCAAGCGCGAGGTCGACGCGCGCTACGTCATGGACCTCGACGACGGCGTGATGGTGAACAGCGCCGCCCTGTGGCCGCTCTTGGAGCCGCAGTGGAAGGACCCGAAGAAGTGGTGGAAGGAGCTTGCCAACGCTCAGGGTAAGAAGGACTACGACTGGGCGCACCTGTCGGCTCGCTACTTCCCCACGCGGGTACGCGCGAAGTGTCACGACGATCCGTCGCTTGCGGTGGCGCACAAGTGCTTCTGGGAGCTGCATCCCGCCAAGGCTTACGCTTGGGAGCTGCGCCTTCAGGATGAGATTCGGCCTGAGTTCACCATCGATGAGTCGGGCTCGGATGCGGCGCGGGCGAAGTTTTTGGCGGGGCATGCAGAGCAGGCCAAGGACATCCTCGCCAAGGAAGTGAAGCGGCGGGAGAAGAAGGCTGCCAAGGGCGAGCAGGAGAGCGAAGACGGGCCGCTGTTTGAGCAGGGTGATGACGAGGGGGAGGAGGACGCGGATGAGTGAGCCCAGACCTCCTGGCGGCCATGCCCTTGGTCGAACTATCCGGAAAAACCGGATAGTTCGCGGTGCCGGGCTTCAAGCACTTCGAGCCGCAGAATCGCCGGGTGTTCGAGCCAACTATTCGGTCTTTCCGAATAGTTCAAGTCATTGTAATTACTATGATTTCGTGCCTGCGAGCCAGCGACGGGCATTCCAGACCGCGCCGCGGCCGCGCATCGCGCAAACTATCGAAGACACCGATCGAGGAGGCTAGCCATGAACCATCACGAGCGAATCACACGCGACCCAGCTATCTGCGCGGGCCAGCCGGTGATCAAGGGCACCCGCGTCCTGGTGCGCGTCATCCTCGGCTACCTCGCACATGGCGAGACGGCAGAGGCGATTCTGCGCGACTTTCCCTCCCTTACTGCGGAAGACGTGCGGGCAGTGATCGCGTTTGCCGCTGCGGCTGCGGGTGAAGACCTGCCTGCGCCCACGCCGCTTCCCTCGGACATCAAAGTCGCATGAAGCTCAAGCTCGACGAGAACCTGCCCGTCACGCTCGCCACTCGGTTGCGTGAGCGCGGATACGACGTGGACACCGTGCTCGACGAGGGGCTCGGGGGGCGACCGGACGAGACTGTGTGGCAGGCCGCCCAGGCTGAAGGTCGCTTTCTTGTCACCCAGGATTTGGACTTCTCGGATACGCGCAAGTTCGTCCCCGGCACCCATCACGGCATTCTGCTCGTGCGCCTGCCAGACACAGAGCAATGGCGCGTGTCTGATTTCGTCGTGGGCTGGCTTTCGGACCCCGAGTCCCCGAGGTGGGCTCGCTGCGTGATCGTGGCAACGCCGAACAAGGTGCGCGTGATCCGTCCGCAGGTGCCGAATGAGTGAGCGCGACGCGCGACCAATGCTCTGGCCGCTGCCAACTATCCAGGGATTTGGGAAGGTTCAGCTCGGGAGCAACATCCCCCAAAGAATGCGACCGCGTTTAGAGACCGCGTTTAGAGACCGCGCGCAGCGCCTCAAGCCACCGGAATCACCGACATTTTATAAACGCGCGCCCGCGTTTATGACCGCGTTTATAGCCGCGTTTAGACAGGCTAGTCGCCATTCACGCGCCGCGAACAGCCACCGAGGCCCCCGATGACCGGCCTCGTCTCCACCGCCATCGAGCAAGAAGTCCTGGGCGAGCTCCGTCGCCAAGGCATCGTCGTGTGGCTCGACAAAGACAGCGCATACACAGGCTTCGTGGATGGGTTGATCAACAAGCAGAAGAAGGGCCAGTTTCCTTTCGCCGTCGTCGGCTTTCACGGCAGCTTCCTATCCTTACTGTTTGATCTTGAGCCTTACGGCAGTGGTCTCGACAAGCAGCCGCTGCTCATTCACATGCCGGGCTTCAACGAAGAGTCTATCCGTAAGACGCCGGTGCTTGAGCTGTACGAAGCTGGGGTTCGCTTTCGTAAGGGTCTCGACACCTTGATTCGTGAGGCCGCCACCGCACGCGTGGTGCCGGCCGAGGTCGAGAAGTTCATCACGCAGAAACCCACCCTCGAACAAGCAGACGCTTGGCTCACCTCCGCCGTGTCGCAAAGCGCTTTCGGTCTATCGGCAGCCCTGGACGAGTTCGGTCCGAGCATGCTGGTCGAGGCGCTTGCGAAGGCGGACTCCTCGTTGAAGCAACGGGTGCGCGCCGTTGAGGAGATCGCCACCCTTCGCAACTACGTTCATCGGCTCACAGGGATGGATGACGCCTGGCTTGAGTTCTTTGGCGAGCATCAAGGACTCAAGCCACTCGATCACGTGCTTGCAGCGCTCTCGGCCTGGGTGTTGTGCGTGGAGTACGTGCACGATCTCAAGCGGCCCGCTTATCTCAAGCCTCTTCAACGCCTTCGAGCCCTATCGACGCCGGTGGTAAAAGGCTGCTGTGATCTCGTCGCTCAAGTGCGTCGTGACCACGGCGACGCCTATGTCCGCATCTCCGATGAGGTCGAAGGCTTTTTAGCCGAAGAGCTGCGCGTGATGACGCCCGACGATCTGGGGCAGATCGACACCTTTCGCGAGGAGGAGAACCGCGTCCTTGTTGGTGCCGTTGAAGCGCTCTCCAAGGGGCAGTGGTCGAAGGCCAAGGCATGGTGTGATGCCCGGCATGGGGACAAGTCGTTCTGGCTTCAGCGCGATCAGAACCGCCGCTGGGCATGGAGCCTAGTGGCTGAAGCTGCTGCGTTTGGCGAGATCATCGAACGTACGCCGAGACCGCTCGCGGGTGCGAGAAGCCTTGCCCAAGCCGCAGAGGTCTACTCTGCTTCGGCTTTCGAGGTAGACCGCGCCCATCGCCGTTTTGAGCAGCAACGCTTGGTACTGCTCGAACCACGGCTTCCTCACTTTGGCCCTCTACAAGAGGTGGTGGGTGCCTTGCGCCGTTCCCATCGGATCTGGGCCGATGCACTAGCCAAAGACTTCGCCGCGCTTTGCCAGGAACACGGTTTCTTGCCCGAGCCCTCGTTGCAGCAACGCACGCTCTACGAGCAGGTTGTCCACCCACTTACTGTTTCGAGCGACAAGGTCGCTGTTTTCATGATCGATGCCTTCCGCTTCGAGATGGCTACCGAGCTGGTCGAGGAGCTGAAGGGCACGGGCACCGTGGTGGACCTCAAGCCTCGTTTCGCCGAGCTGCCCACGGTAACCTCTGTGGGTATGAACGTGCTCGCACCCGTTGCGCAGGGTGAGCGCCTGAGTGTTGCGGGCATCTTTCAGGGCTTCAAGACGGGGGAGTTCACCGTCAAGAGGCCGGCCGATCGAGCGAGAGCCATGGGACTGCGCAGTGCAGGAAAGGCGGCCTTGCTGCTTGATCTGTCCGAGGTGTGCGAAGCGACCACGCCCGAGCTTGTGCGCTCAACCAAACAGCACTCTCTTGTGATCGTGCACTCCAAAGAGATCGACGACGCAGGTGAAGCCAACATGGGCATCCCCACGTTCGAGTCGACGCTCAGGCAGATCAAGGCCGCCTGGCATCACCTTCAACTCGCCGGCTTCATGAGCTTCGTGTTCACGGCCGATCATGGCTTTCTGTTGCAAGACGAAACCACGAAGGAGCGGCCTTTCGGCAAGAAGACCGATCCGCAACGGCGCCACGTGCTCGACGAACATCCCCGCGCCGAAGATGGCATGGTCAATGTATCCCTCTCATCGCTCGGTTACGACGGGATCATTGGGTACTTACTATTCCGCAACGACACCGCTGTTTTTGCTACGGGCAACGCGGGAGCCACCTTCGTTCATGGTGGTAACAGTCTACAAGAGCGATTGATCCCGGTGCTTACGGTTACGCGCAAGAGGATCGAATCCGCGAGCCTTGCCGAATACGCCGTTGAGGTCGAGGAACAGTCAGATGTGCTCGGCCTGCATCGACTCCGCCTGCGCGTGGGCTTCTCGAAGGGCACCACCACGAGTCTAGGTTTTGCGGCCGCGCGCACGGTGGATCTGGCCGTGCGTGTCCCCAACCGCCAGGATGTCCAGCCGACCATCAAGGATGTGGTCGGCCCTACGCAGCTCCGGGGCGGCCGCATGCAGGTCACCGTGGGCGATGCCTGGACAGAGGTGTTCTTCACGCTTCAGGGGCCCACGGACGAACGCGTACACATCGAAGTTCACCACCCAGACAGCGTAGAGAAGGTGACAGCCGCCTCTCCTGAGCAGTGGTACTCGGTGAGCGGCACAGTTAGCACTGTCGCCAAGCGCAAGTCGAAACCACCTTCCGTACCGCCAGCTTCTGCGATAGCCGGCTGGGCCGATGAAATCGCCGACGAAGGCATCCGTAAGGTGTTCCTGCATGTCGAGCGGAACGGTGTGATCACCGAAGAGGAGATCACGAAGATGCTCGGCTCGCCGCGCGCCTTCCGGCGTTTCTCGTTGGAGTTTGACAACCACCTTGAAAAGCTACCTTTCCGAGTTCGCACCGAAACCGGTGAAGGCGGCAAACGTTACGTGCGAGAGGGCGAAAAATGACCACAAGCCAACGCGACCGCGAGCACATCTTCGAGCGCCTTCGCTCTGGCGTCGTCCCTGAGCGCGGCCTCGATGATTTCGCCGTCGGCATTGAACGTCCGCGCGCCGAGATCGGTCGCCTGCTCAAGCTTGCCGAATCTGGCGAAGGCGTCTTCAAGTTTCTTCGCGGCGGTTATGGTTGCGGCAAGACCTTCATGGCGCGACTGGCCGTGCTCGACGCCCAAGCACAGGGGTTTGCCACGAGCTTCGTGGTCGTGTCCGACAACGACTTCCAGCTTCACAAGTTCGAAGACCTCTACCGTCGCGTGGTGCAAGAGCTTGGGACGAGTACCTGTCCAAGAGGTGCGCTCAACGACGTTGTGGATCGCTGGATCGCGAAGGTCGAGAACGCGCTGATTGAAGGTGGCGCCGACGAGAACGCGGCTGACTTCGATCAGCAGGTTCAGAAGCGCATCCAGGAAGACATCACATCGCTCACGGGTGGCAAAGCTCCGGAAGACCTGGGTCGTGTGCTGCGCGAGGTGTTCGCGCTGAAGCAAGCCGGTAAGGTGCGCCAGGCAAGCGCCTTACTATCCTGGCTTTCTGGCAGCGAAAACGTAAGCGCATCAGAGAAGAAGGCAGCGGGCATCAAAGGCGAGATCACGAGCCAAGATGCGATGGCTTACCTTCACGGTATCCTGGAGGTGGTAAAGGCCGCTGGGTACAAGGGCCTCGTCATCGTGGTCGATGAGGTCGAGACCATCCTGCGCATGCGCCAGGACGTACGCGGCAAGTCGCTGAACGGCATACGCCAGATCATCGACGCGGCTGATCGCTACAAAGGGCTGTTGTGGATCTTTACGGGCACGCCCGAGTTCTTCGACGTCCAACGAGGTGTCAAAGGATTGCAACCGCTCCATGATCGCATCCAGTTCTTAAACGAGGGCGGCCTCGTCACCATGCGCCAACCTCAACTTGAGCTGAGGCCGTTCGACGACAGCCGACTGAAGGACGTGGGCCTGCGGCTGCGCGAACTGTACCCCATGGGCGATCCCAACATCGTGAAGCAGAAGGTCACGCCCGAGCGCATCACTACGATGGTTGCAGACGTGACCAAGGGCTTTGGTGGTGACGTGGGTGTCGTGCCACGCCAGTTCTTGCGCCGCCTCGTTAACCTCTTCGACACGGTCGCTGAGAATCCCGAGATGGACCTGCCCGAGCCTGCGCCCACGGTGCAGGAGACACGGGCATCGGCTGGGAAGAAGCCGATCGACTACGAACCCGAACCCGGCGACGACAAGGGCTACTCGGTGGAGTTCTAGGCGCATGACCGCCTTCGCCCGCTTCCCACCACGCTTACAGCAAGCGATTGTGTCACGCCTTGGCTGGACGTCATTGCGTCCCGTCCAAGAGCTTGCAGGTGAAGCAATTCTCGACGGTAAGAACGCGGTGGTGCTCGCGCCAACCGCAGGCGGCAAGACCGAAGCCTCCATGTTCCCTGCGCTCGCGAGCCTCGTCGAGCACGGCCCCGATGGTGTGGGCGTGATCTACATCGCGCCGATCAAGGCCCTGCTGAACAATCAGGAAGAGCGTCTCGGCAACTACGCCGAGATGGTGGGGCTTCGTCGCTTTGTCTGGCACGGCGATGTGACCGACAGCGCCAAGCGTAAGTTTCTCAAGGAGCCAGCCGAGATCCTGATGACCACGCCAGAGTCCCTGGAGGTCATGCTCGTCTCGTCGAAGTCGCCGGTGAAGCGTCTCTTCAAAGACTTGCGCCTGATCGTGATCGACGAGGTTCACGCGCTGGCCGGCACCGATCGCGGCGCCCACTTGATGTCCGTGATCGAACGTTTGGCACCGACTAGCCAGAACGATATCCAGCGCGTGGGCCTCTCGGCCACCGTGGGCAACCCGGATCAAATCCTGGCCTGGCTCAAGGGCTCGTCCCAGCGTGAAGGCATCGTCGTAGATCCGCCCAAGAACCCCAGCAAGCGAGACCTATTCATCGGCCTTCAAGACAGCGTATCGGCACTCGCCAGCGAAGCTGCGGCGCGAGCTGCTGGCAAGAAGAGCCTGTTTTTCTGCCAGTCAAGGGCCTTGACTGAAATGGTGGCCGAACGCATGCGCGGCCGATCCGTCGATGTCTTCGTTCACCATAGCTCCGTGTCGCTGGAAGAGCGTAAGGCGGCCGAGGATAGGTTCGCCCACGGCACCAACGCCTGCATCGTCTGCACCTCCACGTTGGAGTTGGGCATCGACGTCGGCGATCTCGATACTGTCTTTCAAGCGAACGCACCGTCGAGCGTGTCGTCATTTCTTCAGCGTATGGGCCGGACTGGCAGGCGTGCGGGCACCACCGCAAACACGACCTTCCTTTGCGATGATCCCGAGGCCGTCGTGCAAGCGATTGCACTTGTCGAGCTCGCGCGCGAGGGGTGGGTCGAACGGGTGGATCAACAAGATCGCTGCTGGCCCGTTCTTGTGCATCAGCTACTCGCGATGACCTTACAGTTCGGAGCGATCAGCGCGGAGCGGTGCTGGGACCAATTGGCGCGCGTGCCTGACTTCCGTGGAATTACCCGCGCTGAGTTCGATCAAGTCGTCGACCACATGAAGCGCGAGGACTTTTTGTTCGAGGCCGGCGGCTTACTCTCGATGGGTCAAAAGGCCGAAAAGAAGTTCGGCCGCAAGAACTTCTTGGAGCTGTACGCCGTCTTTTCGTCTCCCGTGTTGTACCGCGTCACGACGCACGCTGGCCGAGACCTGGGATCTCTAGAGCAGAATTTCGTGGATCGCCTCGTCGAGCAGATGTCGTCTTTTCTCCTTGGTGGGCGAGCGTGGACCGTCGAGCGCGTGTCGCATGAAGATCGTGTGATCGTGGTCCGCGAAGCACCTGCCGGCGTGAAGCCAAGCTGGGGCGGCTTCATCCCGCAGCATCTCGGCTTTGCCCTGTGTCAGCGCATCATGCGCGTGCTCACCGAAGACACCCGCTACCCATACGTGGATGAGCTGGGTTTCAAGCACATCGAGGAGAAGAGGGCTGATTTGGGCGAGCTGTTGCGACGTCCAGGACGCGCCGTGCAGATCGACGGCGATGTCGCGCGCTGGTGGACGTTCGCGGGCGGCCGCGTGAACCACACACTCAAGTACGGCTTCGAGGTGGCCGAGGGCTGGAAGGTCGTAGCCGACAACTTCCAGCTCCGCATCGAGGGCAACGGCGTCAACCACGAGACCGTGCGGGGGGCCATTGGAAAGATGGCCGCGGCGGGCTTCTGGACGGCTCCAGATACGCGGAAGGCCGTGCTGGCGAGGTTGCCCGCGTATCGGTTGTCGAAGTTCCAAAATTGCTTGCCGGAGGACTTCGCGCTGGAAGTGATAGAGCGGTACTTGCTCGATGTGCCGGGGACGACGGCGTGGCTCCGCCAGTGATGTGGTGGGTGGATGACGATGGCGATCTTTGTCTCGTCCGCCTGCTAGACACGACGGCGACGGAATAGGCCCTTCTTCGCCCAAGACCTCAGTCATGCGCTGTTTAATTACGCCTGGGGAGTGAAAGAAGAGATGGTCACGAAGACAGGCGAACCGCGGCCCTCCCGCGGGGTCACAGGCCGATGGTGCGGGCGACCCAGGTGGCCAGGCCGAGAAAGCTGAAGAAGCCGGTGACGTCGGTGACGGTGGTGAGGATGATGGACGAGGCGATGGCGGGGTCGCGGCCCATGGCGGTGAGCACGAGCGGGACCAAGGCGCCGGATAGCGCGGCGAGGATCATCGAGAACAGCATGGAGGCGCCGATGACAAAGGCGAGGCCGGGGCTGCCGCTCCAGATCAGCACGCTAAGCGCGGTCAAGCCTCCGGCCGCCACGCCGTTGGCGCTCGCCGCCAGCAACTCCTTGCGCAACACCCGCGCGCCGTGGGTCACACGGATCTCACGCAAGGCCAGCGCCCGGCTGGTCACGGCCAGCGCTTGTGCACCCGTATTGCCTGACTGTCCGGCGACGATAGGTAAGAGCACGGCCAGCGCTGTGAACTTCGCAATGGTGGCGTCGAACAGGCTGACCACGGCCGACGCGGTAAACGCGGTGAGCAAGTTGATGAGCAACCAAGGCAGTCGGCTCTTGATCGTCAGCCATGGGTTCGAGAGCGCGCGCTCTTCTTTGCTGGCGCCCACCATCTGTTGAAGGTCGTCGGTCGCTGCGGCCTGGGCTGCGCGGACCAGTGCGTCGTAACGCAGCACGCCGATGATCCTGCCGTCGAGGTCGACCACCGGCAGCGTCGCGAGCGCGTAGCGGCCCAGGGTCTCGACCACCTCGTCCCGACTCGCCATCGCATGCACGCGTGGTGGGTGGGGGGCGGCGAGGCTCGCGATCGACGCTGCGTGCGGTGCTGAGAGCAGCGCTTGCAGCGATACGATGCCGGTCAGTCGGCCTTCGTCGTCGCAGACGAGCAGATCGAGGATCCGTCGATCGGTGACCTCGCGCATGCGTTCGAGCACGTGCGCCACGCTGGTCTCTTCGCGAAACGGCGCGACGCGGGCATCCATCAAGCTGCCCGCCGTGCCCGCCGGGAAGTCGAAAGCCTCGGCGAGGTCGCGCGCCGCATGCCCTTCCAGGCTACCGAGCACGCGCTGCTTGACCTCCTCAGGTGCGAGCGCGAGCCAGCCCGCCGCGCGCACCGGGTCGCTCGCCAGCACGAGCTCGCGTGCTGCTTCGTGGGGCAAGTGTGCGAGCACGCGCGCGGCCGTATCCGCACCCATGCGCTCGAGTACGCGCGCGCTCAGCGCAGGTGAGAGCCCGGTGAGCGCGTGCGCGGTCTCGCTCGGATCCTGGTGGTCGAGCACGAGCGACGCTTCGCTGGCGCGCGTGGCGATGAAGCGCTCGGCGACACGCGCGATCAACAAGCCGCTCATGGCGTAGGCTCCTGAGCGCGCCCGCTCGATGGCAGCAGGGTGGTCGAGACCCAGTGCAAGAGCGCACTCGCGCTCAAGCCATACAGCTCGGCGAGCGCCGAGGCGCTACGCGAAGGGTCGGGTCCGGCTGCGGCCAAACGCAGCTCGCCCTCGATGCTGCGAAACACGGAGTAGCGCAGCGCGCCGAGAAACCGGCCGCCATCCTCGACCACCGGCAGCGCGTGTACGCGCCGAAAGGCAGGATGACGGGCGATGCGTTCGAGGGTGTCGCTTGCGTGCAATCGCTCAGGGTCGCGCGTCATGATCGTATCGACGCGCGCCGTACCGGACGCTTGCATCAGCTCGCGCAGCGTGACCACACCGGTCAATACCTGTGCCTCACCGAGCACATACACATAGAAGAAGGCCCCGTCCGGCGCGCGCATGACCCACTGCAAGGCGTCTGCGACACTCAAATCCTCGGGCACGCTGATCGCGCGTGGCTCGAGACGCCCGCCAGCACGGCTCGCACCGTACTCGGTCAGCTTACGCAACTGGGCTCGACGCGTCTCGGGTAGGAAGGCGAGCAGGCCGTCTGCATCCTGCGCAGACAAGCGTAAGAGCAGCGCAGCGGCGGCTTGTGGCGCAAGGCTCGCGATGAGCTTTGCGGCGCTTGCGTGGGGGAGTCGCGCCAGCGCTTCGGCGGCCAACCTTGGCGTGGTCTCCGCGAGCACGCGCGCCGCCGTGGGCTCGTCCAGCGCTTGCAACAGCTCGGCGCGCTCGAGCTCGGATGCGGACTCGAGGATGCGCGCAACCTCGCTGGGCTGTGTCGCGGCGTAGGCGCTTGCGAGCGCGAGCAACACGCTCATGGCGCGCTCTCCTTACGCAGCACGAGAGTCGACTGTTGCTCGGCCAGCTCGCGGGCAGGCACAGCCACCTCGCCATGCTCGACCTCGAGGATCACGGCGGTGTCGGTGATGCGCGCGATGCGTCCCTCGAGCTGACCGAGGCGTATCGTTTGCCCCGCTTGATAGAGCTTTTGCACGTAGTACGCCGACAAGATGTTCGCGACCACGCCTTGGCTGCCGAGCCCGAACGCGAGGGCCGCGCCTGCGAGCAAGGCCGCCAAGACGAGGAGCAGCGTGGTCTTGAGCAACGAGATCTCCACTCCCAGTTGCTCAATCGCCACGAGGATGGTGGCGACCCACAGCGCGGTCTGCGCGAGCTGGCCAAGCCTTGCTGCACCGGGCAGCTGTGCGGAGCTGGCAGCGCTCGTGACCATGTGCCGCACCGCGCGACCCGCGATGCTGCCGATCGCGAGGATCACCACCGCCACCGCAACACGCGGCAAGAAGCTCGCGACCCCGCTCAGCCAGGCCGTCACGACCGGCAAGCCCAGGGTCTCGGTCGCGGCCATCACGGCGAGGATCATCACGATCCAGTACAGCGTGCGCCCCACCGCCGCTTCGACGCGCTCGCTGCCCTCCGTCGCGAGACCATGGCCGCGACTTGCGAACAGCCCTGCGGCCTTGCGGATTAGCCTGCGTGCGACGCGATCGACGACCACTGCCGCCGCCAGCCCCAGCACGAGGATGGCGGCCGCGAGTAGCGCACCGCGCGGCAGTCCGAGTGCATCGACCAGATCGCGGATCCACCGTGCAGTGGGATTGAGCAAGCGCGTGTCATCCATCTCGTGGCTATAGCCCGTAACGAGTGCCGCCCTCAAACGATCTCGCTCACGGTAGAAGGCTGAAGGTTGGGACGACGATCCGAGAGATCAACGCGTGGTACTCGACGTGCAACTCGCTAGCCGCGAATCTGGCACTGAGCCGCAAGAGGGGGCTGCTGCCTTACCGCCGCGCTCGGCAGCACGAAGGTACGGTGTGCGTGCGCGCTTCGCTGTCGGAGTATCTTACAGGTGGTGATCATAGTAAGGTCATCCGCAGCACGTCGAGCACTCTGCGCATGGCCGCAGAACATCCACGTCTTCTGACATGCGATGACTTCATGCAGCAGCTTTTACCCACGGCCGAGCGCGAACATCTCGTCCACAAGGTTGGTCCGCTTCTCACCACGCGGCTCGTGCCGCAGCAGGCGCTCGATCTCCGCGTATCGGTCGCGCACCGCCATGAACTCGGCGCCTCGGTACCGATCCACTGCCCAGGCCAGTTCGACCGCGCTCCAAATGCCCATGTACTCGGCGCTGATCTGCTCGGCCTCATCCGCGTCCATCGCGTCTCCCGCCTCATCCACGGACAACGCGGCCCAGGGCTGGCCAAAGACCCGGGCAAACACCGTGGGCCTCAGCAGCATGGCTTGCCTGAGCTTGCGCTCGGCTTCGTCGATCCTGCCAGCGCGGTGGAGCGCCAGGGCCCAACACACGTATTGGCCCATGTCGCCACAGTCGTCCGGGAACTCGAAGTCGAACCAGGCGAACGACTTGAGCGCACCTTCGACGTCACCGAGCAGCATGTAGAGCGGGCCCAGGGCGTATCGCTTGCCGCTGGAGTCGTCGTAGGCGCCGTACATCGCTTTCTCTTTCGCGAGGAGGCGTTCGTAGCGGCGGAGCTTATCCTTACGCTTCTTGGTTTCAGGAGTTGGGCTGATCGGCATGCTTTGTCTCGGAAGTGCACGGTAGCAGATCCGGCGGATCGCCCACTCTGACAGCATTGCAGGCCGAGCTCACCTGCCTCGCGCCAAGTCGAGCACCCCGCGTACGAAGGGCCCTTTGGCTTCGGTGTAAGCTTCACGATCATTAGGATGCTCAAGGGCGAGCCGCCACTTGAGCGCGGCATACCGTTCCCGAAGCTCAGCATCAGCCCGCAGGGCATCTCGGAAGAGCAGGCGTTCCCTAAACAGTTCGCTGCTCACCGCGATCATGTGCACGTGATGGGTGCGCTCGAACTCCCCAGGCTTGCAGAGCCAGTGCATGACGTCTTCTTTGTAGGGCGCATGGGTGTAACCGTGATGCCGCTCCAACAGCGCAATGGCGGGTCGACTATGCGTCAGGTCGTGAACAGGAATCATGATGTCGATGACGGGCTTCGCGCACAGGCCGGGCACGGCGGTACTGCCGACATGTTCGATGGGGCCAGCCAGGTACGGGGCGATCGTCTCGTTCAACACATCGCGTTCCTGCGCGAAGCGCTCAGGCCAGGCAGGGTCATACTCAACCACTTCGATCCGGTGTGCTTCGCTCACGTCGGCAGCGTAGCAGAGCCAGCAACCTCATTTGGTCTGAGGATTCTGCGCCGGCTAATCCTCTTTCGGCAGCTTGTGGCAATTGCCTGCGTCTGCTTTCTTCCAGCAGCCGTTGGCCGCGACCGGGGGACAGTTCCAGCGCTCCCAAGGCTCCGGTGTCCGACAGCGGTAGGGAATGCTGCCGTTTTTGTCGCGGGTGCACCCCATGCCAGGTTTGCACGGCATCAGGTCGCTGCACAGCTCTCCGAAACCCATGCCACATGCCGGATCGGAGCTGTTTGCGCTGCACTCGCAGTCGCTCCCAGTACCTCCGCCGCTGCCGCTTGCTCCACCACCGCTACCACCGCCACCACCGCCGCCGGCAGGCGTCTTCGGGCAGGAGCCTGATGGTTCGGAGTAGCAAATGTTCGCCTCGGAGTGCAGCGTACCTTCGCAGGGGCTCATGCCAGACGCCGTGCAGATCGGCCGCTTACAGCCTCCACAATGCACGCAGTACCCGCTGCCGTCCACCACCAGATCGGCGCGGCTGCATGCTGCACCGACCGTGCAGCGCACGGTGCCCTCATCGCCACAGGCACGACAGTAAGCTTTTCCGTCCGCGTAAAATACGGACAGTCGATCAGAAGCGCAGGTATTACCGTCGCAGACGCGTTGTAAGTTGCGGCCGCAGGGTAGACACGAGTCGCCATCGCGCACCGTTCCCGCCTCGCACCAGCCGTTGCAAGAGATCCGATTGGCGCGACCGCATGGCTCACATCGCCCATTCACGTCCGTTGCATAGGCATCACAAACGCCGTAGCAAGACTGCTCGCCGACATGGCCGCAGGAGGCACACGTGCCGTAATCCCCGCTGGCTCCAAACTCACACAGGAGGTTGTCGCCTTTGCACGTGGCCACTGCGACCTGCACGTCGGGCGCACAGCACGGCGCCCCCGGCGTCTGTCCGCAGGTCTCGCAGCGGTGAGTCGCCGCGTTGCAGGTCCCCCCGAAGCACATGACCGTGGGGTCTGGCGATTCGAACGGCTGTGGTGAGTAACATAGCCCCGATGCGCAGGTCTGAGGACCGTCCAAACACACTGCGCCCGGCGTACCACCCTTTACGCAGGTATTGCTTGCCTGGTCACAACCAAAACCCGTGTTGCAGTGCGGCCCCCAGCTTGGATTACGATCGTAGGGTGCACAGCAGCGCTGTCCCTCGTCGCCGCAGACCAGAAAAACCTTATCCCACCAGTCGGGAATAACCACGGTAAAGTCAGTGAGCTGATTGGCACCCGTGAATCCAGTATTGGTTTTGGTTATCGTCAACAGGGGGGAGCTTGTCTCCCCGACCTCAGCGTCGAGCCCCGCATCTGCGTTCGACTGCTCCGCCGCTAGATCCGCGGCGCCATTGGCCGGTGCGTCACACGCCAGCATGTTTAATATCAGTGCGCAGCGCGCGAGCCATGACCAGCGTTTCATACAGAGCTCCTCTCGACGACAACCTGTCTCAGCCGAACGTACGGCGTCCCCAACCGGTCCGTCCCCTTAATTGCGTCAATGCAGGCACCGCACCCGAGTGGGGCGTCACGCCGTAAAATCAGGATGGGAATTAATACTAGGTCGCGCAGCGCCCTGGATCGGCGCCCACCTATGCACTTTTCACGATCTCACGGTCGCGGCCGGTCGCGGCCCAGCTCTGCGCTAGAGGTCCACGCTCGCGTTAGGGTGTGACCGCATCCGGAACAGCGGCGGCGATCGTCGCAGAGAGCTGGCCCTGACGCGCATAGTCGATGGCTTCGCCCAGCACGCGTGCGGCCTCCTGTGGTGCGTGAAAGCCCATGCTGTTTTCGGCTGCGATGTAGTCGAGTCGCCACTGGGCCTTGCGTTGCAGGGCGAGCACGGGGCCAAGCTGGGCGGCACTTACACCGCGAGCCTTGGCTGCGACCACCGCTTCGATCAGATCGACGATCGCGACACCGCCGCGCTGCAGCAGGTCATAGTTGCGCTGCTGAATCAGATCGACTCGGGCCTTGAGCTCCTCTTCGGGCACGCGATGGCAGGTCTGGCAGGCGCGGTTGATATTCAGTAGCGGGCTACGCACCCAGTGATCGCTGACTTTGGCGGCTCCTTCGCGCGCGTAGGGCATGTGGCAATCTGCGCATGCCACGCCGCTGCGGGCGTGGATGCCCTGGCTCCAGAGCTCGAACTCGGGGTGCTGAGCTTTCAGCACCGGGGCGCCCGTTTCCGCGTGGGTATAGTCGGAGAAGACCTCGCCGTTCTCGAACTTGGTGCTGTCCCAGAATGCTTCGGCATCGTCCGCCTTGAGGCCTTTCCCCCACGGTAAGGTCAGGGGTAGCTTCGACGAGCAGTAGTACTCGACGTGGCATTGTCCGCACACGAAGGAGCGCAGCTCGTTGTGCGTGGCGTCCACGTTTGGATCGTAAGGTCGCTCGCGCTTGCCTTCGCGCCAAAGCGCGATCGAAGAGAAGGCCGGCGTATCCGCCTCCGAGCTCGCAAGCGCTTCAATACCCTTCATGAAAGCGGGGCGCGTGACCCTTAGTGCCATCGACTTCGGGTCATGGCAATCGACGCAGCTGACGGGATGGCCGTGGCCCATGTCGTGGAGCTGTTTGTTGACCTCTTGGTAAGACATCTTATAGGTCTTTTCGAAGCCCTTCATCGCGTCACCATCACCTAGCGCGCGGTAAAGCGGCATCACCGAGCCGTGGCAGTGCAAGCAGGAGCCCGATTGAGGCTTAGTCAGGCGCTCGGTCATCTCCTGATCGTGCAGCATGTACGCGTGCCCTCGACGGTCGCGGTAATCGATCGAAAAGGCATAGCCGAGAAACATGCGCTTGAGCCACGGGTCGCGTTCGATCTTTTCTTCGGGTAAGGCTTCGCTGCCGCCGTGCCCGCCAAAGCGCGTCCGGGTACTGATCGCGGTACGTTTGTAACCGTCGTACTGAGCGGGCCAGTTCTTGCCCCACTTGGCGGGGTCGGTGTCGTCTTCGCCCACGTCCACTAAGCGCACGTAAGGGCTCCTCTGCTCCACCTTGCGCTCGAAGATGTTCATGAGCAGCGCAACGCCGCCGGCTGTCGCGGCGGCCACCACGCCCGTGAGCGCGAGGTACGCACCTTTACTTCGAAACCAACCTTGTCGCGCGTCATCAGCCATTTCGTTATTCCTCTTTGGTTGTCGCGTGACGCGAAGGTTCCATCGCCTCTGAGTCGCCCTTGCTCAAGGGCCCGCCGAGCCCCGCACGCTCGCCATGACCTACGCCTGCGTGGCAGTGCACACAGGTAAGATCGTCAAGCTTACCGCGCGGCCCCGTCGCGATGTCATGCGCCAGGAGCTGATGGCAACGCACGCAGTTGTCCTGCAGGATTTTGCGCCCCGCAGCCTGCACGAAAATCGGCTCGACGAAGTTCTGCGTGGTGAAGCGCTCGCCATGGCGGTAACCATTTTCTGCCTTGGCCAGATACTTGGGGATAAAAGCATGGGGCAAGTGGCAATCGATGCACTTGGCGACCGCGTGATGGCTCGACTTCTGCCAGGCATCGTATTGCGGCTGCATGATGTGACAGTTGACGCACGCTGCAGGATTGGTGCTGAAGTACGAAAGCCCCTCGGCATAGCGGAACGTATAGCTTCCGACGCCCGCCGCTAGTCCCAGCGTGACAGCGAGCAGAATCGCCCATTTCCCCATCACGTTCTTGTACTCGCCGCATGTGCCGGGGTCGAATGGAACGCGAGCTTATAGCCAGCACGTTGCGGCTGGCCTGTGCGTCGGAAAACCTGGCGGCCGTTTGGATACAACCTTTGCCCATCGAGCGCCCTTCGCCCGTTGCCCGGCTAAGGGTAAGGACTCCTCACGCGTTTTCCCGCACGGCCCGCCGCGTTCGCAGTCACGGCCCCGGCGCCGCCGCGCGCAGGGATTTGGCCAGGCTCTCGAGCAAGAGGGCGAGCGGGGCGGCGAGCTCTGGAGGCGCCTCGATGCGCAGCCCACCGTCGGGCAGGCGCGAGACGGACAGGCCGCCCTGCGGTGTTGTTGCGGCCTGCGACTCTGCGGGCGCCGCGTCAGGCTGGGTCGACATCGCCGGCGTCTCGGCCAGTGTCGCTGCGGTATCATCAGGCGCATCCTCGGTCCCACTGTCAACAGTAAGGTCTGACACAGGAGGTAACGGCTCTACGAGTCGCTTCACACCCTCCATGAAGGACGCCTTCTCGTCGAACACCACCTCGTCGCTGGTGCCATCGAACAGCGAGGTGAATAGGGCGCGCTTCTGGGCGAGTAGCTTGGCGATGCGCGACTCGATACCGTCCTCGCTGACGAGGTTGTACACATCGATCGGCAGCTTCTGGCCGAGTCGATAGATGCGGCCAATGCGCTGCTCCAGCACTGCCGGATTCCACGGCAGCTCCAGGTTGATGCAGCAGCTCGCAGCACGCTGCAGGTTCAGACCGACGCCACCCGCATCGCTCAGAAACATCACGGTGGCGCTCGGATCATCGTGAAAGTCGACGATGGCGCGCTCGCGCTGCTTGGGCGACTCGGCGCCCGTGAAGAACAGCGCCCGCATGCCAGCGCTCGCGAGCAGGTCACGCACGGCCCACTCGGACAAGCGCAGCATGTTGCGCCACTGGCTGAACACCACCGCCTTACGTTGTTGGCTGACCACCACCTGCTCGATGAGCCCACGCAGCGCGGACAGCTTGGGCGCAAACAGGCTCTCGAGGACCTCAGGTGTGGCGCGCGTATCTTTACAGCGCGGCCACTCGTCCTCGAACTGCACCTGCGCCATGCCGTTGCAGATCATGCGCTGGGTGGTCAGTAGCTGCATCAAGCGAAAAAATTCGGCGGGCGATAGCGGGCGTCGTTCTGCTTTCTTCACCAGCTCGGCTATCGGCCGTCGCAGCTCGTCGTGACTGTCGCGCTGCACGCCCGTCATCTCCACCGGCACGCGGGTGTCGGTGCGCGATGGAAGTTGTGTCAGCACATCCTTTCGTATGCGTCGCAACATCGAGCCTGAAAGTCGCTCACGCAGCACCTCGAGGTTGCGCGCGCCACTTATGCCCTTGCCGCCATCCCCGTTTTGGATCGAGTGCAAAGGAACGAGCCGCCATTTGGGCTCGAGCGCCAGGTCATCGACGAAGTCCATGATCGAGGCGAGCTCATCGAGGCGATTCTCCATCGGCGTTCCGGTCAGCACCAGACGATACGCGGGGGATAGTGCCTTCACATAAGCCGCGGATTTGGTTGCCCAGTTCTTGATGCGCTGGGCTTCGTCGAGCACCACGAGCTCGGGCGCAAAGCTCTGCACGTGGGTAAGGTCGCGCAGGAGCTGCTCGTAGCCTATCGCGAGAAAACCTTGCTTCGTACTGGCATACAGGCGCGCGCGTTCGGCGGGAGAGCCCTCCACCAAGGTCAGCGGTACATGGGTCGTCTCATCCCACTCGCGCTTCCACTGGGGCTTGAGCGCGGCAGGCACGATCAAGAGGCCGCGCCGAATGCGCTTGGTTTCGAACAAGCCATGACAGGCCGCGATCGCTTGTGTCGTCTTACCGAGTCCCATGTCGTCGGCGAGCAGCAGACGCCCCGTCTCGAAGAAACGTTTCACACCCTCGCGTTGGTAAGGGTAAAGCTTACGCTGCAAACTCGACGTGCTCTTCATGGCGGTGGCAGCGATGGACTCGCTCTCTACGCGTCGTTCGGCGCGCTGCCGTTCCTCCTCGAGTAGCGTCGTCACCGCGGGTTCTGCGAGCAGCGACCCGCGCTGGATTGAACGCTCGAGGGAAGCGATGAAGGCGAGCCTCTGACCTGCATCCCGAAGTGCTCGTGGCATTGGGCGCCCGTCGCGCAGTCCGA
This sequence comes from Polyangiales bacterium, assembly GCA_038257655.1. Lineage (GTDB taxonomy): Bacteria > Myxococcota_A > Polyangia > Polyangiales > DASUME01 > DASUME01. The sequence continues at coordinate 8,080 of JBBSJC010000011.1, read as the reverse complement.
CTGGCGGTGCCGCCCGGCCTGCATGCGTGTACACGAGTCGCTCGAGCCGGTCGCCGGTGCCTCGAATCGGATGCTCAGGTGTCCACGACAGGAGGGCCCTGGTCGGCTTTGGCGTAGCTGCCGTCGCCTTCGATGCGGCGCCCTTGCGTTCTAGCGCTTCGAGCACCACGAGCCCGTGTTTGCACAGACCGAGCGAGCTGCGCACGAAGTCCGCACACGAGCAGCTCATGCGCAGTGGCGTGAGCGACAGGATCACCGTGGCGTACGGGCGCGCTCCTGCGCGTGACCCCTTACCCTTCGCCTTCGTCCGGTACTCGCCCAAAATCGCGCCGTTGCTCGGCCGCTCGCCCACCTGTAGCTCGTCGCGTTTGGCAAACGCGTAACGGCGCGAAAGGGCGTCGAGCGCGGCCTTTCGCACCGGCCAGTCTGCCTCGTGCGTCACGTCGAGCACATGCTGGGCCATGCGCTCGGGCGCGATGCCGCCGAAGCGACCTCGGGCCTGTCCAGTCAGAATGCGGTGGGATTCGAGTAAGAGTGATTCAGCGTTCTCAGACATGAGCTGCGTTGTAGTGCGAAGTTTCGAGGATTGCACTCGAACCTGGGGCACGACCTCGCCCGGACGCCAGCGCGCGTGGATTGCCGTGGTCTAAGCCCCGTTCCATGGATGCAGACTGCGAGATGGACCAGTTCGCATACGTGTGCCTGAGCGATCCACCAACGGGCTGCACGAGCCTGCCAGCCCAGGGGAGCGCCGCGCAGTTCGTCTGCTGCAAGTCATTCGCAAAGACGGGCGCCCGCTACTTCGTGGATTGATCCCGGCTGGCGAGGGACGCTGTCGTCGAACCGCGCAGGTGAACCGGGTAAGTTTGGACGTGTGCATCGCCGGATGATGCACGAGTCCGGCCCACCAGTAGCTCGTTCTGCAATGCCAACGCGGCGGCGCAAGATCACAAAGCCTGGCGGACGGGGGATATTAGAAGCCGGTCAACGACTTGCCGCAGCGGATGAAGTAAGGCAGCACTTCCAGCGGTGCATCTACGGTGCGCTCGACCCCGGTCTGAGTGTCGACCGTGATGCCGTTGGGACCAGGGCCCTTCCAGCAACCCTTGGGGAAGTACACCTTACGGCTCGTGGCACCTTCGATGAACACCGGCGCGACCAGTACGTTCTCGCCGAGCATCCATTCCTGCTTCTGTTTTGCCGCCTCGACGTCGTCGGGGTAGGCGAGCCAGAGCGGGCGTGTCATCGGCACGCCCGTCAGCTTTGCGAGATCCCAGAGCCGCCGAATCAGCGGAATCGCGGTGTTGTGCAGCTCCGCAGACTTGCGCCAAAGCTTGAGCGTGTAGTCCGCAGGCTTGCCATCGGCAGTATCCTGCGCGGCGAACGACCAGGGCTGACGCACGCCGGCCGCACCCGAGTTGTGAACCCTGAAGAACGGCGTTAGAGCCGCGAGCTGCGACCAGCGGATGAAGAGCTCCTTCGACGTCGGATTACCCGCCGTTCCACCTGGGAAGGTTGGTACGAAGTCGGCATAACCGCCGATGTCCGTGTTGAAACCGTAAGCACCGCCGATGGCACGGTTGAGCATGTCGGGAACCACGGAAGCCAGACCAGAGCTTGCGACCCAATCGGTGGTCTCATCGCCCGGGAAGTTCGAGGTCTCGCTAGCGGCCGATCCAGGACGGCCGCTGTAGCCCGCGCGGTTGAAGAAGAAGAGGGGGCCGCGCTCAGGGTGCGCTGCCTCGAAGGCGTCGGTTACTTCGCGCGCCACTTGGGCGTGCAAGATGGGATAGCGGTTGTGCATGGTCAGGCCGGTCTGGCCATTGGCGAAGACCATGTCAGTGGTCACCTGCTCGCCGAAGTCGAGCATGAAACCGTCTGCTCCGAGGTCCAGCATCGCCTTCAAGCGCTCCTTGTACCAGGCGACTGCGGCAGGATTGGTAAGGTCGAGCAGCGCCGCGGCCCCGCGATAGATCCAAATGTAAGGTTCATAGGTGGGGGCGGTCGTCCTGGTCACGAAGCCCTGGCTCACCGCCTCAAGAAAGGTCGTGGGACGCTCGGTGAGCAGACCGTCGTTGCTGAAGAACGGACGGATGTACAGCACGGCGCGAATGCCCCGCGATTTCAAGCGCAGGATGATGTCTCGCACGACCTCAGGGTCGAGCACGTCCCAGCCTTCGAAATTATAGGTCGTGACCGGCAGCCGGTTCGGCTGATTCGGCTTCAGCGACAACGGGATGATTTGCTCCAAGTCCTCATAGATCTTGGCGAGGTAGGTCTCGGGCGTGTCGGCTCCTACGCCGGTTACGGGGTCACCGATGCGCACCGTGCGCGAGATGGTGGGCCCCATGCTCCACGCGGGAGCCACGCGATGGCGGCCATTGATGCCGGTCAGCGTCGCCACGACCTGAGTCTCGGGGGCAATGTTGCTGAGAAATGGAATGTCCACGCGTTGGCCCACGGCGACCGTGTAGTCGAGCGCCGTGGTGGCGACCGAGAACTGATACGCGTCAAGCCGGCCGGGATCGCTGCTCACGCGCCAACGCGTGAATTCGTCGTTAGCCACGAGCATGCCGTAGGCCTGATCGCCGCCGTTGGCTGCGTCCGTGCCCGGGCGCGAGGTCACGAAGGAGTTCTGTGGGTAGTAAGCGGCCATCGGCCCGTTCGGGTACAGATACTCCTTAGCAAGCTCGGGACCCAGTTGCGCGGCAGCGCCAAGCTCGATGATGCCACCGCCCAGGTTCTCCTGCTCGGCCCAGCTATAGAAGCTGCGGCCACGCAAGTTGACGTCGGGATGACGCCCGCCAAAGCCGTGGAAGGCCTCGTCTGCGCGTGCCACGAAGGCATCGCCGATGTTCATCACGCCCGCTGTGATCGACAACGTCGCGCGCACGCGGATTGCGTTGAGGCCATCGGGGTGCACGGTCACGATCAGCTGCCGACCCTGAGGGTCGTTGCTGGCGACTACGATGCGAACGCCGTCGCCTTCGAGCTGTGCGCTCACGACGTCCGTGGCTGCGAAGATGTAACCTCCGCGTGCGCCGTACTGCATGTTCCCGGTCCAAGGAGAGGGCTGAGCTATCGAGCTCGCAAAGGTGACAAGGCTCTGCTGACCTACTTCGAAGAACATGGGTGAGTAAAGAAACGCGCCAGATGTGGGAGGCGCGCCGACCGGATCAGGGTCGAATACGGGACCCGTTTCGCCTTGCCCGAAAACCACCGGTGCTGGGCGCGTGTTCTCGACTTCGCGCAACACGACTCTGCCCTGGGCATCCTCGAAGCGGAGGCGAAAGGGCGTCTTGTCGATCACGGCCCGTGCGCCGAGGCCTACCACCACGATGCAATTGCTTTCGATCACCGCAAATGCCTTGGCCTCGCTGGCATGCAGCGCGCTGCCGAGGCTCATGCAGACCGTAAGAGCCGACGTGATCGAGCGTAAGGTTCGCTGGATCGCAGATGGCCTACCGACTTCCTTGGGAAGTGCGGGGCTCGCGTTTGGTAACATGGCTGCTCCTTTTGCGCGCAGCTACACCGACGTCTGGCACGAATGCCGAACGGGCAGGGGAGGTGCGCTCTACGCTGCATCACTTCGATGCAACGCGCCGACCTATTTGAGGGAGGATCGACCAGGCGAGCCTATGAGTCATTTGAGCTGGTGACGAGTCATCGCTTCTGACAAATGGGTGTCTGCGGGCGCAGCTTGCAAACGCGCCGTCAGGGGTGCCCGGCCGTAGGCTCGAGTGTGGAAAAGAGGACATGCGATTACGACTCGTACTTTCGCCGGTCAGAACGAACTGTTCTGCACCGGGTATGGGAGCGCAAAGTCGACTTCCGCCGGCCACTGGAAGACACTGTCCTTACCTTGCGAAGCCTTTCCAGAGACGCTGTGCGTGCCACGCTTCGGCCGACAGGTATGGCCGAGTTGGCGGGCCGTGGATACCTGAGAGCGTCAGTGCTGCTCGCGATCCTATGCGTTAGCTGCGGCTCCGCTCCCGACACAGCGCTGGACCGCAGCGGCGACGCGCCTGCTGGGCCGCCCGCGCCGCCAATCGACAAAGCGCCCGACCAGATCGAGCCGAAGAAGTGGCCGAACACTCGTCTGTACGCGCTTGCGCCGCGCGGCTCGGAGCAAACCTTCCGCTTCAAAGACGTGACACAAGAGGCCAACGCTGCGGTTGCACATCGCGCACCCGGCGTGGTCAGCGCGGACCTACGGTCCCATCTTGCTGGCGTGGCGAGCGGCGATCTAGACGCGGACGGTTTCGTCGACTTGTTCGTGGTAGGTGGTGCCGACCCCGACTTCATCTTGCACAACCAGGGCGACGGCACATTTCTCCCGGAGCGGGCTGACTCGCACGGTGTCGAGGAGCGCGTCGGTGATCCCACCTATGGCAAAGCCAACGGTGCCCCACTCCTTTTCGATTTCGATGGCGATGGACGCCTCGACTTGTTCGTCGGCGGGGCCGCGTTCAGCCACGATTTGCGTGAAGCGCGTCTGTTCCTCGGTGATGGTAAGGGGAGCTTTCGTGCTGGCTCGAACACGGGGATCTCGGCATGCGACTCCCCGGTCACGTCTGCCAGCGCGGCGGACTACGACCTCGATGGGGACCTGGATCTCGTCACCACGCATTGGATCAACGCACCTGGCACGCGGATCTTCCACAATTCGCGGGGCACGTTCGCGGATGGCACCGAGCGCGCCGGACTGGGCCCCTCGAGACGCGCGCTAAGGGGAAGCCTGGCCGCCAGCTTCATCGATTTGGACGACGACGTGTTCCCCGAGCTCTTGGTGTCGGTAGACTTTCGAGACAGCGCCTCGTTCGCCAACGAGCGCGGAACCCTCTCGTGGCTCGAAGGCAATCGGCTCACAGACCACTCTGGCATGGGCACCGCCTTCGCAGATTTCGATGGTGACCTCCGGCTCGACTTCTTCGTGACTGCCACGCTCATTCCCGACACCTGTCCCATGTGCGACGGCAATCACCTGTATCAAAACACCGGGTCGCGACAACTCGTGGACATGACGGAGGCCGCGGGCGTTCGCGACGGCGGTTGGGGGTGGGCTGCGTGCGCCGCGGATCTCGACCTCGATGGCGACAGCGACTTGCTCCACACCGCAGGTCAGGTGTCTTACGCTTCAGGCGAGTCGGGCCTCGTCGCACCGTTCGCCGAAGATCGCTTGCGCGTGTTCCTCAACGATGGACGCGGCCGCTTTGAGCGAGCCGACGAGGAGCTTGAGCTCATCGACGTCGATCAGGGCCGGGGGCTGGTCTGCTTCGACTACGATCGAGACGGCGACATCGACGTGTTCGTGCAGAATCACGACAAGCCCTCCCGCCTCTGGCGCAACGAGCTCGGGGAACGTCACTCCCTCACCGTCGCTCTGCAAATGGCGGGAGCGAACAGTCGGGCGATAGGAGCACGCATTTGGCTGCGCACCGGATCCCAGTGGCAGGTACGCGACATTCGAGCGGGCACCAATTACGCGAGCCACGATCCAGCCGAGGCCCACTTCGGGCTCGACACCGCAACGCAGGTCGACGAGCTCTGGATCCGTTGGCCGCGCGCAGATGCAAGCATGACTAAGCTGAGTAACCTGCCTGTTGACCACCTTATCGTCGTCGAACACGCGAGCGCCAACGTGGTGACAGGTGCGCAACCACCGAGCGCTACAGCTCCCCACTGATGACGACGGCCAAGCGCCTGCTGCTCTCGAATCGGCCGAGGTGTGGCATGTCGCGGCCGAGAGGGCTCGCGCAACATGGAGGGCGTCGCGCTCATGGCGAGGGAGACTGATTCGACCTTGCCAGCGTGTATGATGCGCGGTGTGTCGAGAGCCCTTTCTTTGTCCGTCGCGCGTCTCCTCCTGTGCGCTTCACTAGCCTGCTGCGGAGGGGGAAGCGATACCCCGGCCGTCTCCGTGGAGCTCGTGCTCGGGACTGGAGAGGCGAACTTCGAGCCGTTTATGCCGGGCGACCCCCTAGAGCTGTACGCGGGCACCCAGGGCGGGCATCACGTCTGGCTGAGTGTGCGAGTGGAGGGGCTCGAGCCGGAGGGCATCCTTTTTCAGCTTGATGTTGATCCCACACCGCCTGCGCCCCCTGCGCTTACGGAGGTGCAGTTGGACTTCGTACCCGTGGCAGGGCAGGCCAACACCTATGAGCTCGTAGGCTGGCCGGCACGGGTGCTCGCGCCTGAGTGTGTCGTGGGCCATCCGGTGACGCTGACCGTGCGGCTCGAAGATACTCAGGGACGGGTGGCGATGGCCGAGACGCAAGTGACCCCGACCGCGCCGCAGAACGGCTTCTCCAAACCTTGCGAAAGTCCATAAGCGTGTGCCATCGCTCGCGAGGCTCGCATCGAGGAAGCGTATCTAGTCGGTCGATCCGCGTTCGGTCCGTGGCGGCCATGACCGCGATCAGTGACGCCAGGCCGTAACCATCGCGGCGCAGTCGCCCCACGTCGTCGTCGAGCACGCTCGGGCGCGCCAGGGCTTGCCGCTACATGCTTGTTCAGGCTAAGCCAGCAACGGCCCGAATCAAAAGGTCAAATCGGGAGAGCCATTCAGGTGGCACAATGCGACCTGCCCAAATGGCCCAACCGGGGAAGCTATCCGATGAGCTCGTCCTCGATCATCGGTCTCGACAGCGCGAGCACGTCCGACGAGCGCGTCGCGATGCGCGTGCTGCAGGGCGGGCACGATGTTCCACCGGACAAGGTGCTCGGGCGCTACCCATGCTCGCTGGCAAACCTCGCACGCGCGATGGCCACGCTTCCTTTCGTCTGGGTCTACGACAACTCCGATCTCGGCAACCCCTTTCGGAAGTTAGGCGAGCTCGAGCGGTGCGCGGTCGTGCGAACGTAGCCGCCACTGCCCGAGTGGCTCAAGTTGCCCTGAGAGCCGTCTACACCGCGAGCTCGAAGCCGCCAGCGGCACAGGCGGTTGCATGGTCTGCAAGATTGGAAAAACGCGGGAGCTCGATGGGTTTGGCTCGTCCGCTTGGAGGCGCACTTCTTCGTTGACGTCAAGCAGCCTGACTATTTGTCCGAAGATAAAAGCTTATGGCTGCTGAATGATGCGACCGTTGCCGAGCAGCTCGATCGGCAATGGATGAGCGTAATCGAGGGTGGGTTTGTTCTTAGGCACAGAACGTGACCGCCAGCGACAGCAGCAAGCCGAAGATCGTGTGCGATGAAGATCGCGTTCGAAAGCACAAGTCGCCACTCGCTCTCGGAGAAGCCTTCGGGAGCGCGATGTGCTTTGGACCAGAAGGCGCTCTGCACAAGGTAAGTTTCGTGCTCGATCTGGAGGTCCTGGTAGTAGGCGGCCACGACCGCGGAAGCGGAGATCGGGTGGTAGACAGGCTCGGGTTCGCAGAACCAGGGTCAGGTAAACGGTGTAAATATCGGGTTTTTCACGGCGACCCCCCGTTTTGAGGCAGGACCCGAGCGCAATGTGACGGCCGAGCCGGTGCTGCATGTCCCGAGAGTGCGTTGACTCACACGTCGCGATCCTGCGACCCGGTGGCAAGTTCAAATTCGAGAACGACTCAGACCACGGCCCGCCATTCGAAGGCGTGTATCGGGTTGTCGAGCTGCCGGCGCAGCTCGAGTTCGACGCGTTGGGCGCGATTGGGACCGTAAGACTCGAGTCGGAGGGAAGTAAGACTCACATGACGGGGGCCGCCCGCCGCACTGATCTTCGACCTCGATGCGAACACGCTCCACGCCGGCCCACGAGCGCAGGAACACTGGCCTGCCCGAGGCCCAAGCGAACGGCCAGTCAGGCTGTGGCGCGCGCCCTTTCTATGGAAACGCCGAATTGCCGGCGCTGCTAGCCATACAGTCGCGCGCAGGTACTATGCGCCGCGATGACACCTGACGATCCCGATATTGAGCTATCAGGCTCGGTCGCCCCCCTCGAGCGCATCTCCACTGGCATTGCGGGTCTTGACTCGATCCTGATGGGAGGGTTTCTCAAAGGTGGCGTCTACCTCGTGATGGCGACGCCTGGTGCGGGCAAGACCGTGCTCGCCAACCAACTGGCATTTCATCAGCTACGGGCGGGCGAACAGGTCGT
>JBBSJC010000010.1:0-37922 GCA_038257655.1 Polyangiales bacterium | reverse complement strand
TCCAAAGTGATCGAGACAGGTTGCATCGATTGCCACAAAGACATCGGTAGCGAGCGACAGCGTAAGGTCGGCCTGCACGGCATCGCCTTTGGCAACAAGCCCTGCGCCAAGTGTCACATCGAGCATCTGGGTGAGAGCGTGTCGTTGATTCGCTGGCCGGGCACCGATCCCAAGCGCTTTGATCATACTCAGACTGGTTGGCCGTTGCGTGGCGCGCACGCAGCGACCAAGTGCGGCGAATGTCACGATCAACGCAACACGCGCGGTGCGCCGACCTACCTAGGCGCTGAGCGCCGCTGCGTCAGCTGCCATGAAGATCCGCATGAAAAGCGCTTCGGTGAGCGCTGCAATGACTGTCACAACGAGTCCACGTTCAAGCAGACCGAGCTCAAGGGCTTCGATCATGCCCTGTCGCGCTATCCACTCGATGGCGCGCACACGCGCGTGGAGTGTGCAAGTTGTCACGGTAACCCCGCGAAATACAAAGACCTCGCTTTCAGCGATTGCAGTAGCTGCCACAAGGATCCCCACGCAGGCGAGTACAAGCCGGCGTGCAAAACCTGCCACCAGACCGAATCCTGGCAGAGCAGCGTGATGCCGCGGCGTGCGCATCCGGGTCTGAGCCTTGCGGCAGGTCACCAGAACACGCCCTGCCGCAGCTGCCACGACAAGGGACTGATGGCGGCGCCGAGCGCGGGCGCAACTTGCGTGGGCTGTCACAAGCCGGTGCACGAAGCGCCGTTTGGCGAGCGCTGCGAGCAGTGTCACGAGAGCGTGCGCTGGACGGGCCTTGCGCCGAGCATCGGACGCGAGGTGCACGGTCGCACGGCGTTTCCACTGCGCGGCGAGCACGCACGCACCGATTGCGCCTCCTGCCATCGTGCCGAGCTGCCACGCGCGGCGCGCTATCGCTCGCTTGATCACGACAAGTGCGCTGACTGTCATGTTGACGCGCACAAGGGCACGCTGGTCGAGCACGGAGACTGCGGCGGATGTCACGATCCACTCGGTTTTGCACCCTCGCTCGTCAAGCCTGCGCTCCACAAAAGCTTTGGTTTTGCACTCGAAGGCGGTCACAGCGCGGCTGCGTGCAGCGCCTGTCACAAACATCCAACAAGCCGCCGCACCGACTGGCACAACACGAGCGAAGCGTGCCAGGACTGTCATACCAATCCCCACGGCGAGCAGTTTGCCAAGGAGATGCTCGACGGTGGCTGCGCGCATTGTCACTCAGCTGAGGGTTGGGGATTACCCACGATCGATCACTCAACCTGGCCGCTGACCGGCTCCCACGCGAACGCAGCGTGCAGTGGCTGTCACAAGCCGAGCGAGCAGGATCGACGTGCGGGCCACGGTGCAAGTTATCGCGGCGTGCCGCGCGACTGCGATGGTTGCCACGACGACGTGCACGCGGGCCAGTTCCGCAGCAGCGCACCGGCGCGCGCCTGCGAGTTCTGCCATCAGCCTGATCAGTTCGCACTACCCGTCTTTGATCACAGCACGCTCACGGGTTACGTGCTCGAAGGCAAACACGCTACGACCGAGTGCGCGAGCTGTCATGGCAAAGTGCACCTACGTAACGGCGACCAAGCGACACGCTATCGCCTCGGCTACAACCAGTGCGCCGACTGCCACGCCGACCCGCACACCGTTCCGCAGGCTCCGCAATGAGCAATCGGCTTACGGTCACGCCCATGGGTGCCGGACGCTGGTTTGTCGCCAGCTTGCTGCTCCTATTCGCATGCGCCGCGTTGACCTTACTGTTTGCCACGGTCTGGCCCACACCGCATGTGAGCGGCAAACGTCACGGTCGCGCCACGCGCGGCATGGATTGCGCCGTGTGTCACACCCCGGCCGGCTGGGGCGTACGGGCTGAGCTGCGCAGCGCCCAAGGCTTTGACCACGATCTTACCGGCTTTCCCCTGCGCGCAGGGCACGTACGCGCCGCCTGCACCCAGTGCCACGACGGACAAAAAGCCGTGGAGCGCCGCTGCGTGAGCTGCCACGTCGATGAGCACCGCGGCAAGCTCGGCACCAGCTGCGACGACTGCCACAACGTGAGCACCTTTCGTCGCAGCGACGCACTGACGCTGCACAGTCGCACGCGCCTGCCGCTGACCGGCATGCACGCGCTCGTCGACTGCGCCGACTGTCATCGTCGGCAGACGAGCGACACCTACAGCAGCCTGCCGTCCCAGTGCTTTGCCTGCCACGAAGCAGACTACCGCCGGGCCCAGCTGCATCCCGTTCACGACGGCTCAAGCGGTGAGGCGCCCTTCCCGCGCAACTGCGCCGAGTGCCATCAGACCAACGCCTTTTCGCCCGCCGTCGTCGATGCCAGTCGCTTCAGCGCCCAAGCCCAGACGCTGTCGCTCGATCTGCGCAGCCACGATCGCAGCTTCATGCTCTCGCACGGGCCCCACCGCGCTGCCCCGTGCGCCTCGTGTCACGTCGAGCTGCGTACGCCGCAACTGGTGCGCTGCACGGGCTGTCACGCCCACGACAAGGCCAAGCTTGGAGCCCAACATCCGCGCCTGGGTACGCCGAGCGATGGCAGCTGCATCGGCTGTCACGCGGGAGGCTTTGCGCGATGAGGCGCATGCTGTTGGCGCTTTTGGGTTGCCTGCTGTGGTCCGTGATCAGCACGGGGCTCGCGCACGCCAAACCGCTCAAGCGCGTAGCTGTGCGCGTAGTCGATATCGCCGGCGGCAACGCCTATTTGTCCGCGGGCACAGACAGGGGCTTGCGCCGCGGTACGATCGTACGCTTTGGCAAGCTGGAGCGACGGGTCGAGCAGGCAAGTAAGAGTTTTGCCGTCGTACCCGCGCGCAGCCTACGCATAGGCTCACGCGGCAACGCACAGGTCAGCACCGTCACCGAAGGCACGGTCGAACGTTTACCGTCACCGCGGCCAGCCGAAGCCTTTTTTGGCCAATGGCCTGCCGCCGTGCTGCCTGCAACGCAGCAGCGACCTGAGTATGTTCCGCTTGGTGCGATGCGAGCACGCCCGCAAGTCGTCGACGCCGCGTTGAGCGCGGGCGGAGCCGGTTTGATTCCACTCGATGGTAAGACCGACGCCGTCGCGCGCGCCGAAATGCGGGCGCGCATGCGCGTGACGCCAGTTGCAGACTTTCCGCTCGCCCTCGCGGCTGACGTGGCGCTGCAGGACTGGTCAGGCCGCTACGCCACGGGTGTGGCAAACGGTGATGCACGTCCCCTGTGGCGGGTACGGGAGCTTGCACTCGGCGTGGGGCACAGCGACGGCTATCGCGCCGAGCTCGGCCGCATGCGCTACGCCGCAGCCAACCTCGGCATGCTCGATGGCGCTCGCATGGAGACTGCGCACATCGGCCCGCTACGCCTTGCAAGCTTCGGCGGCTTGTTACCCGATCCTGTCGACGGCAACGTCGCATCCGGCGCAGGACGCTTTGGGCTCGAGCTCAATGCGCGCGGCGAAAACACCGCCCTGCAGCCGGAGCTTACGGTCGTGATGCAGGCGTCGGTGTTCGAGGGCCGCATCGACGAACGCCGCCTGTATGCGCGCACGCAGCTCTGGCCAGGGGAGCACCGCGTCAGCGGCTACGCAGAAGCCTCTGCTTTCGACGCAGATAACCCGTGGTTGCGCCGTGAGGTCGACCTCACTGCGGCAGGTGCGGATTTCGATTTGCGTTTTTCAGCGCTGCACGTCGGAGGCCGCTTTGACATGCGCAAACCTGAGCGTTCTTACTGGCTCGAGCGCAGCTTTCCCGCGACCTGGCTGTGCGCTTCCGCTGCCGCCCTCGACCGTAACGTAGCCTGCTCCGGAGGCGACGATACGCGCTACGTCGCCCAAGCTTTTGCGGGCTACGGGCTAGGTGCGCTGCAAGTCGATCTCGGTGGCTCCTGGGCCGGTTCCTCGCAGGCAGAGCTCGGCCAACACGCCATGGGCTATGGGACCTTACGTTTCATTGGCATCGGCGATCGCTACGATCTTGCGATCGGCGGCTCACAGGAAGGCGGCTCGCTCTTACTCTCTAGCTCTGCCGTACGCGCCGATGTCGGCGCAGGCTTTCTCGACGAGCGCGTACGCGTCAGCTTTTACTACCGCCCCGCCTACCGGCGCTATCAGGCCAGCGTGAGTGGTCTGTGGGAACAAGGCGGCGGCGCTTCCCTGCACATCGCTCCCATCCCCGTGCTCGCCTTCGATCTGTACGCTGACACGCGCCTCGGCGACGTCGACGCCGCGATGGTGATGCTGAACATGCTCTATCGACTAGGCATCTAGTGCAGCGTCAGGCTCAAAACGCGTCCACGCCGTGGCAGTTTTCGCAGCTGCTCGAGAACCCGCCGTGGCCTTGCAGCGTCTGGTCCGCACGTTTGCGGTCATCGAGATGACAGCCCGCGCACGCCGTCGCTGTGCCCTCGTACTGCGCAGGCATGCCGCTATGGCAGCCGGTGCAGGCCACCTGAGCATGCGCGCCTTCAAGCGGCCACGAGTGCACGAAACGCGCGGGTAAAAACGCGTCGGTGCGATGGCAGGCAAAGCAGTTTTGGCTCAGGCCCGCGTGGATCGGATTGGGCACCTCCGCTGCGCGCGCGCCATGGCAATCAGCACACTGGTTGGGCACCGCGCCCGGTGCGTAACTCTCCGCGTGGCACGCCGTACACGCGGGCTCGGCGTGAGCGAGCGTCAGAGGAAACGAGTCCGTGTGAACAAAGTTGCTAGCGGGCTGCCAGCGCTGCTCATCGTGGCAGTTTCCGCAGTCTTGTCCGAACATCGCTTGCACATGGGAAGGTTGTGTGGTGCTTGCAGCCTCGTCGGCGTGACACACGACGCAGTCTTGACTGCTCGTCTTTTGCTTGTTGCTCGCGTGGGGCTGACAGGCGCTCAAGGTTGCGCACGCGAGCAAGCATGCGCACGCGAGCAAGCACGCATTGACGTGCTGATGAGCACGGTCGCGCGTCACTGCAAACCGCGCAGTTTCACAGGGCATCTCGGCCTAGGCATGGAAAACAATGGCATCGCCTGGGCAAGCTGCCAACACAGGACTGCAGCCAGTCAGCGGAAATTGCAGCGCGCGCAACCTTCGCAGACGGACACACAAGTACATGTTCAGAACCCACCCAGCTTGCCCGGTGCGCACGACATAACTGCCGAACAGGGCACGTCGGACATTCACCGAGGTTCCATCACTCGCGCGCTCGACGACTGCGACAAACGCTTGCCTTGCAAGCGCTTGTATTGAGCACGCTTACCTTGGGGAGCAGCATGAGCATGGGTAGACAACGCATTTTTCCACCGAGTAGTGCGAGCAGGTCGTGCGGCGGTCCGCAGTGGGGTGCCGTGCTGCGGATGACTACCCTACTTACGCTCTCACTCGTGACGCATACGGGCTGCGCGCCCAGGCTCGACTTCGAAGCAGGTCCTGACGTGATCGAAGATTCAGTCGATAGTGCATCAACCGATGACTCCGATGCGGGAACGCAATCGGCTGCGCCCCATCTCACCGACGACACGTTGTCTAACGAAGCCGTGCTCGGGCTTTTACCAGGCAAGCAGTATCGCGGAGCAGGCTTTCGTATCGTCAACACCAAGCCTTTCCCCTCAACCGTAAGCCCAGAGAAAACCGTGGTGCTGTGGATTTCCGAGGCCGGCTATGACGAGTTCGTCAAGGTCTCGCCGGACGCGACCGCCTCGAACGTCGTGCTCCCGGTTGGCACCGTGATCGTGCGCGAGGTGCTGAAAGCCGGCGTGCTCGACACGATCACGCTGATGGCCAAGCTGCCTGAGGGCTCATTTCCGCTCGGCGGCGACTGGTGGTACGCCGCCGCAGACCCTGACGGTCAGATTCGACTCGACTCCAAGACCCAAACGCCCTTGGCCGGTCTGTTACAAAACTGCGGCACGTGCCACCTCAGACGCAACTCAGACGATTTCTTGTTCGGCACACCCCGAGCTTATCTGCCGTGACATGCAGGCGGGCCTAGCCCTGATAATCGAACAGACAGCCGGCAAGGCTCAAGCCTACGTCGTAGAACGCAAAGAAAAGGTAAGTCTTACCTTTCTGCAACTTCGGTGCGACGCCCGTCTCGGGAAAGGCTTGAAACGTGCCCTCCGGTGTCTCTCCATATCGCACGCCTGGCTCGAGCGGCTGTGCATCGGCAAGCACGTCTAAGCGCCAAAGCGTGCCTTCCGGCAAATCCATATTGGGAAACACGCCCGGATTCATCGCGTCCGCTTCCAGCACATACACGTAGCGCGCCCCGTACGAGGGCCAGGTGAAGCGCCCTTGAGCGTCTAAGCCCTCGCCAGGTTCGCAAGCCTTGGGGACGCGGATTTTGCTTTGGTAAATAGGCCCGCCGAAGGGCTTCACCGCGCGCGCATCGGCTTCGCTCAGGCCACGCCGTGTCAGCTCGTTGACGAAGTACGCGTGCATGCGCGCGCTATCCGTGGATGGCAGACCCGTGATCTCGCGATCGAAACCGTGATTGTCTTTTGCTGGATAGGCGCCGAGCACGCTCGAGTCTGCTAGGCCGGTAAACAACGCTAGCGCACTATCAGATGCCGTATCCGTCCAGATCGGCCCCAGGCTGATATCCCATTGCGCGGCGGTGCCATCCACGTTCGAGTCGTGACAGCACACGCAACCAGAAGAGCGCACCTGCTCGGTTACCCAAGCAAGCTCCGCCATGAACGCCGGGTCTGCAAGGCGCGGGTCGTCCGCGCTTGGCACGGCAAACGGCTTGCTTGGAGAGTAAGGTCGCTGCGTGCGCACGACATCACACGCTGCGTAATCTGCGAAGTACTTGCCCGGCTCGGTGCAGCCCGAGATCGCCACGTTCGTGCAGACCTTACCATCTGGCTCTTCGCCCCGTTCCCCAGGCAACGGCGTCCGACAATCCTCAAACGGCGGGATCACCACCCCGGGCAGCGCATCTTCCGCCCGCCTGATCGGCGCCACGTCCGAACGCAACGTCGGACCGTCGCCGGTGGCTGCGCCGCCATCGGTCTGCGTCTGGCCCTGGTCGTCGCCATCGCCCGCCTCGTCCAGGGCGGCTCCGCGGGGCGCGCTCTCAGAGCCGCAACCGATGCCGATCCCCAGCGAAAACAAGAATGAAAGCCAGCGTTTATCAGCCATGGGAGCCCCCGTGCATAAAGTTTGTACGAACATTGTACATTCTATGTACGACGGCGCCAGCCGGAACTGCCATCGGCGACGGCTGTCGAGGTAGCCCCAGGGGATCGCTCTCCCATCGACCGGGACTCCGGTTATCCCTTGCCTCGGCCTACCTTGCCCGACGTCAATTACATTTAGCCATTCGGCGACACTACACTCCCCCCATCGATGCGTTCTTGAGATCTCGGACTCCTGGCCCGTTCCCGCTCCCGTGATCCATCGAAAACACTCGTCGGCCGCCTCGTCCCAAAACTCCACGCGTTGGCAGTAGAGCGTAAGGTTCTCCGTCACGGGTCAATGGCCGCACGTCGCAGGAGGAGCTTGGGGCAGCTCATGCCGCTGGCGGAGGGATCTGACCTTTGGGGAAAAGCGTCGCGGGGGCGACGCGATTCAGACCAATGTCGCAACACTAGCCTCGAGCGCCCGTGCTAGCGCTGGCGGGGCAGCGCCGCGCTGCACGCTTGCGCAACCAAAGCGCAAACAACAGCAATGCGGAAATCATCGAGGTCACTTGGGACAGCCACACGTAGGGGGGGTGCTTGAGCAAAATACGCCCCACTCCCACGTGGCCGTTGGGAAACAGTATCAGGCTGCCCGTCTTGGGGTGCGCGTAGGGCCGCGCGCCCACCGAGTCGATGGTGACGCGGTAACGCGGCGACCAGTACAATGGGAGCGCCAAGCAATGAGTACGTGCCGATTCGGGTACAGCAAACGAATTTGAAAAAAGCAAGAGTTCGTGGAGCTCAGCACATGGTTCCGGCGCGCGAGGAACGCGTTTGAGATTGGGTAGATATTCCGATACCCCAAAGCCCTTTTCGCGGCGTTGCAGGCGGTCCCGCCACATCTTCATGCTCTCATCCAGCTGCGCCTGGGAGGTAAATCGGTGCGCGCGAAAAGCCCGCTCGGACACGCCTAGGCCGTGCGCCAGCAACAGCAAGCACAACGGCGCCCGCACCAGCGGATGGAGCCAAGTGGAAGGCAGCGTCGACGCCACAATCGTAACGAACAAAACGAGGCTGAGCGTCGCGGGGAACAAGAGGCGCCAGGCAAAAATATTGGACTTGAGTACTGTTACCTTCCATAGCGGCGCACTCCATGGCTCGAGGAGAGCGAAGTAGACCACGACGCAAATCAGCAATCCGAATGCCCGTAGACGTTCGTTGGCCGTGAAGCGCCAAAACACCAGCATCAGCACGGCAACATTCGCTGCGAGCAACGCTGCAAAGCCAGGGGTCCGGAAATCCCACGCGGTGTCAAGCGAGGGGATCCATTCCGCAAATCGTGGCACCGCGCCCAACCCCTTTTCACCTCTCACGTAGCGCCGCTCTATCACCGCCGGCAACCATGAAAAGCAGGTCAAAAGCAGAGCCAACGCGCAGGTGCTCACCAACCTCGCAAGTTTGCTGCGCACGGTTCGGCCATCGTCGAACAGTAAGATCCAGACCGCGAGGAGCGGAGCACAGTTCATGAAGGTAAGGGGATGAGATAGGATGATCAGGGACAGTGCCAAGACAACGGGCAGGTTTATGCCGACTCTGCCTTCTTGCTCGATCGGAGTGACTTGATCGCGACCGTGGGTGGTGGGTTTGTTCGCGAGGTACATCGCCCACGGCACAAACGCCGACGCACAGAGCTCGCCGTAGGCGGCACGCTCAAACACCAACCCGACCACATAATTCGAGGTCATGAATAGTAGCGTGGTCAACACAGCGAGGTGGACCGATGCGCAAGCACGAAAGAGCCTCCAGCAACCCATCAGCAGGATCACCAGCAGGGCGCCGTAGCACCACTTAAGGGACGCGAAAGCGGAAAGCCCAAGGAACATGAGCGCAGAGGGCGGCCAGTAGATCCATTGCGGATAGTAGACGTAGGTGGGTAGGGGCCGCCCATTAGCAAAAGCTTGCGAAAACACCAGGTGCAGGTTGCCTTCCCGCATGGCGGCATGGATTTCCTCTGCGCGCACTAGGTGAAAGCGAACGTCGTGTCCCCACATGCTCAGGCTTATAAGGATCGCGAGGGATGCTCCCGCATACAGACCCAGCCAAAGGATGACCTCATGTCTGGAGAGCCAGCGGGCAGATCGCCTATTCAGCATGGTGGACCCAGAGATTGCGGCACCCTGTGTAGACTAGGTGGCGGCGGAGGTAAAGCAAGCTTACCTCTGTAAGGGCCATTCCACACCCGGGCAAGAAATGGGCGGACGTCCAACTGCGCCGAAGTACGCTCTTTCGCAGAAGGTTAGCGAGTGGACCGTGCCGTTCTCTTCGTTTAAGGCAGAGTCGATGAACCCACTCGCGGGCTGCGACGGCAGAGATAGCGATAGCAGCGGTATTGGTACCGGCGGTAGTAGTGGTGTGGGGTTGATGCCCCAGCTGATAACGAACCAGTTCCAACGGAACGCGTTGTAGAGGTTACTGTCTTCGATTTCGACCCATGTATCTTCGCTTCTGTCGTTAGTCCCCATCGCGGCCGAGCCGCTCGCGACGAGCTTGGTGGGTATTACCGCGGTACCGTCACGGACGCGCATCTTGGCCGACACGATGACGTACTTACTATGCAGGCTCTCCACTGATTGGTGACGAACAGATCTAAGTTCGTCTTGGATATTCGTGTGTGTAGTGTTGTTCAAAAGCACGGCGACATCGCAGCCCGCGGCTTTCAGGGCTACCAGTCTACGAGCGAGGGCCGTACGCACTGTGTTAAACATGCTGCTGGCCACCCGAGTGTCGCAAGTGCTGTCGGTACTACGCGGCTGAGCATCTGCACGATGACGTCGTCATTGTTGATCACGGGCATGAAGTGCGCGAGCGTAGTTCCGCTAGTGCGCGTTCTGTGCGCATATACGCGATTTGGATCGAAGGGCGTGCATTTCGAGGCGGAAAAAGCGGCCAATCTTCCTTTGTTGGCCTTCGTCTCTAGTGACGCGCACAGCTGATTCTCGAAGTCGCGTACGTACCCATAGTAGAGCGTCAGGTCATCGTGGATGAGCACTGCCTGCTGGTGCTCGCGAAACTGACCCCACGTGAAGATCTCAGAACTTTCGAGGATCACCGTGACTACGTTGACCGAGCTGAACATCCAGTGCTTGTTGTGCGTGCTGTGTCCACGGTCATCGTTGCGGATGCAGCTGCCGAAGCAAGCTTCGTGAAAGAAGCGGTGGGCTGCGCCGGCGTTCGTTAGACGTCGGTTCAGCTCGATAGCGAACTCGGCGTTATTGTCTTTCTCCCCGTCATAGTTGATCCAGAACGTCACGCCGCGATCTACGATGGCACGCTCCAGCGCCCCCATAAGACGATCGCTTGCGCAGGGCTTGTAAACCGCCCCGCCGGCATACGGTGCACCGTCGCAGTAAGGTGGAATCATGTACATCGACGCACGGATATGACTGCCCGCTGCTGCGCTGTCGATTAGCTCGATCACACGATCGCGGATCTCGATTTTGATCGTTGTGGGTGGGTCGCTCGATGGGTACTCGAATAGTCCCTCGTAGCTGGGTGACGCGAGGGCTCGTGTTACGGAGAAGCTCCACAAACCAGCCACGGCGACTAGTAGCAGGATCCAAGAGCGCCTCGTCGTACAGCTCTTGCCGGCACGAACACTCTGGTCGCCGACGCGCGACATAGGGTACTGATGGGCTTCGCCAGCTCGAGAAAGCCCGCTTTGCTTAGGTTTCATTTGGCCTTATGCAGTCGGCTGGTTTGAGGTGATGGCCTAGCCGTAAGGCCGTCGGAGAGTGCGCGGTGGCCGCGAAATCGTCAAGATGCGCTTGGGGTGAAGCGCGACGATCGTTGGCAGAAAATCGGGGTGACGAAGCTGGGGACACTCGATAGGCACCTTTTCTTAGCCAGTTGCCCCTCGCCCTTGGCCCCATCTAGCGGGCCCTTGAGAGCTTGAACATACGTCTCTCGCGTTACGCAGACACCCCTGCTAAGAATGCGCCGCGGTCAGCTAACTACTTTGCGCCTTTGGCGAGTCGCTTTTTCGCGCGCGTGTACGCTTCTGTCTCCACGGGTGTTCTCGGTGCCGGCGGACAATGGCGCAATGGTAAGGGTCTCATGCTCGTGGGACACGAACCAGCTTGTGCCGCTATCGTGCGCCGAGCACTCGTAGGACCCGGGAGATTCGTCGACGCAAGCGCACCCTGAGCGGCAAAAAGCGCGGCAGGCTTCCACTCGTCTCGGGCCTGTCATGGTAACGACGCCACAGCTCGTACATGCCCGGACGTAGTACGTCTGGCTTCAGCCAGGGCTTTTCGCTTGAGGTGTAGTGCACGATCGCCACTTCCTTGCCGGACACCTTAGCCCCGCGCCGATTGCGGTTCTTGGCGATACGGATGCCGTACTCCGATACCTCGAGATCCAGGTTGTCTTCCAGTTGCTTGAACATCGCGCGCTGTTTGTCGTGGATGGTCTTTTGCGAGTCGTTATTGAGCGACGTCGCGTTGTACAGATATCCAAGGTCGTGCCAGCCGATCTTGAGGTCGGCCAAGATGATGTTGAACAAGTCTTGGTCGGGATAGGCAAAACGCTGAAAGTACGCACTGTACCTGGGCGCTTCTTTCACGACGCGTTCCATCAATGAACGTTTGATGCCGACCACGCCGGTGTTGAGCACGATATGGCTGTGTGGAATGCCGCGAAAGAGCGGCTCAATCTCACCTGCAGCGTCTCGCGGCAGCCCGCGGCCAAGGCGGGGTTTGCCCTTACCGTTGATAAGCAAGCGCGCGGGCCCCCCGCTTACCGCCACCACCCCGTGTTGCCGCACTTTTTTGAACACCGAGCTCAAGTCTTGCAGCACCAAGCAATCTGCATCGATGTAAAGGATGTTTTCGTAGGGCGACTGCGCAATATCGAAGAACGCGTAGCAGCAACCAAACCGGGAGGACACGTCCACGTCGACCGTTCGTTGCGGCTTGAAGACTTCCGCACCCAGCGCGCGCAGCTGCTCGACCTGCGAAGGAGTCAGGCCCGTGTCGAGCACCGTCGTCGGGGTCGGCGAGTTGCAGCGGATGCTCTTGATCAGTGCCAGTGCGCCTGGGAAAAACTTCTCATCCGAGAGGGTGACGATTCCGTCCTTCGATTTCATGTTCCTCCGTGCCAAAGAATGAGAGAAAAGACCGGGCGCGCCCGGCGAGCAGTCGTCCTCGAAATATGGCTGCCACAGCTCCTGCATGCCTTCCCGAAGGGTATAGGTGTCGGCCCGCCACGGCTTTTCAGCTGTCGAAAAGTGCAACACGCGAACATAAACGTCCTGGTACTGCATTCCTTCCGGGTTCTTGTTCTCTACGACACGGACCTTACCATCACGAACATCGAGCACCACATCGCGCGCAAAAAGCTCGCGTAGGTCCTCGAGCACGATGCAAGCGGCATCGATGTACAGCAGGTTGTCGTAGGGCGCGTCATGCCGCTATCGAGCACCGTGACCGGCACTGGGCAGTTTCGTCGGACGCTGTTGACGAGGGCTTTGGCGCCCGGGAAGAACGCCGCATCAGCGAGAGTCACGATGCCATTACGGGGCGCCACTCGTTGCCTTTCAGGTGAGACGTACCGTCACGATAAGCATGCTTGCCACAACCTAGGGCTGCTGGCCATCGGCATGGCCAGCGGTAGCCTGACGATCCGTGTGGAGCGAGCCACCGGTGCAAGGCGGGCTACCGGCGCGGGCGGGCTTGCCCTTCGCCGGGCGGGCTACCGGCGCGGGCGGGGTTCGCGCCCGCCGGGCGACTTTCGAAGTTTCATGATGCGATCGCAGCCTCCAATCCTCTCCGACCAGCCGGCCTGGTCGCGCTGAGTCACCTGTGCGCTGAACACGGATGCCCCTGTGGCCGAGCACTGACGCTTGGCGTGAAACCCGCTACGCCTCGGGCCAAGACCTGAAGCCTCGGGAGGACAAGCCAATGCAATACAAAGAAGAGCGAGAGTTCGTCGTGCGCCTGCGTTTGTCCGCGGAGTTCGCCGAGGACTACGAAGGCGACGACGACGGCTACGCCTGGTACCAGGCATTTGACCAAACCATACGCCCCGAGCTTTTGCGCGAGCTCATGCGCATCCTGACGGACAAGGGCGGATTCAAGATCACGCCCGTCAATCGCGGGCTCGACGCCCACGAGGAGCTCGAGATTCTCGTCGAGCGCGTCGACTGATCGCGGGCGCGCGGTCCGAGCCAGTCAGAGCTCGCGATCAAAACGCAGGCACGATCGAACGAAACAGCGTCGGACCAGCCTGCGTAATCGAGCTCAGGTTGCCCTGCGCCTCGAGCGCTCCGTTGCGTCCCGTGCCTTCGTAAATCAACCCGCGCCTTTTATCCGTGAAGCGCACGCGCAGTTGCGAGCGCATCGTCTCGCTCACTCGTTCGGTCATCTGTTTTTCGTAGGGCGCCTTGAGTACCGCCCCTTCCGCCTTTTCCGCTTCGACCTCGAGCGCGTAGCGCCGGTCTTCAAAACGTACTTCGACGTGCGTGTCAGTCAGCGCGCAACGAGCCACGCGTGCACCACTATAAGTAGTGAAGCGATGTAAGGTGCCCTCGTGCAAAAAACCAGCGAGAAAGCCCCGTAATCCGGCTCCAAACAGCGGAACCTTCGCCACCGACGCCATCACGGAGATGCCAGGCTGCTCGAAGTGATTGGATTGCATCCACACATAGCCCTCGGGAAAGCCGCGGCCCCAATCCTTCTCGAGATAGCCCCGTCCGTGGGCGAAGCTCCGCGTCACGCCATCGAAGTCGAGTACGCCGTCTAACCCGTGATCGACACTCAGGATGCCGTGGTAACACTCAAAAAACGGCAAAAGCCCGAAGGGCCCCATCGCGCCCGGCGACAGCAATCGGACGGGCCAACGCGTGAGTTTGGCAAAACCGACCTGCCCCTCAATCCGCGGTGAATTCTCAGCGCTGCTCGCGTCGAGGTCCAAGCTAAAGCCATGGGAGTGAAAGTGGTTTCGGCCGATGCGCACATCGAAATGGCGGCGCGAGGCTTTGAACGCGCTCAGCGCAAAGCGGTGATACCAAACCTGCCCGCGTGCGCCATCGAGCACTTGAATGAACGCGTGCGCATCCTCGCCCATGAAGACGCCAGGGATGATCGCGTACGGATGGTTGCCAGCCGCGTCGACCAGCTTGAAGTACCAACCTTCGAAACAGGCTGTCTTACTATCCTTACTATTCATGCGATGGTGCAGATGAAAGTTCTCTGGACGCCACAGGTTGCGCACGCGCGTAAGCATCGCCCCATCCTAAGCGTGTGCACGCACCGGCGCACGTAAGCCAGCGCGCTTTAGCGCAGCTTTTAACCTGTGCTATTTCGCCACAACTGAAAGTCAGTTTGGTTGACTAGCGGGTGGCTTAGCCGAGTGCCGCGAGCAATAGGTCGACGGTCGATGCGCCAAGCGAGCGATCGAGCGTGGCCCACACCGGGTCAAGCTCGCGGCTGAACACGAGCTTACGCTGTTGCGCGTCGCGGGCTGAAAGCGTGGGGTCGAGGGCAAGCTCCGCGTCGCAGCTAGTCAATAAGCTTGTCCAATGCGCGAAGTAGCGGTCGACGTAGCTGCGCGCCACTTCGAGCTGTTCCGGTGCATGGGTGTACAGCGCCATCCAGGGCGACATGAACGCGCGCTGCCGCAGGGGCGCCGTACCCGCCGAAAAACGCCCATCGCGCTCGAGGTCCGCGCGTACCTGGCTGAGCGGCGCAAAACACCGGTCCACGTAGGAAAGCGAGACGCCCAGATCGCGCTTGGGTAGGAGGTCGACATGAAAGCTGGCCTGCGGACCAAAACGAACCACATCGAGCACAAAGTGTGGGACAGGACTTTCGGGCCGGGTGAAAACGGTGACCATGTAGGACTCTAGCGACGGCGCATCGAGCTTGAAATGGGCGCTCACCACCTTTTGAACGACGCCACGGCCCCGGTAAACCCGCAGCTCGCCTACCCGAGTTTGGTCACGGTTCAAGTCCTGCCAGACCGGGCTATCCGGCGCGATTTCGACGCAGCGGATCTCCTCGATTAGCCGCGACACTGCACGCGTGCAGATCGCTTCTGGGTCGAGCTCTCGTTGGGGGTTGCTGGCCACGCATCGCCTCGAGAAGTGGGATAGCACGCTCTTGTGCTGAGATCGCGCAATCGGCAACGCGTCCAGGCTAAGATCGGCTCATCCGCCGTGAACCTTCAGACGCTCCCCAACATGCTTGACGAGCTATTGCACGAGGCCGGCGACGACGGTATCGAGGTCTGCCTTTCCCAGGCCGCCAGCGTGCCCCCCTCGGAGCACGAGGCCGTCTGCCAGGAGTACCAGCTGCGCTACGCGCGCGCGGTCGAGGCCATGGACGAAGAGCGCGGCCCGGCCACCTTCGGCGGTAAGCGCGAGGACAGCGACTACCCCGACTGGCATCGCGGCTCGCACTTGAGCTATTGGGAGAGCACAAGCGGCTTCGTCTACGTCGCGCTGTGCCAGGAGGGAAGCTCGCTCAAGCTCGTCGCCGGCGCGCGCCCGCACCCCTTCGAGCGCGATACGATTACGTTGCTGCCGCCGCCCGCCTGAACGGGCAGCAGGCGGCCGCTACTAGACGCTACTGGACGACCACCGGCGGACAGCCCTCGTCGACCTTACCGTCGCAATCGTTATCCTTACCGTCGCAGATTTCGGCTGTGGGGTTGACGCAGTCGATGCAGTCTTCGTCGATTAGGTTGTTGCAGTTGTCATCGACGCCGTTGCAGATCTCGGGGTACGCGGGGCACTGCTCGTCGCAGCCCTCGTCGATCGCGCCATCGCAGTCATTGTCCTTGCCGTCGCAGATCTCGGCGGTCGGGTTGATGCAGCCAGTCGGACAGCCCTCGTCAATCGCGCCATCGCAGTCAGTGTCCTTGCCGTCGCAGATCTCGGGTTCCGCAGGACAGTCAGGGGGCGGACAGCCCTCGTCTTCGAGGCCATCGCAGTCGTTGTCCTTGTCGTCACAGATCTCCGGCATCGGTACGCAAGAGGGCGTACAGCCATTGTCCTCAATCCTGTCGCAATCGTTGTCGATCCCGTCGCCGCAGATCTCCGCCACGGGCTTGCAACCGCAACCGTCGTTGATCACGCCATCGCAATCGTCGTCGAGGTCGTTGTCGCAGTTCTCCACCTTGGGCACGCAGCCCAAGCAGTCTTCATCAATCTTGTCATCGCAGTCGTTGTCGATGCCATCGCCGCAGATCTCCGGCTTCGGATCGCAGCCGTTGCAGCCTTCGTCGATCACGCCGTCGCAGTCGTTGTCGATCTTGTCGCACAACTCAAGCGACGGGATGCATGCGCAGCCTTCGTCGATCTGGCCATCGCCGTCATTATCGATGCCATCTCCACAGACCTCGATCACCGTGGTGCCGCATTCGTCGGCTTCGTCGACCAAACCGTCGCAGTCATTGTCGGCCAGATCGCAGGCTTCGACCGTGGGCTTGCAGGCACAGCCGACGTTGACTTCGATGCGCGCCGCCGCATCAGTTACGACCGCGGTTCTGAGCGTGTTACAGGCGTTGCCGTTGAGCGTGAGCGTGTAGCCCGCCGCGTTGCCAGACAGCGTATAGCCGTTGGTTGCGCTGCTGGCGATCACAGCGCCCGGTGGATTGGCCGTGGTCTTGAAGCGAACCGTCAGGATGCTCGGGTCGACCGTGCCATTCGCCGGCAGCGCACCGAGCGGCAACGTGCAGCTCACCGTGCGCGTGATGATCGTATTGAGCGCGTTGACGATGCTCTGGGCGTTCGAGATCTCGTACCAGGTGCTCGCAAAGTTGCTCACGTTGTAACAACCGCCAGGCGATGCGCCGAAGCCGTTGCACCAGCAGTCCGTGGTCGGGTCGCCGAAGAAGCCGCAATTGCGCGTTGTGATCGGCGCCTCGACCGCCGGGTCACCGCCAGCGGCGATCGCTGCCATGTACTGAGCGTTGACGCCCGAGAAGCCGAGCACGTAGACCGGCACACCGAGGTCGCCCAGGCGCTCCGCCTCGGCGATGGTTTCGCGAATGCGATCACTGCCGTTGTTGTTCGTACAGTTGTTGGGCGAACCGTCTGTAATCAGGACGACGCCCTTGGGACGCGAGGGCTCATTATCGGCCGGCAAGTTGTACAGCCCCAAGGAGCGCGTGCGCTTGAGCGCCAGGTCCGTGGGCGTCCAGCCGTTGTACGTCAGAGACCCGTAGGAGCTTCTGAACTGGCTTGCCGTATACGCTCCCATTGGCGAGAGCAAAGTCTGCGGCTGGTCCACCTCGGCGCAACTGTGGCCGTCGCGGCCCGGGTAGGAACCGACCGCGGTGTTGAAGTTCCGGATGATCGTACCGGGCGCCGCGTTCGTGCCCGCTAAGGTATTCAGAGCGCTGACCAAACGATCGATGCGTGTGCTGCCCGTGCCGTCGGTCGCGTTCATCGAGGACGAACGATCGATCAGAAAGTAAAGGTTCGGCTTGATCGGATTGGCCTGGGTCGTCCCCTCGGCGCAAGTGTCGCCAGGCGGAAGCGTAAGGTTTGTGTCGCACTGGTCGCCGATGCCGTCCTTGTCCGCATCTTGCTGGCCCGGGTTCGCCACGAAGTCGCAGTTATCACAGGCATCGCCCAGCGGATCGGAATCGCTGTTCTTCTGGTCGGCGTTGGCCACGGTCGGACAGTTGTCCATGGCATTGGGAATGCCGTCGCGGTCGGTATCGGTCGTGGGCGTGATCAAGCCCTCACATGCATCCCCGGTGCCGTCCCTGTCGGTATCCACCTGGTTGAAGTTCGGCACGGTGAGGCAGTTGTCGCAACCGTCAGGCTTACCGTCCTTATCTTGGTCGAGACGGTCGTCGAACCCCGGACAACGGTCGCTGTCGTCCGGGATCGTGTCGTTGTCACTGTCTTTGCAAGCGTTGGCGTTTTGCGTGTAGTTGGCAATCTTCGGGCAGTTGTCGCAGGCATCTGGCACGAGGTCGCCGTCCGCATCGAGCGCATCATCGCCGAGCGTGCACTTGTCGATGGCATTGGGGACGCCGTCTTTGTCGTCATCGGCGCACACCCTCGGGTCCTGATTCGCGTTCGCGTACTCCGGACACGAATCGCATAGGTCAGGCACGCCGTCCCGATCGTAGTCATCGCTGTTCTTGCCGAGCGGGCAGATGTCGACGCCGTTGCGCACGCCGTCTTTGTCGTCGTCCTCGCAGGCCCTATCGCCCGGCAGGTTGGGGATGTCGTCACAATCGTCGCAGGCATCCGGACGACCGTCGCCGTCCGTATCGGTACCGTCGCTGCCCAGATTGCAGACATCGAGCCCGTTCGGGATGCCGTCGTTGTCGTCATCCTCGCAGATATCGCCGATGCCGTTCTTGTTGGCGTCGGTTTGCGTGTTGTTGACGAATCGATCGCAGTTGTCGCAGGCGTCACCGAACTGGTCCTTGTCTTCGTTCGCCTGGTCGGGGTTGGGCAAGTCGGGGCAATTGTCGGTGGTGTTGTTGACGCCATCGCCGTCGGTGTCGGTACACGCGACGCCGAGATTGCTGCCCTTGGGGCCGGCCTGGTCGGCGTTGGCGACCTCGATGCAGTTGTCGCAAAGGTCGCCGACTTTGTCGCCGTCGCGGTCGGCTTGGTCCGGCTGAGGCACGTCAGGACAGTTGTCGATATCGTTGTTGAAGCCGTCGCCGTCCTTGTCGCCGGGGACGCGAACCTCACACTCGTCGCCAGTCCCGTCTCCGTCCGTATCGATCTGACTGTTGTTCGCAGTGCCAGGACAGTTGTCGCAGGCGTCGCCCACCCTATCCTTGTCGGCGTCTGCCTGATCGGCATTGCTCACGCGCTGGCAGTTATCGTCGGCGTTCTTGACGCCATCCTTGTCCTCGTCGCCCTCGGGATCCAGTAGGTCACCGCAAGCGGTCGCGTCCTGGTTCGAGTTCGCGACGAACGGACAGTTGTCACAGGCATCGCCGACCTTGTCGTTGTCGGTGTCTTTCTGATCGGGATTGGCAACCGCCGTGCAGTTGTCCTCCGAGTTTTTCTTACCGTCTAAGTCGTCGTCGCCATTGGCAGACGTCGGCTTTTCACAGGCGTCGCCGATGCCGTCCATGTCCGCGTCAGCCTGATCGCTGTTGGCGACACCCTTACAGTTGTCGACGTCGTTCTTGACGCCGTCCCCGTCCGCATCGTCGGGCGAGGCGGGGTTACCGACCTCAGCGTCCTTGCCCCCGTCCATGTCCGAGCCGCTGTTTTTGCCGTCGTTGGCGTTGCCGTTCGAACCACCACCGTCATCGTCCATGGAGGCGCCGCCGTCCCCCTTGATGTTGTCTGTGCCGCTCGCTTTTCCACCCCCGCCGCCACTGCAGGCAGCAAGAGAGCAACTGAGAAGCAGAACCGCCCAAGAACAAGCACGCTGGTTCGACATAGCCACCCTACGCTTTAGAAACGAATAATTGGCCGGACTATATGAATGCACCGCCCCGACTTACAAGGACGGAGTGGACACTAGCTACGCCCAGCAGACGCGCGCGCCAGATGCGGCCGCACGGATCGACGCCGTAAGGTGGCCGAGGCGAGCGTAAACCGTCAACCCGAAGCGAGAGCCAACGCAGCAATTCAAGGGTGAACGACGCGTCGAGCATGCACTTAGCCTCGCTCGCGATCTGAATTTCGAAGCAACGCAGAACCGTAACGTCCAGGGCGGATTACACTGAGCAAGCACCTCAACTGAATTGGACGTGTCTATGCCGACCGCTGTTCCCTGGGACGTGAAGCTCTTGTTCGATGGCGCTTGCCCGCTGTGCATGCGCGAGGTGCGCATGCTGTCGCGCGCCAATCGCAAGGGTCGGCTCAAGCTCGAGGACATCTCCGATCCCGGCTTTGATCCGGCGTCCTATGGCCTGACCAGAGCGGAAGTGATGGGTCACATCCACGCCGTGTTGCCCGACGGGCAGGTGGTGACGGGCATGGAAGTATTTCGTCGTAGTTACGCAGCGGTGGGCCTCGGGTTTGTGCTCGCGCCCACGGCCTGGCGAGGGATCAAGCCGATCGCAGACCGCGCCTACGCTTGGTTTGCCAAGAACCGTCTGCGTCTGACCGGCCGCGACTGCGAAAGCGGCACGTGCGCGGTCCCGCAGCGCTCAGGTTCCCGCATCGACAAGGTCTGAAGGCGCGGCCGCCGTCTCGCGACAGGCCTGATGGATCTCGAACGGTACCGTCAGATCCCAACCCGGTTCGAGCAGACGCAGCTCGCCCCGCAGCACGCCGCTGCCACCCGGCGCGAGTGAAACTGGTGCGTGCTCGTGAATGGTGATGCCGGCGCGAAGCTCGAGCGCAGGCTCTGGGCAGCTGGAGAAAGCAGATGCATGCGCATCCGGATCCGGAGCGCCCCATCCGTAGCTGCCGGGGCGCGTCGCGGCCCCCGGCTTGGACAGATAGCCTGCGGCGGCGCGGATCACAGCGCGCTCCCCCGCGATGAGCGCGGTAAAATCGAAGCTCGCTGCGTAGCGCAGCCCCATGCCCGGCTCAGGCGCAGCAGACACGGAGTACATGAGCGCGACGCCCGTCACCGTAACCGGCCCCAAATGACACTGGCCCTGTACCTCGAGCGGCGTGATCACCCCCTCACAGGCGATCGGCAGGGCCGGCTCGCATGTGCCTGCGTCCCCTGCGCCTCCATCCGTGGCTGGGGGCGACGTCACCGGATCCTTCCCACCACCGCCGCCGTTGTCACCGCTCGCGCCTTCGCCGTCATCTGGTCCGCGATCATCGTCACAGAATGGAAAATCGCTGGTTGGACCGCCACAGGAGTCGTCCTGATTAACGCAGGCTCCGCCCACCGAGAGAAATGCCGTCAATAAGCCAGCACCAACCCAACGCGAGTCACCCATGCCCCACCTTACTGCAAGTGCCCGTAAACTGGGCGGGGGCTTCACCCGCACCGAAACTGCGAGAAAACCGTGGCAGATCCCACGAAGCAGCGCTCTGGATAGCGTGAGCGCACGTCAATCCGGGGCGTCTACTCGACTTTCGGCCTAAAACCTGTCAGGTTCCGGCACTTTCATGATGTCCCCAGAAGCATTTTCCGACGTGCTCCCGCCCTTGGCCCGCGCTCTCGTACGCCACGGTTTTGAAGCACTAACGCCTGTTCAGCAGGCAGTTCTCAACCCTGAGCTCGCAGGCCGTGATCTCAGAATTTCCTCGCGCACCGGTTCTGGCAAAACCGTGGCCCTCGGCCTTGTAGTCGCTCCAGGTCTCGTCGAAAGCGCCGCCGCTCCCAGCGTAGGGCCGCGCGTGCTGTTAGTTGCCCCCACCCGCGAGCTTGCCGCCCAAATCGGTAAGGAGCTGCAGTGGTTGTACGCTGAGCTGAAGATCAACGTGTGCGTCGTCACCGGTGGTACCAGCGTCACCGCAGAGCATCGTGCTCTTGCGCGCAAGCCCACGGTGGTCGTGGGCACGCCCGGTCGCCTGTGCGACCACTTGAATCGCGGCTTGCTCGACCTGACCAACGTCGAAGCCGTGGTGCTCGACGAAGCCGATCAGATGTTGGACCTGGGCTTTCGCGAGCCGCTCGAGCTGTTGCTCGGCAGCTTGAAGGGCGGCTGTCGCACGCACCTTGTGAGCGCCACCTTCCCCCGCGCCGTGCTCGCCCTGGCAGCGCGCTACCAAAACAACGCGTTGTCCGTGATGGGCAGCGAGTTCGAAGCGGCACACTCAGACATCAGCTACGTGGCCCACGTGGTGCACCCGCGTGAGCGTTATGCCGCGCTCGTCAACGTTCTGTTGATGGCACCGGATGAACGCGCGCTCGTTTTCGTGCGCACACGCGCCGACGCAGCTGGCGTTGCCGGTCGTTTAGCAAGCGATGGCTTCCGTGCCGCCGCGCTGAGCGGCGAGATGGCGCAAGCCGAACGCACACGCACGCTCGAAGCATTTCGCGCGGGCTCGATCACCGCACTCGTGTGCACGGATGTCGCCTCGCGCGGCATCGACGTCCCTGAGGTCCAGCGCGTCATTCACGGCGATCTGCCGGACGGTCCCGAGCCGCTCACCCATCGCAGTGGGCGCACCGGTCGCGCGGGCAACAAGGGCATCAGCATCCTGATCGTCCCGGCTAACTCACGTGGCTTTGCCGAGATGCTGCTGCGCGGTGCCCGCGTCCGCGCCGAGTTCCTGCCCGCACCGTCGGAAGAAGACGTGAAGCTTGCCGCCGAGCAGCGCCTGTTCGACGACATCACCAGCGGCGAAACAGACGCCTCCGACCAAGCGGAGCTCGCCAAGCGTTTGCTCCAGGAGCTGGGCCCAGAAGTACTGGCCCAGGTCTTACTCTCCAAGCTCGCCTCGCACGGTCCATGCGCTCCGAATGAGCTCACCATGATCGAGACGCGTCCGCCGCGTTACGTGCAGCGCTCAGCACCGCCTGCTCCTGCCGCGCCCGTGTCGCGTTTTGCGCGCACCCCGCAGACCCAGTCGGTGAGCCGCTTTCCGATGCGCCGCGCTCGCCAGGCGTAAGCTCCTGCGCGCGCTGAACCGACTGGCCCCCAGCCAGACATCGAGCCGACCCAGCCAGACGAGGCCGCGGTCGGCTCAGTCAATTTACTTGACGACATCTGTCCGCCACTTAGGACGTGGCACATCGTTTGCGTAGGAAGCAGATATGGCGCCCAGGACTGACATCAAACGCACGCGTATTCGCACGTTGCGTGGCCGCTTGGACCACGCCCTGACCCGCCAAAAATTGGCTGCGGCAGTAGAGTGCACTGCGCTGCTCGAAACCGCCGATTCAGACAACCGTGCGCGCTGGGCGCAGAGGCTCGGGGATTTGTACCGTCGACTCGGGCAGTTGGAGCAGGCTGCGCAGGCCTACCAGCGCGCTGCAGACGCTTACGCCCACGATGGCCTCGAGCGACATGCAGCGGCGATGACCGAAACCAAGCGTTCCACTTGGCCTGCGCCAGCGCTCTGAGCCCGTCGTCAGCGTTTTTGAAGCCTGCCTAGTTTCGCCACCATCGTGCCCCATCTGGTGAGCCCGAGTGGCGTTCGTGCCGCAGCGAAGCTGACATCCATGTCGCGGTCGGGCGTGCGGTAATTTTATGCGCCAGCGCGCGCCTCAGAAGACTTTCGAGACCCGAGCGCAGCGTGAGTTTTCTCTGGCGACGCTCGCACATCGCCCACCTTCTGCGTGTGACTCGGCCAACGCGTGACGGAGGTCAACGCCGTCGCAGCCTGATAGATTCAAGGTTAACGACATGACTTCACGAGTGATCCGGGCAGCACGCGGCACCACCCTCTCCTGCAAAGGTTGGCAGCAAGAGGCCGCGCTGCGCATGTTGATGAACAACCTGGATCCCGACGTGGCCGAGCGTCCGCAAGATCTCGTGGTGTACGGCGGCTCGGGCAAGGCGGCGCGCAACTGGGAATGTTACGACGCGATCGTGCGCACCTTGCAGCGGCTCGAGAACGACGAGACCTTGCTCGTGCAATCGGGCAAACCGGTCGGCGTGTTTCGCACCCACGAAGAAGCGCCGCGCGTGTTGATCGCCAACTCCCATCTCGTGCCGCGTTGGGCGACATTTGCGGAGTTTCGTCGGCTCGAAGCCATGGGCCTTACCATGTTCGGACAGATGACCGCGGGCTCGTGGATCTACATCGGTAGCCAAGGCATCCTGCAAGGCACCTACGAAACGTTTGCCGCCTGCGCGCGTCAGCACTTTGGCGGCTCCCTCGCGGGCAGATTGGTCGTGACCGGAGGCTTGGGCGGCATGGGCGGCGCACAACCGCTCGCTGCCACGCTCAATGGCGCAGCTTTCTTGGGCATCGACGTCGATGCCACGCGCATCCAGAAGCGACTCGAGAGCGGCTACATCGATCGCATGGTGACAAGCCTCGATCAGGCGCTTGAGATCGTGCACACCGCCAAGGCCCAAAAGCGCGCGGTCTCGGTGGGGCTCGTCGGCAACATCGCCGAGGTCTTGCCGCAGTTGATCGGTAGAAACCTGACGCCCGATATACTGACCGACCAGACCTCCGCCCACGATCTGGAGCTCGGTTACATTCCCGCCGGCTACACGCTCAAGGAGGCCAGTCTGCGCCGCACCTCCCATCCGGAGGCCTATCGCAGCGACGTGCTCGATTCGATGGTCACGCACATCAAGGCGATGCTCACCTTGAAGCGGCGCGGTGCGGTCACCTTTGATTATGGCAACAATCTGCGCGGCCAGGTCGCCGATCAACGCGGACTGAGCGAGGCCTTCGACATTCCGGGCTTCGTTCCCGAGTACATTCGACCCTTGTTTTGTCAGGGTTCGGGGCCGTTCCGTTGGGTTGCCCTATCCGGCGATCCCGAGGACATCGCGGTCACCGACGACATGGTGCGCGAGACCTTCCCCGAACAAGCAGAGCTACAGCGCTGGATTACGGCAGCGCGCGAAAAGGTAAGATTTCAAGGTTTGCCTGCGCGCATTTGCTGGCTGTCCTACGGCGAGCGCGCGGAGCTCGGCGCCAAGTTCAACTGGCTCGTCAAGAACGGTAAGGTCAAAGCGCCGCTGGTAATCGGACGCGATCATCTCGATGCGGGCTCAGTCGCATCCCCCAATCGCGAAACCGAAGCGATGAAGGATGGCTCCGATGCGATCGCCGACTGGCCCCTGCTCAACGCCTTGGTCAACACGGCCGCGGGCGCAAGCTGGGTGTCGATTCATCACGGTGGTGGCGTGGGCATCGGCTACTCGACGCACTCCGGCATGGTGTGCGTCGCCGATGGCAGCGAGATGGCCGACCGCCGCCTTGCACGCGTGTTGACCAGCGACCCAGGTACCGGCGTCATGCGCCACGCTGACGCGGGCTACGAAGATGCGATCGATGTTGCACGGGAAAAAGGCGTCGACCTACCGATGATCACGAACAAGTCATGACCGAGCCGACCCCGATTCGAGTAGCTAGCCTGTACGACGATCTCAGCCAGAGCGTGCGTGCCTTGCGCGGCGATCATGCACGCGTTACCGCATCGCGTGCGGTGGTCGAGCGCGCCCTGCGCGATGGCAAGGCTTACTACGGTATCAATACCGGGTTTGGCGCGCTCGCGAGCAAACGTATCGATCCGGGCTCCCTCGACCAGCTGCAGCACAACTTGTTGCTGAGCCACGCGGTAGGCCTGGGCGCGCTGGTACCCCGCGATATCTGTCGTTTGATGCTCGAGCTCAAGCTGCACAGTCTTGCCTTGGGTTACTCCGGCATCTCGGAGCCAGCGTTCATGCTGCTCTTACAATTGGCGGAGCGCGGCCTCGTGCCTGCAGTGCCTAGCAAGGGCAGCTTGGGGGCCTCGGGAGATCTGGCCCCCCTCGCCCATCTCGCGCTGCCGTTGCTCGGCAAAGGGCGCTTTTGGAATCGTGAGGGTACGGGCACGATCCCAGCCGAAGTGGTGATGGCCGAAGAGGGCCTGGCGCCGGTCAAGCTTGCCGCCAAGGATGGCCTGGCGTTGATCAACGGCACGCAGCTGATGAGCGCCTACGGCGCCTACGCCCTGCACCGCGCCCACACTTTAGTCAAGAACGTTGACATTCTTGCAGCACTCAGCCTCGAAGCGTTGCGCGGCAGCCTGTCGCCCTTTGACGCACGCGTGCACGCGATACGCCCGCACAAGGGTCAGGGTATCGTCGCTGCCAACGTGCGCGCGTTGATGCAAGACAGTCAGATCCTCGAAAGCCACCGGGACTGCGAGCGCGTTCAAGATCCTTACTCCCTGCGCTGCGTGCCCCAGGTCCATGGCGCCGCGCGCGATGCGCTCGTGTACGCAAGTGACGTAATCGAAGTCGAGCTCAACTCCGTCACCGACAACCCCTTGGTGTTCGAAGACGGCAGCATCGTCAGTGGCGGTAACTTCCATGGTGAGCCGCTGGCCTTTGCCATGGATTTTGCGGCGATCGCTTTGGCGGAGCTTGCGAGCATCTCCGAGCGGCGCATCTATCTGTTGCTGACCGGCCATGACGGTTTGCCCACACTGCTGATGAAGGACACCGGTCTGAACTCCGGCTTCATGATTCCGCAGTACACGGCCGCAGCGCTAGTCTCGCAGAACAAGGTCTTGTGCCATCCGGCCAGCGTCGATTCGATCCCCTCGTGCCTGGGCCAAGAAGATCACGTCAGCATGGGCAGCATCTCGGCGCTCAAGTTGCTCGAAGTGCTCGACAACGTGGAAAAGGTGCTCGCGATCGAGATGCTGAGCGCAGCGCAAGCCCTCGACTACCGGCAGCCGCTGCGCGCAGGGCGCGGCGTGCAAGCTGCCCACACACGCATCCGCGAGGCCGTGGCGCACAAGGAAGCAGACGCCTACTTTGGCGACGACATCGAGCGCGCGGTCGAGATGTTGAGCGCAGGTCAGCTCGTGCAAGCGGCAGAGAGCGCCGTCGGACCGCTCAGGTAATGCCTGCGCTCATCAACATCGGGCGGCTTGCCACCTGCAAAGCAGCGGGCGCGCAGCACGAGATCCACACCATCGATGACGCGGCTCTGTGCTGGGAGGGCGACCGCATCACCTGGGTGGGTAAACAAAGCGAGCTTGCTGCCGAGCACAGGGTCGATACCTGGGATGCACAGGGCAAGCTCGTGATCCCGGGGCTCATCGATTGTCATACGCACCTGGCCTTTGCCGGTGATCGCAGCAGCGAGTTCGTGCGGCGCGTTCAAGGTGAGACGTACCTCGATATCGCAAAAACCGGCGGCGGCATCCGCTCGACCGTGCGAGCCACGCGCGAGGCGAGCCGAGAGACGCTGACACACAAAGCTCTGCCCGTGTTGCGCGAGATGGCGATGTTGGGCGTGACAACCATCGAGGCCAAGAGCGGTTATGGCTTGAGCTTCGACGATGAAGTCAAGCTACTTGACGTATATCGCTCGCTTGCCTCGCTACAGCCCCTTGAGATTGTGCCTACCTTGCTGGCAGCGCACACCATTCCGCTCGAATATGCCGACGACCGCACAGGGTACGTGCGGCTGGTGATCGAGCAGATCATCCCGCATGTGGCGCAAGAGAAGCTGGCGACGGCCTGCGATGTGTTCATCGAAAAGTCGGCGTTCAGTCTGGAAGAAGGACGCAGCATCCTGCTCGCCGCCAAAGCCCATGGTCTCGCCGTGCGTATCCATGCAGATCAGCTGCATCGCGGCGGGGGCGCGGCGCTCGCGGCCGAGCTTGGGGCGCTCAGTGCCGATCATATCGAGCACGCAAGTGATGCGGACCTTACTTTATTGGCAAAGGCTGGGGTGGTCGGCGTGACCTTACCCTTGGCCTCGCTCTACACGTTCGAGCAGCCGCTCGATGCTCGCAGGCTCGTCGCGCACGGCGTACAGGTCGCAGTCGCCACCGATTACAATCCGGGCACAGCGCCGAGCTATCACTTGCCCTTGGCGATGATGCTCGCTTGCACCTTGAACCGGCTGACGCCGAACGAGGCGCTCAAGGGTGCGACCGTGATTGCAGCGCGTGCGCTTGCGCGCAGCGAAAGGCTCGGCTCGCTCGAAGTGGGCAAGCAGGCCGATTTCGTGCTGCTCGATGCTCCGAACGTCGAACAATGGTTGACGCAGTTTCGCCCTGGATTCGCGGTGCTTACTGTGAAGGCCGGTCGCGTCATTCACCGGCAGGTAGGCAGCTGATGAGCTTGCGTCCTTACGTGGGAGAGATGCCGGAGACGGCCGAAGGGGATCGCCGCATCGGGCATCTGCTCTCGCGGGCGCTGAGGGGCGCCGATCCTGCGCGCGTAAGCCTGTTAGGCTTTGCCGTCGATCAGGGCGTCGCGCGCAATGGCGGACGCATCGGCGCAGCGCAAGGCCCGCGTGCCCTGCGCGAGCAGTTGTTTCGCATGTGCCCCGACGCACGCAGCTACCAGCCCTTTGTCGACCTGATCGAGCACACGCGTGATCTGGGCGACTTGCAAGCGTCGGGGGATCTCGAGCGCGATCAAGAGGCGCTCGCTGACGTGGTCGCAGCTGAGCTTGGGCGCGGCAGCTTTGTCATCGTATTGGGCGGCGGTCACGAGACAACCTACGGGCACTTTCTCGGTTACGTCAAAGCGGGCATGACCCTGAGCATCCAAAACATCGACGCCCATGCCGATGTGCGCGAGCTCAAGGCGGGGCTTGGACACTCAGGCTCGTCGTTTCGTCAGGCGCTCGAGCACCCCTCTCGTGCGCTGCAGCACTATCGTGTGGATGGACTGCAGCCGACAGCGGTGGCGCTTACTCACCTAGACTTCATCGCGCATCACGGAGGGCATGCGGCGTTTCGGGCGGATTTTCGCGCGGACACGTTGTTTGTACCGCGCGGCAACCACGTGCTTGGCACATTCTGTTTGGACGCAGTGGACGGAGCGTTTGCGCCGGGTGTAAGCGCACCGAGCGTAGATGGGCTGACACCCCACGAGTGGTTTGAAGCGGCTTATCGCGCAGGGCGTAGTCAGAGCGTCAGCTCGATCGACATCGTGGAGCTCTGCCCGCGGCACGACCGAGACTTACAGACTGTCAGGCTTGCCGCACGTACGGTCTTTGAAGCCTTGCGCGGCTTGTGCGAGCGGCCCCACCGAGAGAGCAAGTAACCTGGCGGTAGGGGGCAATTGCGATTGACGCGCCTGCTCGATAGTCGGCATCGTCGAGCATGGACCGAATGGATGGAAGCATCGATATCGCGCTGCCAGCCCAGCCTTCGCTGCTCGCTCGCATCGTGTCTGCTTTTTCGTATACAGGTACGGACGCCTGCGTCGATGTGCACGAGGTAGCTCAGTGCATGACGGCGACGCCCGAGCTGAGCCACGCCTTTGTACGCCTCGCCAACACCTTCGGTCGACGCGGGCGCGTGAGTAACGCTAGCGACGCGATCCTCGAGCTTGGCGCGCGCGCCAGTAAGCAGCTGGTGCAGTGCTTGGCCGCCAAGAAACACCTGAGCGCGATCAGCAGTCATGGTTTGGGCGTGGACGAGTTTTGGTTGAGCAGCCTGCGCCGCGGCTTTGCATGTCACAGCATCGCGAGCGGCCTGGGCGTCGGCAGCGACCTGAGTATGTTCAGTACCGGCTTTCACCAAGACATTGGCGTGTTGCTGCGGGCGCAGAGCGACCGGGCCGCCGCCGAGGCGATGACCGAAGTGCTGGATGCGCCCGCCTCACGCAGGCTGCGTTCGGAGCGCAGGCACGGTACGCCCCATGACGAGCTCGGCTTTGCGTTTTGCGAGCGATGGGGGCTCCCGGATGAAATCGCGGTGCCCATCCGCTACCACCATGAGCCCAATCAGGCGCCCGCTTCTTTCGCGACCGCGGCGCTGATTGCCCACGCGGCGGAGACGATCGCGGACCTGGCGACGGTTTCGAACGCGGCACCCGTATTCGAGCTGGCCGAGCAAGCATTGGCGAGCCTGAAGGTAAGCCAAACTTTGCCCAGGCTCTTCGATCGCGTCGCAGACTACGTAGATGATACGGCAGAAGCATTCGGGATCGACGCCGTGCCGGAGCCGCGCTTCGTCGAGATTCGCGAGCGTGTGCAGCCAAGCATGACCGCGCTACGGCAGCCGGCCCTCGAACAGGAGTTATGCGCCGTGCAACGCGAGAACCACGCCCTGCGCACCAGGCTTGCTCAGGTCAGCGACGAGCTTGCAACCGTCAGACGCTCGTATCCGCCCAGTGCCGCCGTGATGGGGCTTGAGCTGCGGCCCTTACGTCGCCAGTCGCGCTAGGAGCGAACGGCTTTAGAGCAGCTAAGGATGAGTGCTCAGAACGGATTTGCGGGCAGCATCTTGGCGGCGCGATCCAGGGGCTTGCGGCTGAGACGGGCAGCGGCTTCGTACTCCAGGTCCGCACCTGCGGTCTCGCCGCGGGCACGCAGCACATGGGCCAACGTCACGTGATAGACAGCGTGGGAAGGCGCAGCATGCATCGCTTGCTGCGCGAGCTTGTAAGCGCCATCGAGATCGCCACGTGCCAGGGCAACCCGTGAAAGACCCGCCAGCGCACCCGGATGATGGGGCCGCTCGACGAGCACGCTGCCATAGGCGGCTTCGGAATCAGAGAGGCGGTTCTGGTTCAGCGCACGGCGTCCGCTACGCAGCGCCTCGCGTAGCTCCGCGTCGGCGAGGTTGGCTTCGATCACCACCGCGGGCCCGAGCTCGTCGGACGGCTCCTCGATCTCCTCGGACACCGCGGGCTTTGCAGCGACTGCATCGGCAGCGGCTACCTGCGGCTCTTCGGCAGCTACAACAGCCAACGCTGCAGGCACGGCGCTGTCTGCACGCTGCGCATCGATGGCGACGCTCGCTTGCTGAAACGCCGGCTGCGATTCGCCGAGCTGCGTGCCGCGGGTGTTGTCCGCCGCCGCGAACAGCTGGCTCGACTCCGCGGCATGTGCGCTGTTGTGTCCGCGTGCCAACCATTTGTCGGCGTGGGCCACGGAGAACAGCGTCACACCCACGATGCCCGCGCAAGCGACGGTGCGCAGCGTGGTGAACGTCACCCGGGCCAGACGTCGACCGAGGCTCGGCCGCTGCGCTGCCGGAGGGGCCAGCAGAGCGGGATCGATCACGATGCTTGGTTCGGCCAGCCAACGCGCATAGTCGGGAGGAGTGATGGACATGCCGGGCGTCTTTGCACGCCGCATACCAGACCCCGCTGCGCATTTTTCCGCGTTATTTCGCGGGTAGGTGTTGGTTGGGGCACACAGGTCTATCGGCCCCGGGTGTGGGGCGGGGCCACCGGCGTTTCGTGGTTTGAGCACCCGCACGGACCCACATGGAAGGAGTACTTACCCATTACGGGTTTGGAGTAGCCTGCGCCCCCGATGCCCCTCTTTCAGCGCGCTCCCACCACTCCCGAGGCCCAGGAACTAGGCAAGCCTCTTGACGTCCCCCCGGATCAAGTTCTGACGTTTACGGAGGATGAGTGGTATCAGCGCGTGTACCGCGGCGAAGATGTGGCGCAGCTCACCTGGCGCGCCGTGCTGATGGGATCGGGCCTGGGCTTTCTGCTCGCGTTCACCAATCTGTACATCGGCCTCAAGACCGGCTGGCACTTGGGCGTGGCGATCACCGCCTGCATCTTGTCGTTCACGATTTGGAGCTTCTTCGTGCGAAGCGGGCTTGCCAAGACGCCCATGACCATCTTGGAAAACAATTGCGTGCAGTCGACCGCCTCGTCTGCTGGTTACTCGACCGGCGCCACGCTCGTGACTGCCTTTCCCGCGTTGTTGATGCTCTCAGTCACCGCCGAAAATCCAGCTGGCGTGCAGCTGCCGGTCTGGGTGGTCGCGCTGTGGACGCTGCTCGTTGCCGCGCTCGGCGTGGTGCTTGCGATTCCCATGAAGCGCAGCATGATCAATCAGGAGCGCCTGACGTTTCCGGGTGGCACCGCGGCCGCCGTGACCCTGCAGAGTCTGTACAGTCAGGGCGGCGACGCTGTAGTAAAAGCTCGCGCGCTGCTTTGGGCGGGCGCCGTCGGCATGCTTGTGCCGTTGTTGAAGGACCTGAACATCGTCAAGTCACTTGACGGAACGGGCAAGCTCGTACGCGACACGCTGCTGCCTGGACAAAGTAAGATTTTCGATTGGCTAGGCAGCATCAGCGTGGGCGGCATCGCTTACAAGCCGAGCGACTTCAACATCAAGCTCGATCACGGCGTGGCGCTGGTAGCTGCCGGTGCAATCGTCGGTATCCGCATCACGTTTTGGATGGTCGTCGGGGGGCTGGTGCTCGCCCTGTACGTGACGCCGCTCGCGATGAATGCAGCCTGGGTCAACCCCGCGGGCGAGCTCGTCCATGCCGCCTCACGTCCGGGCGCGGCCTGGAAGGAAATCGGTTTGTGGATCGGAGCGCCACTGCTGGTCGCATCCGGTCTTACTGCGTTTTTCCTGGGTTTTCGCACGATTTTGCGTGCTATGCGCTCGCTCGCAGGCCGGGGTGACGCTGCCTCCAGCCGTGAGCTTGCAGCACAGATTGCGCGCACCGAGGTGCCGACCTCGTGGTTTACGGTCGGCACAATCATCGCGGGCGTGCCTTTGATCGCGCTTGCTTACTTCGTGTTCGAGGTCCCGCCGCATTTGGGTGCCCTGGCCGTGGGTATGACCTTCTTCTTGGGTCTCGTAGCGTGCCGCGCCACCGGCGAAAGCGACATCACGCCGACCGGTGCGATGGGTAAGATCATGCAGCTTACCTACGGCGTGCTGATGCCCCAGTCGGTCAGCGCGAACCTGATGACCGCAGCGATCACCGCCGGCTCGGCCGCTGCCAGCGCAGACCTGTTGAATGATCTGAAGTCGGGCTACTTGCTGGGCGCCAACCCGCGCAGACAGTTCATCGCGCAGGCTTCAGGCATCGTGACAGGCACGATCGCGTCGGTGCTCGGCTACTACTTGCTC
Source organism: Polyangiales bacterium (assembly GCA_038257655.1). GTDB lineage: Bacteria > Myxococcota_A > Polyangia > Polyangiales > DASUME01 > DASUME01. The sequence continues at coordinate 5,442 of JBBSJC010000010.1, read as the reverse complement.
GTGCCCGATGCGACCGCACTGACCGGCGTCAACGGACGCGATCCGGCCTTTGCCGCACCGGGTGCCCAACAGTGGATGGCCGTAGCCCAGGTGTTTCGGCTCGGCATCGAAAACCTGCATCCGATGGCGCGCACCTGCATCGCAGTCGGCGTGGCGATCGGCGTCGCAATCGCACTGCTCGAGCGCTATGCACCCGCGAACGTCAAGCGCTGGGTACCGAGCGCAACGGGCGTGGGCCTCGGCTTCATCCTGCCGTTCTACTACCCACTGGCCATGTTCGTAGGCGCCGCGCTGTCGACCGCATTCCAAAAGATCAATGCCAAGCTCGCCGAACGTTTTGTGATCCCGATCTCGTCCGGACTTATCGCAGGCGAGAGCATCGTCGGCGTGATCGTGGCCGGCTTGAACAACTTCGTGTTCCTCTGAGGGGCACAAACGCCCAGGGACACCAGCGAAGGCGCTTGGCGTGTGACGCTATTGCGCAAATGGTAAGCATTCTCATCGCCCGAGCTGCGCCGCGTCCCTACGCGCGACCACATCCTGCGACGATTCAGCTGTCGTCAGCTGCCACGTGCACCCGATTGGACCGGTGTAGGCCTACAACATTGACGAATGACTCGGCGTGAGCCTGGTAGGCTCTCAGGGTCGTTCCAATGCTTTGAGAGGTCTGCCAATGAACGGGTCGCGAAAGCTGTTCCTCGTGCTCGCGTGTGCTGGATCCATGCTCGCATGCGGAAGCTCAGACAAAAAAGCGCCGGGTGGCCCCTGCGTGCGCGGCGAGCTCGAAGCCTGCGGCACTGCCTGTGACGACACGGGCAAGAGCTGCCCTGCAGGGCTTGCCTGCGAGGCTGGGGCTTGCAACGCAGAGTGCGCACCAGCCACCGAGGTTGTCGATTGTGGTGCAGACGAAGCCTGCTCCGCCGTTGGTCAATGTGTCGCCAAGGGCGGCGCCAATGCGGGCGGTGCCAATGCGGGCGGTGCCAGTGCCGGCAGCACAGGTGACGGCGGCGACGATTTGGGCGCTTGTGGCGAAGTAGCGCTGAAGGCAACGCCGACGACGCCGAACGTCATTCTGATCATCGATCAGTCGAGCAGCATGGAAGCGCGCTTTGGAAACACCGGCTCGCGCTGGGACGTGCTCAAGGCTTCGCTGTTGGCCGAAGATGGTTTGATCGCGGAGCTACAGAGCCTCGTGCGCTTTGGGCTCGTGCTCTATTCCTCGAAGAATGGCGGTCCGACCTGTCCGAATCTGACCAAGGTCGATGTCGCGATCGACAATCTCGAAGCGATCCGCGCCAAGTATCAGCCGGCAGATCTGATCGAGGACACGCCGACCGGCGACAGCCTCGACGCTATCACCACGCAAATCGAGGGCACCGCGCTATTGGACGGCGGCGAGCCAACCATTTACGTGCTCGCAACCGATGGCGAGCCGGACACCTGCGAGCAGCCCGATCCCGAAAATGGCCAGGGCGAAGCGATAGCTGCCGTCAAGCGCGCGTTTGATCGCGGCATTCGCACCTACGTGATCGCCGTCGCTGATGAGCGCGACATTTCGACTGCCCACCTGCGCGACATGGCCAACGCCGGCGTCGGCACAGCCCCGGGCAAGCCAGACGCACCGAGCTTCCGCGTCAACAACGATGCGGGATTGCGCAGCGCTCTCAAGGGCATCGTGGGCGGCGAGCTTTCCTGTGTGGTGCCACTCAAGGGTAAGGTCGTCAGCAAGGATCCCTGCGTGGGCTCGGTGCGCCTCGATGGCCAACCCCTCGAGTGCAACGGCGTGAATGGCTGGAAGCTGGTGACGGAATCTTCGATCGAAGTGACCGGCACCGCCTGTGACACACTGAAAACCGGCAAAACATTGGAAGCAACATTCCCGTGTGATGCCGCGATCGTGATCTGACGATAGCGACTGATTCTGCATGACCAACGACACCGAACCCGACCTTGCAGACGACGATCGTGCACGGGCGGACGTGCTGGAGATCGACCTTCATGGCGCAACGCAGCGCAACGCGGGCCAAGCGCGCGTAACTTTGTCGCGCTCGAGCGCGCCCGGACAGCTCGAGCTCGTTGCGCCGGTCGCTGGCACACGGGTGGCGCAGCAGTATTGCGTGACGCGCACCTTGGGCGTGGGCGGCATGGGTGTCGTGCTGCACGCCCATGATGAGCTTCTGATGCGCGAGGTTGCGATCAAGCTCGTGCATCCGGAGCTACTCGGACGCGGCGACTCGAGTGGACGCTTTCTCGATGAAGCGCGGGCGATGGCACGCGTGCGTCATACCAACGTCGTCGAGATCTTCACCTTCGGCGAGCACGAGGGCACACCTTACTTTGTCATGGAGTACGTGCCCGGCATCACCGCCGACCAGTGGTTTCGCGAGGGCATGCTGCGCAGCGGTACCCCCCCTCCAGTCGATGAGTCCCTTGGCGTGCTCGATCAGTGCTGCCGCGGTGTGAGCGCCATCCATGCCTCGGGCACGATCCACGGCGACATCAAACCAAGCAACGTGCTGCTCGGCCCGGGCTTTCGCGTGGCACTCACGGACTTGGGCTTGGCCTTGATGCTCGAGCGCGGAGACTTCGATCAGATGGCGGGCACGCCCGCTTACATGGCGCCCGAATCCCTCGATGGCATTGGCGATGGCGAGCTTGCCAAGCGGCGCGACGTGTATTCGCTCGGTGTGATGACCTATGAGTTTCTGACCGGCAGGCTGCCGTACAACGTAAACAATGCAGCGGATTTGGCCGAAATCGGCAAAAAGGGGCCACCGCCGGCGCCGAGTCAACTGCGCTCGGATCTACCGATCGCGTTTGATGCCTGTTTGATGCGCGCGCTCGCCCTCGATCCACGTGAGCGCACGCCGAGCGCCGACGCCCTGCGCCGCGATCTGATGCAGGCACGCCGCAAGGCAAGCGAGCGCAAATTCGCCGCCCGTTTTCTGGTGGTCGACGACGACCCTGACTTTCTCGCGCTCGTCGATCGCTCCCTGCGCGCGTCATTTCCGGGGGCGACCGTCGCCTGCGTATCAGACGGCGCCGAAGGCCTGGCGCGCATCGATCAACAACCCTTCGATCTGTTGATCCTCGACCTGCTGCTGCCGGACTACAACGGCGTGGAAATCGTGGCGACCATCCGCGCGAGCCATCCCAATTTGAAGATGCCGATCCTGATCGTGACCGCCTATGGGGGTGGGAAGGATTGGCAGCTGTTGAGCAGTCTGGGTGCAAACGGCTTTCTCGTGAAGCCTGTCGACCCCAACGCGCTGGCCGCGATGGCGGGCCGCATGCTCGAGGCACCTCGCACGGGGCGCGCGGGATAGATCGCGGCTGCATGCTAATGTCCCTGACCTATGCGCATATTAGTCACTGGTGGAGCCGGCTTTATCGGTAGTCACGTCGCAGACGCAGCCTTGGCCGCAGGCCACGAAGTGCTCGTGATCGACGACCTCAGCACGGGCCGCAGAAGCAACGTACCCAAGGGTGCGCAGTTTCTCGAGCTCGACATCCGAAACCCTGCGCTCGTGCAGGACATGTTCAAGACGTTCAAGCCCGAGGCCGTCAGCCATCAAGCGGCGCAGACGAGCGTTGTGGTCAGCACCCGTGAGCCGCTGCGCGATGCCGAGGTGAACATCTTAGGCAGCCTCAATTTGATCCGCGAAAGCGCGCTACAAGGCGTGTCGCGCTTCGTGTTTGCAAGCACGGGTGGCGCCATCTACGGCGAGATCGAAGAGGGCAGGCGCGCCAAGGAGAGCGACCCGCCGCTACCGCTGTCACCTTACGCTTGCTCCAAGTTCGCGATCGAAGGCTACCTGCGCGCGTTCTCGCATTCCCATCGGCTGCGCTATACGGTGCTGCGCTACGCAAACGTGTACGGTCCGCGTCAGGATCCACACGGCGAAGCGGGTGTGATCGCGATTTTTGCGCAACGCCTGCGCGACAAGCAGCCGCTTCAGATCAACGCTAAAAAGGAGCTTGGCGACCCTGGTTGCGTGCGCGATTACGTGTATGTCGCAGATGTGGTGCGCGCGAACATGACCGCGCTCGAGGGGCGCATCGCCGAGCCCGTAACCAACGTATGCACGGGCGAAGCGACCACCACGCGCATGTTGGTCGACCATCTGGCGCAGCATCTCGGACAGCCGATCGAGGTGAAGCCTGGTCCGCGTAGGGACGGCGACGTCGAGCGCTCGGTGCTGGACCCCACCCGTTGCGTGTCGCTTATCGGCCCTGCTACTTCGCTCGCCGAGGGGCTTGGTGAAACCGCCAAGTGGTTTGCGGCTGCAAAGCCCCAAGCTTAGGTGGCTTCTTGCCTTAGGCGCCTTAGGCCTGCGGCTTAGCGCCCGCGGCTTAGCGACCGCCGCTTAGCGACCGCCGCAAAACAATCAGATCGCCTCGACGCCGACGCATCCCCGCCTCGACGCCGATCCGACCTGATTGTTTCGCGGCGGTCGCTTAGCTCAGGCAGCGCCGGCGCGGGGGACACTGCGCGTGGCATGCCAAAAGCGCTCGATCGGGCCGACTCGGTCGCGGACCATCGCCAGGTCTTTTTCGAGCCCCACGAGTAGGATGCCGATGCCCTCGTCGCGACCCAAGCGGCCGCGGATCTTCATCAGCTGAAACACATCGTGCCGTCCGCTCGTGACGACGACGAGCACGCGATCAGCCAGACGCGCGGCGCGCCGCAGGGCCTGGGCGGGCACGGGCCCCGTCAGCGTCAGGATCTGCATGTTGGGTGCTTCACGCGATTGCGGGGCCGCGCTCGGATTGCCGTCACGCACCGCGAGCCGATAGGCGTTATCGATGTCGGCGCCGGCGCCGAGCAGACGTTGCTCATCCACGGAGCCAAACGGTTGTCCGGTGTGGCCGTCCCAATCGGCGACGCGCCGCGCCAAATGGGCCTCCTCCATCGAGGCCCCGACGATCAAGGTCACGCCCACGCAGTTGGGCGCGTAGTCGTCAAGGTCGTGCATGAGCGCGGCGAGCATCTCGGGATCGCGCGGCCAGGTGCTGGCACCAACAACCGGCAGGTTACTCCAAAACGCAGCCTCGCTCGGCGTGCGGACATCGGCGCGCCGTAGCGACCAAACAAGCAGACCGATCAGAGCGACGACGATACTGCCGATAGGAAAGATCAGCGCGACCTTCTTGCGACCTGACTGTTTCGGAAACGCGGCCGGTTTGGCGCGCTCGACCACCCGAAACTCGTTCGGCGGCTGTTCTTTTTCGAGTTGGAGGCCGGCTAAAATCGCGCGGGACGCTTCGAGGGCTTGCTGCGCTACTTTCTGTTGACCGAGTAACGTCACGGCCTCGCCTTCGACGCCGGACAGCTTGCTCAAGCGCTCGCGCACCTGCTCTGCGTATTCTTCGGCGGTACGCTGACGAAGCGCGGCCTGCGCTTCCTGACGCTGCAATGCTTCGCGGCGGCGCGCGCGGTTG
>JBBSJC010000009.1:0-37987 GCA_038257655.1 Polyangiales bacterium | reverse complement strand
TCGGCATCATCATCTGGTGGCGCAGACACGGTGAGTGGAACTTCATCAACAGACGCATCGCCGAGATCAGCGTCGCCACCCTAGCCGTAAGCTTTGCCAATCGGTTGTCGGGCGTGATGACGAACACGGAGCCCTTTCGCGTGCTGATTGCAGACGCGTTGATCATCGGCCTCGGAGGCGCCGCGATGTCGGCTTATTTCCGCGCGGGCCCGCTGCTCGCTGCCATGTCTTTTCTCGTAGCGATCCTGGGCTCCGCATGGCCTGACGCAGTCGACGAGATGTTCATCGGCCTGAGTGTGTTCGTACCAGCGTTGATGCTGCTACTGAAGCGTGCCGGCCTGGTACGCCCCGCCGATCACGACCAGCCCCTACGCTGATAGCCCCGGCGCTGACATCAGAACTTTGGGCAGGCGGGCTCTGACGTTCAGACTACACTGTCGAGGTGCGCGTCACGTTACAAGGCGATCGAATCAGGCTCGCCGCGGACGTGCTCGGCGCAGACGATGCGCCGCCAGTTCTACTGCTTCACGGCGGCGGCCAGACGCGACACGCGTGGGGCCCCACGGGCCAGAAGTTAGCGGATGCGGGTTTTCGCAGTATCGCGCTCGATCTGCGCGGTCACGGCGAAAGCGAGTGGGCTACCGACGGAGACTATCGTTTGGATCGTTTCGTCGCCGACTTGCGCGCCGTCATCGGTTCGTTGAGGCTCGGCGCGCTCAGCGCGTCTGCTCCTATGCCCGTGTTGGTCGGTGCTTCCTTGGGCGGCATCGCATCACTCGTCGCCCAAGGCGAAGATTCGGGCATGACAGGCACGAGCGCGCGCGCGCTCGTGCTCGTCGACATTGCGACGACAGCGCAGGTGTCAGGCATCGAACGCATCGTTCAATTCATGCGCCAAAAGCCGGACGGCTTTGCCTCACTCGAAGAAGTGGCCGCAGCGATCGCAGCCTATCAACCCCAGCGCACGCGCCCGACCAACCTCGACGGCTTGGCCAAGAACGTAAGACTAGGGGAAGACGGTCGCTACCGCTGGCACTGGGATCCGGCGTTTCTAGCGCCCTCGGCTCCCGGTACGAGCGCCCTGCGCAAGGAACGTCTAGTCGCGTCGGCGCGCGCCCTGAGCGTGCCGACCCTACTCGTGCGCGGCAAGCTCAGCGATGTAATCGCCGATGAAGACGTAGCCGAATTTCTAAGGCATGTGCCCCACGCCGAGTTCGTAAACGTGCGGGACGCAGGACACATGGTCGCCGGCGACAGCAACGACGTATTTAGCGATGCCGTACTTTCGTTTCTGCGTCGTTGCTAGGCGCGTCTGTGGCGCTTCTGTGCCGCTGTTAGGCGTCGTTGTGGCCTTCCGCGCGCCATCCCCGCGCAAAGCGGTAACGCGCAAGCAAGCCGCGTGGTAGCGCTATGCGATGCGGCTTCTTGATGCGCTCACTGGTCACCTGCTCACCGTGGTTCCCGTCATGCAAGCCGGGCTGCGTCCTGCACCGGCTTTGCCAGGCAAGCCGTTCGAAGCATTCTGGGACGATGACCAAATCGGTAAGGTACGACTGACGGGCTGGCTGAGTCACGTCCGCGACGGGGCGCCCTTACTCGTGATCGTGCACGGTCTCGCAGGCTCAATCGATTCACCTTACATGAAGCGCCTCGCTCGCCTCGCCCATCGTGCAAACCTCAACACGCTCCTACTCAACCTACGCGGCGCCGACCGTGCTGGTGAAGACATTTACCACGCGGGCCTTACGGTCGATCTCGATGCCGCGCTCGCAAGCCCTGCGCTCAAACCCTACGAGCGGATCGTCGTGCTCGGTTGCTCGATGGGCGGCCATATGGTGCTGCGCTGGGGCTTCACGCCCGAGCATGCTCGCGTGCGCGCGGTAGCTTCCTTGTGTGCCCCGCTCGATCTGAAGCAGGGCGCGCGCGATATCGATAGCAGCGCGCGCTTGGTCTACCGCAAACACGTGCTGCGCGGTCTCAAAGAGATCTATATGCATGCGCACGCAAGACAGCGCGTTCCCACAGCGCTGCAACGCATCCAGGCGGTGCGTACGATTCGCGCATGGGATGAGCTGGCGGTGGTCCCGCGCTTCGGTTTTCAAAATGCGGAGCACTATTATCACGAAACTGAAGTCGCACCGCACCTGGCGCAGCTTGCACTGCCCACCCGTATCGTCATCGCCAAACACGATCCGATGGTGCTAGCGCTGCCACTTTCGAAATACTTGGGTAGCTTGCCCTCCCACGTGAACGTGGAGTGGGTCGACGGCGGACATCTGGGCTTTGCCTGGACAAGCCGCGTCGAAGCGAACCTCATCGACTGGCTCAGTGCACAGGCGCGCGCCTAGAGCACGGTGTTCAGCACGCAAGTCGGGTCGGCTGAGTCTGCAAACCTTACCCTGCGAGAAACGCGCTTAGCATCCTGATCATGGGTGCCACGTCCGCGACCGCCGCAAGCTCGCGCGATGAATGCATACTGAGCATGGGACTACCGATATCCACCGTGCGAATGCCAAGACTCGACGCAGTGACCGGACCTATCGTGCTACCGCAGCCCAGGTCCGAACGCACGACGAAACGCTGTAGCTTGGTCTCCGCCTGCTCTGCCAGAAGCTCCACCAATGCCCATGTTTCGCCGTCGGTCGCGTAGCGCGCATTGGAGTTGGCCTTGATCACAGGCCCCTGACCCAAGATCGGACGGTGCCCGGGCTCGTGACGATCGGCGTAGTTCGGGTGGACGCCATGGGCCATGTCGCTCGACACGAACAGCGAGCGCGACAACGCGCGCGCCAAACGCGTCTCACTGAACGCACCATGCGCCTCGATCACGCGCGAGAGCAGCGTGCGCAGCAAGCTCGACCCCGCACCACGCGCACTCTCGCTACCGACCTCTTCGTGATCGAACAGCACCACGCCACGTGTACGCGCGCGCGGCGCTTTACCGTTCGAGCCGCTGTTCAGCAACGCGCGCAAGGCGTGATGACAACCCGCGAGGTTATCGAGACGCGGTGCAGACAAGAACACGTCGCCGTCTCCGATCACACGCGACGGCTCGACCGGGAATAGCGCTAGGTCCCAACCGAGCACAGCCTCCGGCGCCACGCGCACGCCCTCGCGGGTAAGCGCCTGTGCCAACCCATCCCGCAAGGAAAAGCCGTTCTTGTCGCCCAAGCCCCACACCGGCACCAGATGTTGCTGCGCGTTGATCTGCAAGCTGTCGTTGGCGTTGCGATTGAGATGGATCGCAAGATTCGGGATGCGCAGCGGCGCCCCGGGCAAGCGCACCAGGTGCATGCTCAGCTCGCCTTTCGCTTCGCGCACGCACACGCGACCTGCGATCGACAAGTCGCGATCGAGCCACGTGCTGTAAAGCGCCCCACCGTAGACTTCGACGGCAAGCTGTCGGTATCCATCGCGCGCGACTTCGGGCTGCGGCTTGATGCGTAAACCGGGCGAATCGGTATGGGCGCCGATCAGGCGAAAGCCGTGCTCCTCCGCCGGCTCGCTGCCGATCTCGAACGCAGCCAACGTACCGCCATCGCGCACCACGTACACGCGATCGCCGGGTACAAGCTGCCAGGCGTCACCTTCCTGCAATGGGCGATAGCCCGCGGCCTGAAGGCGTCTAACGCTCTCGGCCACGGCGTGAAAGGGAGAGGGACTCGCATCGATAAACGCGAGCAGATCCTGGGCCTCAGTCATGTCCATGTCGACCGAGCGTACCAGATGTGACGAGCATTAGGCTGGCCAGCACCGGCAGAAACCTGGCCGCGGGCCATCCGATCGAGATGCTGCCGCTCGCCACCATTCGCCCAAAGCACGGCATCGCATGCGCTTACAGCGGCGAGATACGCTCAATCAGCGCAGCTCAAACTCCTTACAGAACACGAGCTCGGCACCGTCAGCCTGAGTCTGTGCCTCGCGATGCTGTGCGTTCGGATAGCCGTGGCTGCAGCGCCCGCTTTCTGCTGCGAAGTACGTGCACTGCTCGCAGTTGAAGCGCAGCACAAAGCGGGCGCGCTCACTCTGAAACTGCGGCAGCGCAAGCTGCTTCACGCGGGGTTGATCTTGGCGACGCGTTTTGCGTGCCGACCACCCTCAAAGTCCGTGCTCAAAAAAGCATCGAGAATATCGAGAGCCGTGTCTGGGCCGATCACGCGCGCACCCACGCACAACACGTTGGCGTCATTGTGCCTACGAGCCATGCGCGCCGACAGCGGCTCGCTGCATACCACGGCGCGCACCAAAGGATGACGATTGACCGTGATCGCCATGCCGACGCCGGTCCCGCACACCAGCAACCCGCGGTTCACCTCGCCGCGTTCGATCGCGGCTGCAAGGGCATGCGCAAAATCAGGATAGTCGCAGGAATCAGTACTGTCGGTGCCAAGGTCGAGCACCGTCAGTCCACGCTTTTCAAGCACTGCGACCAGCGTCCGCTTCAGCTCGACGCCGGCGTGGTCGCTGCCGACCGCGATGGCAGAAGCAGGTACAACCACAGACATCAGCCGTGCTTTCGGAAGATCAACGAAGCGTTCGTGCCACCGAACCCAAACGAGTTGGAAAGCACGAGCTTGAGTGCACGGTTGCGTGCCTCGTGCGGCACGAGATCGATGCTGCCCACTTCCGGATCCGGATCGTCCAGATTGATCGTGGGAGGCACAATGCCCTCATGCAGCGCCAGCACGCTAAACACCGCTTCGAGACCACCCGCCGCGCCAAGCAAATGGCCTGTCATCGACTTGGTGCTCGAGACCCAAAGCTTGTTGACGTGATCGCCAAACACATGGCGGACAGCCTTGAGCTCGAGCATGTCCCCAACCGGAGTCGAAGTGCCATGGGCGTTGATGTAGTCCACCTCGCTGGCGTTCACCTTGGCGTCGGCAAGCGCAGCACGCATCGCGCGCTGCGCGCCCTCGCCTTCGGGCGCAGGCTGCGTCAGATGGTAAGCATCCGCGCTGGCACCGTAACCGACGATCTCCGCGTAGATCGTGGCGCCGCGCTTGATGGCGTGCTCGCGCTCTTCCATGAAGATCAAACCTGCGCCCTCGGCGATCACGAAGCCATCGCGACCGCTGTCCCAAGGGCGACTGGCCTTCTGAGGCTCATCGTTGCGCTTGGATAACGCGCGCATGGCCGCAAAGCCACCGACGCCCAGGGGAGTGATCGCCGCCTCCGCGCCGCCGGCCACACAGGCATCGAGCTCGCCGCGCACGATCGTACGAAACGCTTCACCTATCGCGTGAGCGCCCGAGGAACAGGCGCTGGTGTTCGTGTAGCTCACGCCTTTCAAGCCGTACTTCATCGAGACTTGGCCCGGAGCCAAATTGGCGATGGTACCAGGTATGAAATACGGCGTGATCTTGCTCGGCCCCTTCGCGGCCAGCACCTTCGCCATGCTCTCGATGTAACCCAGGCCGCCGATCCCAACGCCGATCAGGGTACCGGTCCGTAGCTTGAGATCGGCGTCATCTTCGCCAATGCCGCAGGACTTCATCACTTCGTGGGCTGCGCCCATCGCCAAGTGAATGAAGCGATCCATGGAGCGCACGTCGCGCTTGGGGATGTATTGCTCAGGATTGAATCCCTTGCACTCACCCGCGATTTTCGACGCGTACTCTTTCGGATCGAACAGCTCAATCGTGGCGATGCCACTCTTGCCTGCCTTGATGGACCTCCACGTCGTTTCCGTGTCGAGCCCACAAGGGCTGACCGCGCCCACTCCTGTGATGACCACCCTGCGCATCGTTGCCCACCTTTGCGTGATTTGGGCAGCCTAGCGCAGCGCCAAGCTGCCGATGCCGAGCACCGTCTAGGTGCCCGATGCTCGAGCTAGCAAGCTCAATCCCTATGGATGCGCTTCACACGGAAACGGAGCATGCGCAACTGGTGCTAGTGCGCATGGTCCGCAGACGCTCACTTCACTTGCCCTTGTGCTCTTGGATGTAAGAAACCGCGTCGCCCACGGTACGGATCTTCTCCGTGTCTTCGTCGGGAATGTCGATCTCGAACTGTTCCTCGAACGCGAGCACAAGCTCTACGATGGCGAGAGAATCGGCTCCGAGATCATCGATAAAGGAGGCAGGCTCCTTCACCTCGGCGAGGTCCACATCGAGTTGCTGGGAGATGATCTCCTTAACCTTGTCGGCGATATCCATCCATTCCTCCGAAACGCGCGGCGTTCACACCGCGTATACATTGCGCGCCGACGTGGCGCTCTAGCTCTACGCTGCAAAAAACTATACGTACATGCCGCCGTTGACGCGGATGACCTGACCGGTGATGTAACTTGCTTCGTCTGAGGCGAGAAACAGAACAGCGGCGGCAACCTCGTCCGGCTTACCAACGCGCCCCAGGGGCGTCCGCTCCACGATCCCCTTCTGCGCTGCCTCGGGCAGACTCGCAGTCATATCGGTTTCGATGAAACCGGGCGCCACGGTGTTGACCGTGATGCCGCGCGATGCGTACTCCTGAGCGAGTGTCTTCGTCAACCCGATAATGGCCGCTTTCGAAGCGGAATAGGCAGCCTGACCAGGGTTGCCTGACTCGGCAACAACGCTCGACAGGTTGATGATACGCCCCGTCTTGGCGCGCATCATCGTTCGCACGGCGGCCTTGGCGCAGAACATCGTGCCGTAGATATTCGTCGCAAATGTGCGGTCGAGCTCGTCTTTTCTGACGCGCAACAGGATCTGATCGAGCGCGATGCCCGCGTTGTTCACGAGGATATCGAGCTTGCCGTGGGCATCGGTGACTTCCTTGAAGGCCTTCTGCACGGCCTCTTCGTCCGCCACGTCGAAACGCTTCAGCTCGGCGGTACCGCCTGCCGCTACAACCAGATCGAGCGTGTCCTTGGCCGCAGCTTCGTTGCCCGCGTAGTTCACCACTACGTGCGCACCGGCTTTACCCATCATCACGCAAATCGCGCGACCGATGCCGCGCGATCCGCCTGTCACGATTACAACCTTGCCCGTTAGACGGAACATGGTTGTACTCAGGCCTCAGGCTGCGTCGTGCCGGTATCGATGACTTGCTTACCCTTGTATTGTCCACAAGAGGGGCAGACGCGATGGGGAACCATCACGTCGCCGCAGTTCGGGCAAGGAACGAGCGTCGGGGCAGCCACTTTATCGTGGTTGGCACGGCGGGAATTCCGCCGAGACCGAGGGTTTTTTCGCTTCGGAACGGCCACGGGATCACTCCTTATCGGGCTCGCCCTTGGCGAGCTTTATCAGTGGTAGAAGACGAGGATCAACATTGCCCTCGCCAAAGCCCTTCGTGCTGACACCTTCAGCAGCACGCAGGTGTTCAGGAAGATCGATGTTGGGGCAAGCCCAACCTAGATCACAGCGCGGCTGCATCGGCAGCTCAAGCAGCAGTGAGTCGCGTACCAGGTCGTCGATCTCGACCTTGTCGCCTGTGTAGACCTCATGGTCTGTGTCATCGACCTCGATATCGTCGTCGTCAACCAGCACCGGCGGCCGCTTGGGCGCGTCGGCGGGCGCGTAGAGCGCACCGATATCGGTGTGGACGTCGAGGGGCAAGCCCTTCAAGCAGCGACCACACTCTGTGACCAAACGTGCGTGCGCGCGGCCATGGATCAGGATCTCGCGTCCATTGCGCTGGGCATGCACGGTCACCTGGCCCGGCTCGCCCTCGGTCTCACCGCGGACACCCGTGCCCTCGAGCACGCGGTCCAGCCACGCCGCTCCCAGGGCAAAGGTGTAATCCTTGCCAGCGGTATCGAGGTCGTAGAGAGGGATGACGAGATCGGCCATTTTGCGAGTCTTTTCCGCACGATAGACGCACGAAGGCCCGGCGGCAAAGAGGGCGAATGATAGTCAGGAACGCCATTCTGTCAAGCGCGCAGACGGGTGCACGCAGGATGGCTGCCAGCGTTTCATGCAATTGGTGTAAAGAGCGACCTCGGAGCGCTCTACAAGCGCGGGTCAAGCGTGGGCTACAGGCGCGGGTCGTCGGGCCGCAGATCTTGATCCCCTACTCGGATCCCGTTGAACACCACTGCCAAATATAGAAAGGCAGGTCCCGGCCGAACTTCAAAGCTGTGGGCGCTGCCACTTGCCATGCGCACGCGGTCGCCTGGTCGATAGACCTTACCTTCTATCGAATCCAAGCACGTGCCTTGGATGATCAACACCTCCTCGTCGCCGAGGTGCTCGTGATCGGGAAAGCCTGCGCCGCTCTCGATGCGCACAAAGCCAGTAATAGCGCCCTGCACGCGCGGGCCGCCCTGGACGTGAAAGAGCGTCATGGCTGGCGCGAGCCCAGGGGACCAGACGCTGGGGTCATCGATGCGATCGAGCAGTGCCTGGGCGGCCTCGGACGTCAGATCGAGCATCTCGGCTGCCGTCTCGGCAAAGCGCGACAGTCTACCTTCGTGCGTCGCCTGCTGCAGAAGCCGCGCGCGCAGATTGGGAGAGGGCTGCCTAGAGGGCTGCAACTCAGACAGCACAGGCAACACATCGGCTCCCTCGAATTCCAGGAGAAAGCGATCGAGAAAGTCGTCGGGCGTACTCACGATGCGAATCCTTCTGGTGCTTTCTTGGATACGTCTTCTGCTGCCTTCTCCGAGAGGCCTTCTGTTTTCTCGGCCAGGATCGTGCGCAGATGCGTGAGTGCGGCAGCCACGCGCGATTTGACGGTTCCAAGCGGAATGTGGAGTGTGTCGGCGATCTCCTGGGACGACATCCCTTGGAAGTAGCCGAGTACGAGCACCTGACGCTGTAACTCGGGCAGATGCGCGACCTCGTGGCGCACACGGCTGGCATCGACGCCCGCCGACTGGCCTTCCGGTAGGGGCTCGAGCAGCGCCTCTTCGAGGGGAGCCGCACGACGCCGCATCGCTGCGCGCGCGCGATCCAGGCAGCGTGAACGCATCCGTAAACACAACCACGTGCGGACGCTGGCACGCTCCGGATCGAAATCACCGGCGTGCTTCCACACTTCCACGAAAACATCGTGCAGTACGTCCTCGACCTCTCGCGCGGAGGCACCGCCTGCCAGAATGCGCGCTCCCAATCCGAGCAAGAGCGACGCTTGACGATCGTACAACTGCGCCAGCGCGTCACGATCACCACGCGCGATCGCGTAGACCAATGCCTCGTCGCTCAGCGCGTCCCCCGTTTCCCCCGTCACGGCCTGAGCTTCCCAGAGCACGACGCGCGGGGCAAGTACGAGCACCACGCGGGCCTCGTAAGCTTGTGCGGGCGGAGCTTGCTCTGACGCAGGCGGCCCCATGACCAATGACAACAACCGGCGCGGAGCTAACGACAAGTCACCCTGACGAAGCGCGGCGTACTGATGCTGGGCGACTTGTCGATGGGTCACTCGGGGCTCCTGAAGGGCATTACGCGTGAGCACAGCGATCGGATCGGCGTGTTAGCTCACTGAAGCCCGAGACCCGCTGCGCCAACAGCGAGGCGCGCCACACTGCTGACCACACGACCGCCGTCCGCACGGCTGGCACCGGTGCGTCCGAGCCGTGGAACTACGAGAGAAAAGCCCTTACCTTGCGCATCTTTCAGCGCCTGTGCGACCGCGCTCTCCGGGAACGCGAACAGGCCGCCACGAGCTCCGATGTCTTCGGCAAGCTCGGCTAGGCCTTCGCTGCCAACGTCTTGTCCGCCCAAGGCGCGCGTCACGCCGAAGCCCGCGGGGGCAGCCCAGCTCAGAAGCCACACGCGGGAGGTCTTGGTGTCCCCTGCTTCGATCGCGTCGCGCAGGTCGCTCAGATCGTCGTTTTCAAAGCCGCAGGACTTGTCATCGAGCGCGTAGCGACCGTCAGGTGCTCCGGCCATGATCGCGAAACGATCGCGACCGATCGTAAGCTCGCGCAGGCCGCTGCCATGGATCACGAAATCTCGTGCGGCATCTTCAACGTCGTCAAAAGCGGCTTGGACGACCGCGCTACGATCGGCGCCGCCTGCGATGAATAGGCTCGGCACGCGCAGGGCTGCGAGTCCGGCCAAGCTCGCTTTGGCCATCTCTTCGTCATCGCCTAGCCCGCCGAGCATCACCACGAGCTGCGGGCGCGCGGCTGTGATCGCTGCAAGCTCATGACGCGTGAGGGCGGCGCCCACCGGACCCGTGAAAGCGGCGATTCGTATGCTGTCCTGCTTACCTTTTACCCGCAGCACGCGATCTTCGATCACCAGTTCGAGCTCGCCCGCGTGCCAGCTGCGCGAGTCGGGCGGGGACATTTGCGCGCAGCGCTTGAATGCGACAGAGCCAACCTCGCCTGCGAGTTTGCTACAACGGCAGCCCGTAACGGTAAGCAACAGTGAGAACGACAGCGAGCGGAAGATGCGTGATGAGGCGTACATCGAGCCTCGCGTTTACCACATAGGCGCCCGGCTGGTGAGCGGGTGCTACCGACTCTAAATAAACGATGCTAACCTAATGTAGCAGCCGTCAACATTGACCGAGAGCTTTATGACCCAGACGTTTCGTCGTTTTCAAGGCACCAAAAGCTACCTGACCAACGAGGCTTTAGAGTCCGCCGTTAACTGCGCGCTGGCGCTCGAGCGACCGTTGCTCGTCAAGGGCGAGCCGGGCACTGGCAAGACGTTGCTCGCCGAGGCGATAGCTGAAGGGCTCGACATGCAGCTTGTGCGTTGGCACGTGAAGAGCACGACGCGCGCCCAAGACGGCTTGTACGTCTACGATACGGTCCAGCGGCTTTACGATTCGCGCTTCAACGATGGCGACGTGAAAGACATCCGTCGCTACATCAAGCTCGGGCCGCTCGGCCAGGCATTTTCGAGCGAAAAGCGCGTGGTGTTACTGATCGACGAGGTCGACAAAGCAGATCTCGAGTTCCCGAACGATTTGTTGCATGAGCTCGACCGCATGCGCTTCTTCATCCCGGAGACGAACGACGAAATCGTCGCGAAGCAACGTCCCGTGGTGATCATCACGAGCAACAACGAGAAGGAGCTGCCGGACGCGTTTCTGCGTCGTTGCGTGTTCCACTTCATCGATTTCCCGGAAAAGCAGCTGATGCGCGACATCGTCAACGTGCACCATCCGAAGCTTGGCGAAGAGCTGGTCGAGCAAGCGATCGCGACTTTTTACCAGATCCGCGACATGCGCAGGCTGCGTAAGCGTCCGAGCACGAGCGAGCTCATCGATTGGATAGCGGCGCTCAAGGCCTCGGGGATCAAGAGCGTGAAGCTCGACAAAGACTTACCGTTTCTCGGTACGCTCTTGAAGAAGGAGCAGGATCTCGTGGCCTACGCCGATCAGCTTGCTGGCGGCGCGCAATGGCGGTCATAGGATCATGATCGTACCGTTCATCTACGAGCTGCGCGCGCGCAAGGTGCCGGTCGGGACCCAAGAGGCCGTGGCACTCGCCAAGGCGCTCAGCATGGGCCTGCACGAAAGCTCGCTAGATGGCTTTTATCACGTGGCGCGTGCGCTCTGCGTGCACAGCGAGACGCACCTCGATGCATTCGACGACGCGTTCCTTGCGCATTTCAAGGGCGTGGAGCGGCGTGGCATTGAAATCAAAAAGCAGATCTTCGAGTGGTTGCTTGACGCAAAAGACAAGATCGCGGAGCTGACCGACGAGGAGCGTAAGCTTTTTGAACAGTTCGATCCGGAGACGCTCAAGCAGATGCTCGAGGAGCGTCTGCGCGAACAAAAAGAGCGTCACGACGGCGGCAACAAGTGGGTGGGCACGGCTGGCAAGTCGCCCTTTGGTCACAGTGGGGCTGCGCGTAAGGGTATCCGCGTGGGCGGAACTGGTAAGAATCGTTCCGCCATTCAAGTGGCGGGCGAGCGCGCCTATCGCGACTACCGTAGCGACATTACCCTCGATACGCGCCAAGCGGGCGTAGCACTGCGTAAGCTGCGTGCGTTCATTCGCGAGGGCGTCGAAGAAGAGCTCGACCTTGAGGGCACGATCGATGCGACGGCCAAGAATGCCGGCGAGCTCGACGTCAAGATACGCCCACCACGCAGGCCGAACACACGCGTGATTTTGATGATGGACGTGGGCGGATCGATGGACCCGTATGCCGAGCTCGTGTCGCGCTTGTTCAGTGCGGCGAGCAAGGCCTCGCACTTCAAGGAGCTGCGCACCTACTACTTTCACAACTGCGTTTATGGCCAAGTCTACAAGGACGCGCGCTTCAACGACAAAGTGCGCATCGACGATCTGATTCACGAGTGCGGCCCGCACTACAAGTTGATTATGGTCGGTGATGCCTTGATGGCGCCCTACGAGCTGCTCGCTGCCAATGGCTCGGCATACCTGGGCGAAGACGACAAGAATGCCGGCATTGCCTGGCTCGAGTTGTTGTCACGTCACTTCGAGCGCCACTGTTGGCTGAATCCCGAGCCGGTGAGCTACTGGGGCGGCAACACGATCGAGCACGTACGACGCGTGTTTGAGATGTTCCCGCTGACGGTCGATGGTCTCGGTGAAGCCGTCGCGCATCTTACCAAAGGTAAGAAGGGCCGCAGGGCCGCGGCCTGAGCGTTGGTGCGAGCCTCCCCCTTGCCAACGCAGCTTGGGGTGAAGGCCGCTTGAAGTACGCTGACCCGTAGTTAGGGTCGGCGGCATGGAGGCCCATGTCTAAGCGAACGATGAGCTCGGCGGGCACGTGCTCGATCACGGGCACACTGCTTTCATCTTCACCCTGTTCGCGCGCCACGCTCAGCTTGTGCTCGTGCTCCATGCGATAGAGCCGAGCGATCGACGGGCCGTACTCGCGCACGCTGCGCATGGTGGCTATCACGCGGTCGATGAACGCGAGATCGGAGCGCACGAGCCCTGGCACGAACACTTTGACCGCCGCGCGACGCGTGGCTTCTGGAGCGAGGTAGAGGCCGGTCTTTGGATTCGGATTCGTCGCGTAGTAGATGCCGCTGCACAGCTCCGATTCGTAGAAGCCCTCTTGATTGGCCGCGCGGATCGACCGCCCCCAGTTCTTCGGAAAGGCGTTGCCCAGCACGGGTAACTCGGCGGCCTTGAGGATCTGCATCCACATCGAGGTGCCCGAGCGCTTGGTACCGGTCACGAGGATCATGGAAGGTCCGAGCGCGTCTCCGGGGAAAGGCGAATCGGCGCATTGGGCTTCGCAGCCGAGGGAAGTGCGAGCCTCACTGCGGTGCGCAGCATCTTCCAAGCCATAGTCGGTGTCATCAGGGCGGTCGGCCCCTTCAGCATGTGGATCTGATGCATGAGTTGCGTGTAGACCCGATTGTCATCGAAAGCGGCACGAATGAACAGATCTCCGAGTGCCGAGGTGATGCGCAGATGCCATGGCCGTTTACCCTCGGTGCCGGGCCAGCGCATGTCGAGCAGCGCGGTTCCATCCCAATAAGGTCGCGCGAATTTCTTGGTTGGCTTGAACACGCGCAACGGTAAGGTATCAAGGTTCTGGTCGCGCAGCAGCTCGTCGCGCAGAATCCGCGCGGAGACTGCCGCTACGCTCATGCCTTGACCGTAAAGCGGGTTGTAGTTCCATAAGGAATCGCCGAGCAACATAAAGCCCGGAAGCTCGGCACGCCAACGATCAAGATGACGCCAGCGCATCGTCATGCTGCGCGACGAGGTGACAGGCCCGACTGGGTCGCACTTCTTGATCACGTCGGCGATGTCAGGCACGAGTAAGGTTTCCGCAAAACGCATGAAGCCTTCCTCGTCAGTCGGCGGATACTGCCGGCTGAAGCCACCAAGCGTCAGCACGTACAAATTATCCTCGTAAGGTGCGAGCGCACCCCAAGCAGGAAAGTCAGGCAAACGCGCGTCGATAATGATGCCGCGGCCGCCGTGGCCCTCAGGCGACTTGGTGCGAAAGAACCGCGAGCTATAGCCGCAGTGGGACTCGACCACGTCTTCTTCGAGCGGTGGCAGGCCGAGCTCTTGGAACCACTTGGCATGGCGCGAGCCCTTGCCGGCGCAGTCGACAACAAAGTCTGCTTGTAGCTCACGCAGACTCTCGTCCTTGGCATCGGTGCGCACGCCGACCACGCGCAAGCCCTTACTCTTATCGGTGAGTAAGCCCTCGACGCGCGTGCCATCAACGAGCTTGGCGTTGGTAACGAGCGCATGAAAGCGCTGACGCAGGGCATACTCGATCAAGATGCGCGTGGCGGAAAGACCGATAAGCCCGCTGTCGAACAGGGGCGACCAACCCCAGACCATGTAGCGGTCCATGTTTTTGGTGTAGTCGAGGGGTACTGCACCGAGGTCGAGGGCAGCCTGACGAAAGCCAGGGAACAGCTCTTCGAACTCGTGCTGGCCGCGCAGCAATAGATTGTGGATGTGATGGCTTTGGTGGACGCCCTTACGGTGTGCGGGCTTGTCCTTGGGCAGCGCATCCTTTTCGAACACGATCACTTCGCGAAAATGGGCGCTTAGCGCGCGCGCAACACATAACCCGGCCAGGCTGCCACCGATGACCACGGCGCGGTCGTATCGGTAGTGCGCGGGCTGCTTTTCAAACATCGGACCCTCACTCAAGCAAGAATCCGAGGTTGCGATCCCAGTGGGGAAATCACAATGCTTTTCGCCCATTTTTGTGCTCGTTCTGGCTCCCGGTGGAGGCGTTGCACAATCAGCCTAGAAAACTGTGCCCCAAGAACGTGGGCTGGCTTCCGATGCTGCAAACGCACGCCTTACTTGTCGTCGAGATGGGAGTCGGTGCTGGGCGCGAACGTGAGCCCGAGCGTGAATTGGTGCGCGCTGCCGGGGTCGAGGCGCGCTTGCTCTTCCAACGTTGCCACCTCGCGCCGCAGCGTGCCTTCAAACTGCGCGATAAACGCTTCGACTGCCGCCGGGTTGGCGCTGAACGAGATTGTCTTGATCGTCGACGTCTGCTTCTGGTCGTAGACCAGGCGATGCATGACGGCCTGTTGGAGACCATCGAGAAATTGATTGAGCGAGTCGATGCGGCGCTGAAACTGATCGGAGGCTAGCTGCACGAAACGCGCACCCACCTGCAGACGCCCGTCGGGACCCGCTGCAACGCGCTTTTCGGCGAGCAGCTCGACGAGTGCTCTCTTCAATTCGAATTCGCTAAAAGACGGCAAAAGCCCGGCCAGCTCCTGCGGCAGCGGGCCCTTTTCCGCGACGATCGTCTCAAGCTCGCGCATCACACCGGGCTCGCGTTCGGCTGCGAAGAAATCCGAGCGCAGCTTCTGGGCGAGTGAACGCATGTGGCGATCGGTCTGGCCAAGCCTGCGTCCAATTTCAGCCTGAGTGAGCCCTTCGTGCCGCAGCACCTCGAAGTAAGCCAGGCGCAGCAGCTCCGATAGCGTGCGCATCGGAATGCGGAAACGCGCGGCGACACGGACTGCTACCCGCAACAGCGAGTACTCGAGCTTCAATTGCGTTGCGAGAAGGTTCGCCAATGCCACGACTCCGATCAGGGGCGCTCGTTACTATGTGTCCAAAAAGCGGGAAAGGACCTCCGAGTCAACCATGGAGTACAGGTCTTGGCCGAGAATCACAGCCCTCGCCTCGCTGCGGAAGCTTATTTCCGGCCCCGACGAATGGAGCCACTGACCCGAGAGATCACTCGCTTGTGTCACCCGCGTGACTCCGGTACGCGGTCACCATGACGGAGGCGCGATGACAGAGGCGACTGCGGGTACTGCGCAGGTCACGTTCTGCCGGATCTGCGAAGCAGGTTGCGGCTTGCTCGCCGACGTCCGTGAGGGGCAGGTCACTAAGCTGCGACCCGACCCCGATCACGTCGTGAGTCGCGGCTACGCGTGCGTGAAAGGCATCCGCTACACGGAGCTACACGCGTCACCCGATCGCGTCATTATGCCGCTCAAGCGTGTGGGCGAGCGTTTCGAGCCGATTTCCTGGGCGGATGCCCTGCGTGAAATCGGGGAGCGCGTCCGGAGGATTCGAGCTGCGCATGGCGATCAGAGCATCGGCATGTACGTGGGCAATCCTTCCGCGTTCAGCCTGCTGCATCCGGTATTTGCCCAGCTCTTTCTCGCATCCCTGGGCTCGCGCAATTTGTTCACGTCGGGCTCCCAGGACTGCAACAACAAGTTCGTGGTCAGCGAGGCGATGTACGGCTCGGCCCTGATTCAGCCGGTTCCGGATATCGACCAAACGCAGTGCTTGATCATCATCGGCTCTAATCCTGCTGTGTCGCACATGAGCTTCATGCAGTTGCCGCGGCCGGTTGAGCGGCTGAAGGCGATCGAAAAGCGCGGGGGCCATGTCGTTTTGATCAATCCCCGACGCACGGAGACAGCAGAGCAGCTAGGCGAGCAGGTCTTTATTCGCCCGAACACGGATGTGTACTTCCTTTTATCCTTTGCGCGCGAGGTGTTGGCGCGCGTCAGCGTGCCGGATGCGATCGTCAAACAGCTTGACGGCCTCGAGACGCTGCGCTCGCTGACCCAGGAGTGGACACCCGAGGCTACGGCGCAGCTTACTGGCATTTCAGCGGACAAGACGCGCGAGCTCGTGGCGATCTTTCTCGCGGCGGACGGGGCGGCCCTCTATTGCTCAACAGGGGTCAATCAAGGCAGCCAGGGCACACTCGCTTGCTGGCTGCTGCAAGCGGTAAACCTCTTGAGCGGCAACGTAGATCGTCAAGGCGGTTTACTGATACCGCAGGCTCAGATCCAGAACGGTAAGACCGTCAAGCGCATGAGCCGAGGCATCGCAGCCGTTCCGTCGCGCATCGGGGGCTTTCAGCCGGTGCTTGGCAGCTATCCCGCGGGCATTTTGGCCGACGAGATCGAGACAGCGGGCGCAGGCCAGATCCGCGCGATGTTCGTGAGCGCAGGCAACCCGGTCCTCAGTTGCCCGAGCTCGGCGCGCATCGAGCGCGCACTGTCGGGCCTTGATCTGCTGGTAAGCATCGATCTATTTCGCAATGAGACTGGCAACCTCGCCCACTACATCCTGCCTGTCACTTCGTTTCTCGAACGCGAGGACGTGCCCTTATCGGCCCAGGGGTTTCAGCCGCTCCGATATCTGCAGCACTGTGATCGTGTGGTTGCCCCCGCCGGTCAGACCAAGGACGAATGGTCCATTTTCTCCGAGCTCGCCCGCGCCTGCGGCACACGACTCTTTGGCAGTCGCCTGCTGCAGATGTGGCTTGAGGCGAGCACCGATGACAGCTGGCTGCCTGCAGCCTTGCGCTTTTCGCCGCGGCTCGCTTATCACGGCGTGGCAGTGAGCGCGGGCACCTCGCTGGGATCCGTGCGTAAGCAGAAACACGGTAAGCTGCTGGCTCAAACCAAACCCCATTCGTTTCTTGGCAAACAGGTCTTACGACCGGGCAAGCGCGTCGATCTCGCACCCAAGGCATTTGTCGATGCGGCGCGTGCGCTCGCTGTGCCGCCAGCACCGGGCCAGCGAACGCCGAACTTGCTGCTCATAACGCAGCGCACCAAGACGTCGCACAATTCTTGGATGCACAATGTGGAGTCGTTCGTGCGCGGACCACGCGGCACGAACTACCTGACGATGCATTCAGCCGACGCACAAGAGCGTGGGCTCAGCGCAGGCAGCCTGGTTCAGATCAGCAGTAAGACGGGCCGGGTTAGATTGCCCCTGCATATCAGCGACGAGGTGATGCCGGGTGTGGTCGCCCTTCCCCACGGCTGGGGCCACGCACAGGCGGCCGGTCTTACCATCGCCAAGCAGACGCGCGGCCAGAATGCGAACCTACTGACGCCCGATGGCCCGGACGCAATCGAAGCACTCTCGGGCATGGCTCAGCTGACGGGTATTGCCGTGGACGTTGAAGCCTGTGGCGAGGCTGACGGATTGTCGTGTCTTGACCCGACGCGTTCTTGACCGGGCGCTTTCTTGACCCGATGCACCGCGGCGCTCGAAGCTTAGCCCGTGCAAACCCCGCGTCTGTTGAACGAACGATCCCTTGAAGAGTTGCTTTGGGAGGCTGTTTCCCAGCGCACTGAAGGTGTGGTCGTGATGCGGGATCGCGACGGTCTGCGTCACGGCGTCTGGATTCATGGCGGCTATGTCGTGGGTGTGCACGTGGCCGGTCGCTTCGATCCATTGCTCGATCTATTGCGACAGAATGGAGCGCTCGACGCGCACGCCTATCGCGCTTGCGTCGCCTCACTGTGGCAGAAGCCTTCGCGCTCGGGAGCTATCGCCATGGAGCTTGCCGGTGTGGCGAGACAGGCGGTACGCGATGCGTTGCGTCAACAAGCGTGTCTGCGGGTGGCCGCCCTGCTCGAAATCGCCGCCACCCGCGGTCACGACGCCTGCTTTGAAGCCGGGCCGGTGCCGATGACGGAAATGAGCGTGCGTCTACCGCTGGGCGCGTTGTTGCGAAAAGTTCCGGGTGCCGAGGCGAAGTCGAGTTACCAGCCGTCGCCCATATCGCTCGACAGGTCCCACGCGCGGCGCAGGCTGCGCGAGCTTGCTAAAAGGCTGCATCCCGATCGCAATCGACACCTTGCACCCGAGGAGCGCGCCGCGCGGGCGGCGGACCTTGCGCGAGCGACCGCCGCCTATCACGGCTTTACCTGAATCCTTGTGAAGCCGCGCGAGGTTGCGCGCGAGAGCACTTCTTGCGCCGACCCGGTTGAAAGGCTAGAGCGGCGCCTGTGTATCGCCCCGTGAATGCCCGGGTGCTCGTCCTGGCCTGCCTGATGGTCGTCTCCAGCGTGGGCCCACTGTTTGCGCAAGGCTCGGAGCCAGCAGCCCAGCCCGAACCGCAAGTTTCGCCGGAACCGCCGGCCGCGCCGCCCGTCGAGCCCGAGCCTCAAGAGCCTGAGCCCGAGCCTCAAGAGCCCGAGCCTCAAGCGCCCGAGCCTCAAGCGCCCGAGCCTCAAGCAGCACCAGCGGGGCCTGCGGCCCAGACCGCGACGAAGCCGCCGTCGCCCGAAGCTGACGTTCGCCCCAAGCCCCAGCGCATCTCGGGGGCCATTACCAACGATCCGCCGTTGAGCTATCGGCTGATCGCGCCGCCGTTCATGCGGGAGCAACGCGGCAAGGTGCGCACGACGGCGATCTTCCCCCTGTTCTTTGAACGTCGCGCGCCCGATGATCTGCAGCGCTTCGTATTGCCCTACTACTATCGGCGCGGCTCGAAGCTCAACGCGGACGTCCCGCTGGGCATTATGTGGTGGCTGCGCGGTCCCGATCGCAACACCTTCGTATTGCCGCCGTTTTACACGCATCGCGACAAAAAAAACTGGCTGTTAGGTCTTCCGCCCTTGTTCGCTACGGGCGTTGTGGATGGCCATCACCATACGGTCATTCCGCCACTACTCACTTGGATCGATGGCGACGCGAAGAATCGCCACACGTTCATCGGGCCCTACTGGCATTGGACCAATGATCACGCCGATTGGTGGGGCGTGTTTCCGATGCTCTGGATGAAGAGCGACGAAGTCGACAGCTTCGAGATGGTGCCCCCGTTCTACTTCCGCTTCTACGACGACGATCCGAAGCA
Organism: Polyangiales bacterium; assembly: GCA_038257655.1. Lineage (GTDB taxonomy): Bacteria > Myxococcota_A > Polyangia > Polyangiales > DASUME01 > DASUME01. Next base: position 18,554 of record JBBSJC010000009.1, on the reverse strand, counting down.
GGACACCACCATCGTACCGCCCTTCTATCACCACGTGCTCAAGGATAAGAAGAGCTGGGGTGTCGTGCCCTTCGTGTTTCGCAAGGAAACGCCCGAGCTCAAATCGACCACGGTGCCGCTCGCGCTGTTTCATCACGCGACCGGGCCCGAAGAGTTTCGACTCGTCACGCCGATCATTTCGTACCTCAAGAGTAAGAAAGAGGGGCGCACCTGGATAACGCCGATCTACCAGCGCAAACGCGGTGACCGGAACTTCGACGCCGTAGCGCCGCTCTTCTTCCACACCTGGGACAATCGCGACAAGTCCTGGGGCTTGGTCCTGCCACCGATCTATTGGCATTGGGAAGATCCAGCCAACGATACGACGGTCGTCTTACCATTCATCGGCCGCTGGTTTCACGCGGGCATCAGCAACACATGGGTGACGCCGCTCGTCGGGCGTTACAAAAGCTTCGAGCGCGATGAACAAACCTGGTGGGTTGCGCCAACCTTCCAGTACGGATGGACCGAGAACAGCTGGACGTTCAACATCCATCCACTGCTCTATATCCACGAAGCGCCGGAAAAACGGCACTTTGCCTTGGCTCCGTTGTACTTCGACTTCGAAAATCGCGAGAACCAAACCAAGCGCTTTGTGCTGTTTCCGCTGTACTGGGACTTCAAAAACTTCGCAAAACAGACGCGGGGCTTGGTCGCGTTCCCGTTCTATTGGGATTTCGAAAACCAGCGCAAGCTCAGGAAGCGTAAGGTCGTCTTCCCGCTGTACTGGGATTTCAAGGACGGACGTAAGAAGACGCGCGGTCAGGTGGCGTTCCCGTTCTACTGGCACTTCGAACGTGGCGAGACAAAGCGCTCGGTCGCACTCAATACCTACTTCGAAAAGAAGAAGGACGAATCTGGCAAGCACTGGCAGTTTCACTTTGCCCCGCTCTTCTCCCTAGGGCGCGGCGATCGGGAACGCTGGTGGAACGTGCTGTACGGGCTTGCAAGCTACGACAAGCGCGGCAAGCATCGCCGAGCACGCGTGTTTTGGATTCCCTTTGACCTTGCGGATGCGCCCGAGGACCCCAGCGCGAAGGTGCAACCCAGCGCAAAGGTTCAGGGCGCGGTGCAGGGCTCGACGCCTTCGACTGGCGCGAGCAGACAAGCCGGCACGAAAGCGCCTGCCGTCAACCTTCAGACCGGCGCGAACTCGACGAACGTGAAGAAGTAGCCGTTCGCCGCCTTTTCGGTGCGCAGCGTGGGCTTGGTTTTCCCCTTCACGTCGATCGTCACGGTGACTGCGTTTCCGGTCTGCTTCATCTGCACGCGCTGGACGGGCGTCTTGAAGTACTGAGTGTCCATTGCCAAACGCGCGTTGCCCGCGGGCAGCGTGACGCCAGGGATCACGACCACGAAGCCCGCGCCGGCTCGCCGCAGCTCGGGCTTGACCGGGACTGCGGTCTGCACGAACACACGTGAGCCACCGTCGGGCGTCATCTGGAAACCCGGCCAGGTGACGACACGCGTCGACCCAGGTTCGGCCGCGATGCCTTCAGGCACGTTGCCCGTGCCTGGCACCACGCCCCCGTAACCAGTCGGTGCAGGTTGCGCCATGACTACGCTGACTCCGAGCCCGAAGGCGGCGAGCGCAGCACAGACGGATGTCGAGATGAGCGTTGGTTTCACAGCTTGATGGTACGGCAATCTCGCGCGGGGATGCAAAATCCCTCGGCCGGCTCGCCAAAGCTCTGCGCCGCTTTTCGCTAACGGGCTGCGTGAGCACGCACGAAGGTATCTACCGCGCGTTTTGAGGTATCCTGCAGAACACATGTCGCCACTTGCGACCCTCTCGATCGCCTGGACGGCTGTTTACGCCTATCTGTGCGCCTATTACTGCGCCCTGTACGCGCGGCGTCGCGCCGATCGCGAATACCTGGCGTTTGGCCTGCTTTCCGGGGCGATGGCGGTTTACGCCCTGGGCGCGGCGCTGCACGCTGACGCAAGCTCCCTGGCCCAGGCTGGCAGCGCCCAGGAGCTGCAGTTTCTCGGCATGCTGGTGGCGAGCGCACTCTACGTGGAGTTCGCCAATCACATCGGTGCGCGGCCGAGTCGTACCGGCCTTCGCATCGTGTACGGCATCGCGATCATCGGCGTACTCGTCAATGTGTCCGGTCTTGTCCTCGATCCGTCGGTCGCGTCGGACGCGGACACGATCACGTTCATGGCCATGCCGGCGCAGTACAACCCCAAGCTGACTGGCGCGGGGTTAGCGCTGATCGGCGCGTGTATGCTCAGCGTGGGATATGGCACGTGGTTGCTTGCATCGCGGGCTGGTGGCGACGCCGACGTGCGCATCGTGCTCGCGGGTGCAGCGCTCGTGATGTTGACGGGCGTGTGGGATGCGATCGTGCGCATCACGCCCGTGGGCGGCCCGTATTTGCTCGAGCACAGCTACGTGCTGTTTGCAATTGCGGTGAGCTACGTGCTGCTCGGCCGCTTCGTGCGCACGGCCAACGCGCTCACCAGTCGCACGCTCGAGTTGCGACGCAGCTACAACGAGCTGCGCGATGCCCAGGAGCAACTGCTGCGCAAAGAGCAGCTTGCAACCATGGGTGAGCTGTCCGCGGTGATCGCCCACGAGGTGCGCAATCCGCTCGCCATCATCAAAAACGCAGTCAGCGGTCTGCATCGCCCTACGCTGCGCGACGCCGATCGACAGGTGCTGCTCAAGATCCTCGACGAAGAGGCCGACCGACTGAATCGCTTGGTTGGTGATTTGCTCGCATACGCGCGGCCGGTGATGCCGCAGCGTCAATCGGTACAAGTCGAAGACTTAGTGCGCGGTGCGGTGGAGCTCGCGCGGGCCGCACAACAGCGTGACGAGCAGGTATCCTTTGATATCAATCTCGATCAGGGCACGCACCTGATCCAGGGCGACCCCGATCTGCTGCGCCAAGCGATCGTGAACGTCGCCGAGAACGCGATTCAAGCCATGCCCGATGGTGGCACGCTTACTGTGCGCACTTACGCGACGACACTCGAGAATCATCCGGGGGTCGCCATCTCCATTCGCGATACGGGCGAAGGCATGGATACCCTCGTGCGCAGCAAGGCGACCGATCCGTTCTTCACCACGCGCCCCACCGGCACCGGTTTGGGCTTGGCGATCGTGCACCGACTCGTCCATTCCCACGGTGGCAAGGTGCAGATCGAAAGCAGCTACGGAACCGGGACCACCGTCACGATGGTGTTACCCGTGCAGCGCGCAAGCACGCAGACGGCGCCGCCCCCGATGAACAAGCCGAGCACGCGCGGTTGAGCACGCGCGCCTAGACACGCACCACCAAACGCGCCCTTGAGCACACTCTGACCCAGCGTGAGTGAGCAAATCGAGACCTTGCGAGTGGCGGGGAGCGAGGGAGTGGCTCCGGGGGCGAGCGGGTGGCTCAGTGCGTATCGGGTGCAGGCTGCTCGCCGGCGTAACCGAGACCCTTGAGTTGCTCGCGCAAGGTCTCGTCGATCGCCGCGTTCTCTTGCTCGAGCTTGGTGCCGGTGCCCTGGTTACCGATCAGCCAGTTGCGGCGGTCGCTAGCGCCCAGAAACTGTCCCAGCAGAGATGCCGTGTAGCGCGAAGCTATCGGGTACTTGCTGCGATTGAGCTCCTTTTGCTCTTCGGGATCGGCGCTGAGGTCGAACATGGTCTCGTTTAGACCACGTAAGATGTGCTTATAGCGGCCTGCACGGATCACGCGCCTATCGTCGAGGAAGTCGCTGAACGCTACCGGTACGGCAGGAGGAGGCGCCCCCCGCAACCATGGCAGCACGCTTTGGGCTTCGACGGTGGTGGGAACGGTGATGCCCGCGGCTTCGACGACCGTTGGGAAGATGGTCATGGTGCTGACCGCTTGGCTGATGCGCTTGCCCGCGGGCACGACGCCGGGAAAGCGCACGATGTACGGCACCCACAACAGGTCTTGATACACGGTGTGCCCATGTCCCCATGAGCCGTGCTCGTCCATCTCCTCGCCGTGATCGGAGGTGATCACGAAGATCGTGTCCTCGTACAGCCCGAGCTTCTTGAGACGCTCGACAAACACGCCGAGGTAATGATCGTGGTAGCTGACCTCCGCGTCGTACAAGTCCTTGATGTACTGCTTGTCGGCCGCGTTGAAGGTGACCTTGGGCGGCACCCGCTTGGCTTCGGCGAGCAGATCGGGGGTCTTGCGCGGAGAGACCTGTCCCGTGTACTCGCCCTTTTTGTACATGCTCAAAAACTGCTCGGGCGGATCGTAAGGCACGTGGGGATCGATCGTCTGCACGTAGGCGAAGAAGCGCTCGCCTTTGTGTTGCTCGATCCAATCGCCGGCCTCCTTGAAGACGTTTTCGGCCTCCGTACTCTTCTTTTCGCGAATGTAGTTGGTGTAGTGATCCCAACCCTGATTGAAGCCAAATTTGTCGGAAACGTAGCCGTTGGCGATGAAGCTGGCGGTCGAAAAGCCTGCTTCCTTGAAGACCTCGCTGACCATGGTGGCGCCCTTGGGCACCATGGCGGCATCTGTCTTGGCGCCGTGCGTCGCGGGGAAGAGCGAGGTGAGCACGGAGGCCACTGACGGCTTGGTCCAGTTCTCTGGTGCCTGTGCGGCCTCGAGCACGACGCCTTCACGGGCCATGCCGTCGAGCACGGGTGTCTTGACGCGGGTTGCGGGATTGAACGGGCGCAAGCTCTTGGCGCGCATCGTGTCGATCAACAGCACGATCACATTTTTTGCGACCTTGGGCGCCTTCGGTAGGTCGACCCGCGGCAACAACAGGGCGGGCGTGCTCCATGCGACGCGACCGGCGCCGACTTCTCCTTCGGTGCGGAAATCGATACGCACGATCTTACCGGCGAAGGCCTCGAGCGACACGACTTGGTCGCGCCAGCTCGTGCTCAGATCGGAGCTGAACACGGACTTTGTCGCGCCACCTTCGGGCGTGACGGTGACGCTCGCCTTGCCGCCCTTGGATTTGTCGCCCGCAACGCCCACACCAAAGCCGAGCTTTCCGCCTTGCGGAACGTCGAGATAGAACGACAGCGTGGTCGGTGAGTGCACCGCAAGTGCGCGACGCTGCACGCCGCCCACTGCGATCTCGGTGCGCAGCTCACTGAAATGCGGCGCGCTGTACTCGGCGCCCGGTTCAGCTATCGCTCCGCGCGCGATGCGAACCGAAGCGACGGCCGCAGCGAGCGTTTCACCAGCGACCAACGTGGTGCCGCCAAACCGCAGCATGATTCGGTTTTCACCGACCTGGACGCGCTCTGCTGGCACGGCAACGTCGTAGTCTTTGAACTCGTTGCCTGCGAAGCGCACCGCCGGCAAGGGCTCGCCATTGAAGTACACCGTGACCACGCCCGTACCGATCGGCTTCATACGCAAGCGAATGGTAAGGGCCTCGGATTTGGCGACGCTGAAATACAGACGACTTGCGTCAGCATTGGCATAGCTAAAGACGTCGATGCCAGTGGCCCCGTCCTTGCCCCAACCTGAGCGCCAATCGCCGTAGGTGTACTTGGCGCGTGCGGGCGTACCGAGCTCGATGTACAGCCCGTGGTGATCGATCTCTGCGAGATGGGCGAGCTCCCACAGATCGAGGTGCGTCACATGATTTGCGAACGCCTTGGGTTGATCGGCCGGCCGATCGCTGAGCGGCTCTTGAGCTTCACTCGTGGGACTGCTCTTTTTGTCGCAGCCGCTCAGCGTCACGATGCTCATTACCGCGATGCTGACGCTCAACGCCAACCGCATTGCACGCTTCATGTGCCCTCCAACTTTTCTCGCTACAACGCTGCTGCAAGCTGCAATCAGTGGCTCGAAGCTGCACGAAAATGACCGACATCGCAGCGGCGAAGAGGTCACGCGACTGCGAGCGCGATAGCATGATTTACCCTACAGCGCAGCATTCAGGCGCCTGCATACAGCGCACAAACGGGCGTTGCGGACGTGAGCGCTATGGGCGTTGCGCGCGCGCCATGCGCGTCACGGCCCAATCACGGTGCCTGCAGTACCCAAGTTTTGCCAGGGTGTACAGAAAGGTAACGATAAGAGGTGCGATCGCCGCGCGAGATGGCCAGCTCGTGCACGCCCGCGTTGAGCGCCACCTTGACCGGTAGCTCGCCTATCCGTCTCTCGTCGATCGTGAGCACTGCCTTCGCGTCGCCGGGCCGCGCCTGAACGATGAGCAATCCCTGTTGCGCCGTCACCGCCACCGCAGGATCCACGATGCCCGCGTGCACCACAAAGCCACTGTCCTCGGGCGCCACGAGCACGTCAGGACGCGGCAAAGGTTTCGCGCCGTCCGCTGCTGCTTGGATCGGTGCGCTCGCCGTGTGCGCGGGAAGGTCGCTCTCGGCGCTTTTAGCTGAGATGGATATGGCTTTCGTGGCTGCCGCAGGCTTGCTGTGGGGATCGCCCACCACGCGCAAGCGTCCGGGCCCCATGTGGGTGGATTCCGAGGCACGCTCAAGCCAAAAGCCCACAGCGATCAAGACTGCCATCGCGAGCGCCCACGCGGCGATCGTGCCGCGACTGCGACGATCTTCGAGCGCCATCGGATCAGGCTCCACGAGCGCCGTCGTGGCAGCAAAGGCAGCGCGTTCGCGCGCACTATCGCTGATCTGTGTGATGGCCGCATGGGGTTGATTCTTGGCGACATCCGCGGAAGAGGCGACATCCGCGGAAGAGAGCCCGAGCTCCGTACCTGAAACTTGAGTCGGCTCCATCGTGGGCTCAGCCGCAGGCAAAGCCGCCTCTGCGGACGAACGCGCTTCGCCAAGACCCGATTCGGCAGACGTCGGTTCGGCAAGCGCTGCAGATCGTTCGGATGCGCGCTTGGCCGCGGTCGCTGTGATCACGCGATCCGCTTGCTCCCGTGACACGGGATCGAACTGACCGGTCGGCTGCTCTTCTTCTTCTGGCTCGCGCCCAAAGGAAGGCGGCGTGGGCATCACATGCTCAGGCGCGGCTGCAACCGGCGGCTCAAGCGCAGTGGCGGGCGTGTCTGCCTCCGCAGTCTCGGACCGATTTGCTGCTGCAGGCGGTGCTGGCGCCTCCGGAGGCGCGACTGGAGTATTGGACGTTCGCGCGCTCGCGGCTGCCGCAAACGAAGCGAAAGGATCGAGCACGCTCGGTAGGCCGCGGCCGACGCTACTCTCGGGCTCGGGGCGCATGGAAATGACAGGATTGGGAGCTGGCGGGATGATGCTCAGGGGCGATGCAAACCGCGACGGACGCTCGCCGTCTCGCGCCTTGAGTGCGACCTCGATCAGGTCTTCGCCATTTTTGGCATGCACTTCGCTGACGGCGCCGCGACGCGCCAAATCCATCAGTACCGATTCCAGCGTTTGTGCGGACACACCGGTCGCGAGCAACATCGATGGCGCTTCGCCTTCGTGCAGACGCTCGACAATCTCGCGCACTGGACCCGGCGATTGCTTGAGCACAACGGGATACGCGTCTTCGTCGAACACGATGCGTTCGGTGCGCATCAAGGAGGCACCCGAGACGGCGTCGATCACCGCACCGAGCGCACGCGCTCCGCGATGCAGCGCGTCATCGAGCGTGCCATCGAACATGGGTCGCACCTGGGTTTCGCTGTCCGTGACAACGAAGCGACCGGCGTTGGCGCCGAGCAATTGGGGTAGCGTGCGCTCGCCGCGCGAAAAGCTACCGTCGCTGGCAGTGCGTGTGAGCTGCGCGAGCTTACCGTCTCGAAGCTCGCACTCGAACAGATTCCATGCGTCGCGAATCGTCACGCGAGCACTGCTGCGGGCGCGCCTGACGCTGCGCAACAGCGGCACGATACCGGTGCCTTCGAGGCTGCCCCGCACTTCGCCGCCCGCCTTGAGCTGCGCTTCGAGCTGGGTGCGCGGACGCAATACTTCGCGCACCCGTTCAAGGATTTGCGCAGCGCCGGACTCCTTGCGCAGATAGCCGCTGGCGCCGGCGGAAAGCTCGCGCATGCGATGCAGCAGATCTTCTTTCCACGAAATCAAAATCACGGGCACGTCGATCAGCGCCGGATCGCGCTTGAGCTCGCGGCACAGGGCAAAGCCATCGAGGTGCGGCATCAGAATGTCGCTTATCACGACGTCGGGCCGCTCGGTGCGGGCCGCGCGCAACGCTTCGCGGCCATCGGTGGTTTCGATCACGGTGGCGCCTTCTTCGCGCAATAGCCCCGCAAAGAACCACACGACCGCCGGATCATCATCGACCACGAGCACGCGACGCCCCGTCAGGGTGCCAACGAGCGCGAGTGGATCTTCGACCGATTCACCGCCGCCACCAACCAGCGCGAGCAACGCGGGGCCGCCCCGCCGCGGTCGATCCGCAAACTGAACGCGCCCGCCGCTCTGTTGGGCGACGAATGCCCGCACGCGAGCGACCGCGGCCCAGGCAGCGGCCAGGACTTCGGCGCCTTCGCCGAGTGGAATCTTCAGATCGCGTCCGCGCTCGGCCGCATCGACAATGCCGCGCCGGATTTCTTCGGCCACGCGCTCGGCTACCTCCGACAAGGTGGCATCGCCCAGGCGCAACAAGCCGGTGCTCTCCTCAAGGAGCGTGCCGGTAACGCCGCCCAGGGCGCGCGTCAGACTGTCGGTGTCGAGCGGGCGCAGTAAGAGATCGTCTGCACCAGCGTCCCGGGCCGCGAGCGCATCGATCGCCCCATCGCGTGATTGCACGAGCACCACGGGCACGAAGTCTGTCAGCGGATCACTGCGCAGACGCCGAATCAGCTCGCCTTCGGAAGCAAGATCGCGATCGGTAAGCACTACATCGGGGGCGTGGGCCCGTGCTGCCTTCAGCGCCTCGTCTACGGTGCTCGCGCCCGTCAGCTCGAAACTGTCTCCCGGCAATAACACCTGAAGCAGCGCGAGCTCTTGCGGCGGCGCCAAAGCCAGCACGTGCACGACCATCTGCAGGAGCGGTGCACGACGGGCAGGCGCCCCAAGCTCTGCGGCCGCGCGCACTCCGTCGGTCATGGTCAGGGTTTTGGTCAGGTTTGGCTGAGCGCCGGACGCAGGCGCCATGATCGGAGCCAGCCCCGTCAGCGTACGGGCGAGGTGTGGCGCGGAAGGCGCAGCAGGGGCTGCCGACTTAAACGGTGTGCGAGCTGGAACGCCTGCGCTTGCGACACTTGCACCCGGTGCGCCGCTCCAGGTGGCAGGGCGATCACTCATCGTCACGGGCGGGCCAATCGGCAGCTCCCCGCGCAGCTCTGGCAAACGCTTGACGAGACGCGTGAGCGCGTCGAGGTCCGTATGGGTTAGCGACCGGTTTTGATCGCGTGCTGCATCGAGCAGCTCAAGCCCCTCTTTGACCGAGGCCGCGAGCACGTCATTGCGAAACACGAGGGCCGACGCGTACAGAGTATGCAGTCTGCGCCGCATATCCTCGCGTGGACCATCGGCTGCGGGCGTCGCTGTGAGCAAAGCGATGGCACCTCGTAGCTCGATGGCTTTGCGCGGCAGGCTCTCGATAAAACGCCCTCGCGCTGAGCCGAGCGCGGTCTCTTCGCCTTTGGGAGCCGCCATGGCCGCGATTGTAGGGTAGCCTCGGTCCCAGGGCACGTCACAATGCGGCCTCATGCATTTCGTAGATGAAGTACGCGTCACGGCGATCGCCGGCAATGGCGGAAACGGTTGCACCGCGTGGCGTCGGGAAAAGTTCGTACCGCTCGGCGGCCCGGCCGGGGGTGATGGTGGCAAAGGCGGAGACATCGTCTTCGAAGCCCACGATCGCTACACCACGCTGCTCGATCTCCAGTACCGGCGCATCCTGCGCGCCGAAGGCGGCGAAAAGGGTCGCGGTAAAGATCAGTACGGCAAGGGGGGCGAGGATCTGGTGATTCAGATCCCGCTCGGCACCCAGGTCTACGACGACGAAACCAGCGAGCTTATCGCCGACTTCGATGAACACGGGATGCGCGTCGTGATCTCGCGGGGCGGTCGCGGCGGACGCGGCAACATCCACTTTGCCAACAGCGTAAATCAGTCGCCGACCAAGTCGGAGATGGGCGAAGCAGGCCAAAATAGGCAGCTGCGCCTCGAGCTGAAGTTGATGGCCGACGTGGGTCTGCTCGGCTTTCCCAACGTGGGTAAGAGCACTCTGATTTCGGTGGTATCGCGGGCGCAACCGAAGATTGCGGATTATCCGTTCACGACACTCGTGCCGAACCTGGGCGTGGTGTCGCTCGGTATCGATCGCAACTTCGTGATCGCAGACATCCCGGGCATCATTGAAGGTGCGGCAAGCGGTTTGGGGCTTGGTCTGCAGTTTTTGCGTCACGTCGAGCGCACACGCGTGCTTTTGCACATGCTCACCTTCGATCCCGATCCGGAGCGCGAGCCGCTCAAGGATTTCGACGTCTTGATGAAAGAGCTCGAGACCTTCGATCCGCAGCTTGCGAAGCGGCCTTTGATCGTGGGCATCAGTAAGATGGACTTGCCCGAGGTGCGCGAAGCTGCGCCGGAGATTCAAGCTGCGCTCGAAGCGCGCGGGCTCGAAGTCTTTCCGTTCTGCGCGGCGACGCGCGAAGGTCTCGACCCGCTGTTGTTGCGGCTTGAGCAATTACTGTTGGAGCATCCGCCGTCGGTACGACGTGAGGAGAAGAAGTTCGCCAGCGCCGAGGATCGCCCCGTAGCCCATGGCGAAGGGACCCCCGCGCCGCACTCGGAGCTCGACACCGAGGGCTGACGGCTCGCCCTGTCAGCGACCCCACAACAAAAATGCCGCGGTCCGTGAGCCGTAGCTGCCTTTGCTGCCCACCCAGAGCCCTGTCGCAAACGCGAGGAGGCTTGATGAGAGCAGCAGCAGTGTGGGTTGCCAGTGCACTATGGCTCGGTGCCTGTGGCGAAGGCGTGCTCGACGCGTCCAAGGACGAAGGTCAAGGCTCGGACAACCCGACTTGCATTGCCCGGCATTCGCAAGCGCTCAATGCGTGCGCGCAGAGTGACGAGCACTTACGCGGCATCGACATCTCCGCTTGGCAGGGCGCGGTCGATTGGACCGCGATCAAGAACGACGGAGTTTCGTTCGCGGTCGTGCGCGTCAGCGATGGGCTCGCGTATCCAGACAAGTACTTCGTAGCAAACTGGAAAGGCATGAAAGCTGAGGGTGTCGTGCGCGGCGTGTATCAGTTCTTTCGGCCCAAGGACGATCCTATCGCCCAAGCGGAGCTGCTGCTTGCAAAGCTCGAGGAGGCCGGTGGATTGGAAGACACGGACCTTCCTCCGGTGCTCGATCTGGAGGATGACGACGGGGTATCCGCTGCGCTTTACCAGGAGCGTGCGCTCGTCTGGATCAAGTACATAGAGGAAAAGACCGGGCGCACACCGATCGTCTACTCGGCTGCGTTCTTCTCGAAGTTCACAGGTAAGGCATTCTCGGATTACCCCCTGTGGGTCGCCAATTACAAGGCGAGCACGATGTCCTGTCCGGTGATGCCGGACGGTTGGAGCAAGTGGGCGATCTGGCAGTGGACCGACAAAGGCACCGTCGCTGGCATCTCCGGCGGCGTGGACGAAAACATCTTCGATGGCTCGCGTGCGGACCTAGACGCGTTTATTCGCGGCTCGCTGCGCAACCCGGCTGACCCGAACACCCGTGATGCCGGAATCGACGAAGCAGACGCCGGCATGGGCGCAAACGATGCGGATGGCGGCACAACGCCGACCGATCCCGCGCCCGAGCCTAGCGAACCTGACGAGATGGCGCCGGGAGCGGGTATGGGTGCAGGTCAAGAGTGCGACGACCTGGGACCCGATGAAGTCGATGACGAAATGGTCGATAGACCTGATGCGGGACTGAGCGACCCGACTGACGCCGCCACGGATGAATGCGCAAACGCTGGGCAACCAGCTGAGATCGTGGCGAACGACCCGGCTTACTTCTGTAAGGAAGGTTTTAGCTACGACCGTACTTACCATTTGTGCGTAGACGCTACGCAAGCGCTCGGGCCGTTTTCGCCGGCGATGATTGCAAGCTGTGAGCGCTGTGGTGGAGTGGGCTGCGCAGATCCCAGCTGGCCTGTCGAGCAAGCGCGCGCCGCACGCGGAACGGGCGCCTGTATGCCCGGAACCACTGCCAACGATCGTGGTCTGTGCGTCGACGAAAAGAGCGCATTTGGTCCTTTTTCACCCGCGCATGTGCAGGCATGTCTTGCCGAAGGAGGCGGTGAAGGCGCCTGCCGCAGCATGCGGTGGGGACGTGATTTTGCCGAGCGCATCTCACCGTCTGGCGTGGGCGTCGGTGGCACGGGTGAGCGCGCGTGGGGCTACATTCTCCAGACGAACTGGGGCATCCGCGACGATAGCGCGGGTGCAGGCCACTTTGGCGCTGCGCGCTCGGGCAACGCGGGCGGGCATTCGGGCATCGACTTTCTCGCGCCCGTGGGCACCGCATTGTTTGCACCGTGCGAAGGCAATGCGGTCAGCGGGGTAGCAAGCGGCTACGGCAGCTACGTGCAGCTCGTGTGCGCCCTACCCGCGAGCTTTGCAGGTGGTAAGAATTTGTGGGCATCGATGTTTTTCGCGCATCTGTCGAAGATCGACATCGCGGCCAGCGCTCGGGTGAAGCGCGGACAACGCGTGGGCGCGGTCGGCAAGACGGGCAATGCGGCCTCGGCCAGCATCGGTCCGCACGTGCACTTTGAAATCGCGATTCACGGCAGCGAGAGCGCTGCATTTTCGGAAAGCCACGCTTCGAGCAATCATGCTGCGAACACGGCCAGCGGCGAGTTTTCTACGCGGTTTGAGCAGAGCTGTCTGCTGCCGAACGCCTTCAAGCCACGCACGGGGCCAAGCATGAAAGGCCGCAGGCCCGATCCGTTCATGCTGCTTGCCTGCGTCAGCGAAAGACCGGCGTTCACGGCGCCACCCGCTTCGCTTCAGGGTCACAGCGTAACCTGGAGCACACACTACGACGCCTCCTTCGACGTCGACGATGCTTCATGATTTCTCTCGCGCCATCGCATCGCGCTCCATACCCGAGCGTGTATGCTCGGAGCGATGCGCGCGCGCATGCTCGTACTGTTGTCGTGTTTGCTGGCGTGCGATCCGGCCGGTGGATTGCTCGTGCGCCATACCGTACGTTTGGACGCCGCCACACCGCCCGACCAGACCGATGGCGCGCGCGATGCGGATCTGCGCGATGCGGATCTGCGCGATGCGGATCTGCGCGACGCCGCGGCCATGATGGATGCCGGGCTCGACGCTGCGATCGATGCAGGTCCGCGCGACCCGGGCACCTTGGTGGGCAGCGGTCTGACTGGCTATTACTACGCAGCCTTACAGTCAGACTTCCCGACAGGGGCCGCAGCTCCGATCATCAACACGAGCTGCGGCATTCTCATCCCGGGCGGCCTGACAGAGGGTCTTGCCGACGCGATCTGCATCGAGGGGGTGGGCAAGCTCAGCGATGGCAGGGTGCTGCAGTTCGCAGCGATTTGCAGCCAGTGCACCAACGCACACCTATGCCCTGCCAACGTACGGGGCTGCTTCTACTTCGAAGATCAGAATCAGGCGCCGTGGGGACGTGGTCGCAGCGGACGCGCGCTTGTGCCGCTGCGCTCGATAGCGATCGACCCAGATGGCCCGTTGGCCGACAAGGTTCTGTATCTGCCGGCGCTCGACGGGGTCAGCCTCGCGGCAAGTCCGAGCAGCGCGGCCTTCATCCACGACGGTTGCGTGCGCGCAGACGACACGGGCGAGCTGACCAATCTGCTGGGCTTTCGTTTGTTCACGGGAGACGAAACGCAGTACCTGGCACTCAATGCTCAGCTGCCGGGCGATTCGGCGACGCCGCTCTACGAGAACGCGCCCCACTGTCAGAGCCCTACGCCATGAGCGAGCCCCCGTTGCCGCGTGCGCTTGACCGCGCCCTTGATGACAACGCCTATGCGGGCGCAGACAGCGCAAGCTTTGACGCGATGTTTCGCCGTTACGCGCCCTATGTGGGCGCGATCGCGCTGCGCATTCTCGGTCGCGCAGACGACGTAGATGACGTGGTGCAGGACGTGTTTTTGGACGCTTATCGCGGGATTCGCGAGCTGCGCGATCCGGGTGCCGTCAAGGGTTGGCTGAGTCGCGTCACCGTGCGCACGGCGATTCGGAAGCTTAAAAAGCGCAGGTTGCGCGCCTTTTTTCGCCTGGATGATGCACCCGAGTACGAGCACGTCGCCGATGCGGGGGCATCGCCTGAGACGCAAGCCTTGATCGGACGCGTGTATCGCACGCTTGACACGATGGCTGCCGAAGAGCGCGTGGCGTGGACGCTGCGACATTTGGCGGGCGAAGAGTTAGAGCACATCGCCACACTCACGGGGGCGTCGCTTGCGACGGTGAAGAGGCGAATCACGCGTGCCAACGATCTGCTCAAGGGGGGACACGATGGATGATCGCGCCAAGCTCGCGCAAGCGGGAAGCATGATTCATGGCGAGTGGGATCCGCAGCGTATTGAACGCACGCTGCGTTCCGCGAAGCAGCGCAGAGTCAGGCGCATCGCAACCCGAAGCGCGTTGGGGGCAGCCTGCGTGGCACTCGCGCTCTTTGTGTGGCGAGCGGACGAGCCGCGACCGGCACAAGTGGCGAAGCAGGTGCATGCGCCGGAGAGCACGCCACAACCGAGTGTGACGCCGGAAGTCAGTACCCCTCAGGTCGCGACGCAAACGCCCCCTGTGCAGGCGACCGAAGAGCAGGCCCAAGTGCCGGTCGATGCGCCGGTGGATGCGCAAGAGCCTGCCGAACTGCGCAGTCGCAGGTCACGCGTACAGCTCGCCACGACGAGCAGTAAGCAGCGCGCAGACTGGCGTGTGCGCATGCACAAAGGAGATGCACGCGGGGCCTACGCGCTGTTGAAGGCAGAGAAGCCGGCGCTCTCGACCCTGGATGACCTGATGCTCGCCGCCGATGCAGCGCGGCGCGCTGGCGATCCGCGCGTTGCCGCGAACTATCTCGAGCAAGCGCTGCGCGACCATGCGGGACCGCGTAGCGCGGTGGTGGCGTTTACCCTTGGCCGCATTCTTCGTGATGAGCTGCATAAGCCCGCGGCGGCAGCACAAGCTTTTATGAAGGTGCAGACGAGTCAGGATGCGCCGCTGATGGCGGATGCGTTGGCACGCGAAGTGGAGGCCTGGCAGGCCGCGGGATCCCACGAGCGCGCTAAAGAGCGTGCCAAGCTGTACGTGCAGCGCTACCCCTCGGGAGAACGCCGCGCATGGATGGATCGTCTGCTGCAAACTCCGTGACCGAAATCGCGCGCATCGCGCTCGCGTTCGTGATCACGCCCATCCTCGTGGCGCCCGTGTTGGTGGCCTGCCTCTGCGCGACTGCTCTGAGCGTGACATCAGCGCGTGCAGACGTGAGCGTGCGTAACTGCCCGCCAGAGCTGACGACCATCTTCAACGCGCTACTGGAACTGGAGCTCTCCGCAGCAGCGCGGGCCGAAAACGCGCTGCATTTGACCTGCCACGCCGAGCGCGCCGTGGTTCAAGTCCGGGGGAATGAGCGTGAGCTCGAGCGCAGTATTTCCCTCGACACGGTGGATGCCGGGCGCTGGCTAGCGTTGGCGGCCGCGGAGCTGGTGGGGCGCGCGCAGGAGCCCAAACACCGACCTGCAGCTGTACCTACGCCGCGAAGCGAGCCTGCCCTGCGCGCCTTTACCCTGCGTGTCGCGGCTCGCGCGCGGCTTGCGGATGAGCCGCTCATGCTGCGAGCGGGCGCGGAGCTTGGCGTCGGCTTTGCACCCACGCAGGTTGTATGGCTCGCTGCCTCCTTACGCTTTGGCACTGGCACGCGTGCCGTCGGCGGCGCCGTCCGTGTACGCGGAAGCGATGCAAGCCTGGCATTCGCGGCGGGGTATACGTTTCCGGTCGGTCGCCTGCGCCTGTTGCCGGGATTGGGGCTCGTCGCAGGGGTTACCCGCCTGACCGCAGACAGTAATCGCGCGCAGCTGCAGACGCGCTCACTCACCCGCGGCTTCGCTGGACCTCTCGTGCTTGTGCGGACGCAATGGGAGCTGCACGAGAAAGCGTGGCTCGAGCTAGGTCTTGAAGCGGCCTACACCCAGCCAAGCATCGAAGGCCGCGACGAGAGCCGACGTGTGCTGTTTACCCAGACGCCATGGTACACGGCGGCAAGCCTGGGCGTGAGCATCGCGCTCTGAGCATCAAGCCTTACGGTTACCTTCGCGCGCTTCGATTTCATTCAGGGCCCAGCTCGCTGCCTCGCGCACGAGCTCGCTGTCGTGTTGGGCTGCGGTCTGCGCAAGGATGGGCAGATGTCGCTTCGTGCCGCGGTTACCGAGCACGATGGCCGCATTGCGCGCCATGCCGATGCGTCCGGGGCGCTTGATCGGTGAGCCTAGGGCGTAAACGCCGAAGCTGGCCTCATCCATTTGCAGCAAGTCTTCGCAGGCGTGCTCCTGCCAGCGCGCGTGGGCCTCGAAAGGCGCGGTAGTGGCGGGCTCGGGCTTGGAGGTCGCGTTGAAGGGACACACGTCCTGGCAAGCATCGCAGCCGAACACCCAGTCTTCGAGCCCGCGACGTAGCTCCTGCGGGATAGGCCCGCGCTGCTCGATAGTAAGGTAGGAGATGCAGCGGCGCGCATCCATTTCACGCGGCCCCACGAAGGCCTGGGTCGGACAGCGTGCAAGACACAGCGTGCACGCTCCGCAGCGCTCGCGCATCGGCGCATCGGACTCGAGCGCGGCCGAAGTGACGACTGCCGACAAAAGCACGTGAGAGCCCATGCCCGGCACAATCAGACAGCAATTCTTGCCGATGAATCCCACGCCGGCGCGCTGCGCCCAGGCACGTTCGAGCAACGGTAAGGTATCCACTGCCGCACGCGCCGAATGGCCTTCGCCTCGCAGCAGCTCTGCCAGCTTGTTCGCGCGCTTGTGCAGCACGTTGTGGTAATCGCGGCCTTGGGCGTAGCGCGCGACCTTACCGGGAGCGGGCCCCTTCACAGCCTCGTTACGCGCATAGGGCGTCACCAACACGATGACCGAGCTTGCGTTGGGCAGCATGCCCTGATGGGTAGGGTCGACGCGAACATCGGCGGTCGTCTCTAGGTAGCCCATCGCACCGTGTCGGCCCCTGGCGAGGAACGCGCGAAAGTAAGGTTCCTCCTTTGAAAGAGGCTCTGCGCGCGCCACCCCAAACCGGGCAAAGCCCAGCTCCTTGGCGCGCATCTGCAGGCGTTCCTTTAGCTCAGTCACCCGCTCAGCATGGCCAAGTACAGCCCAGCCGTCACGCGCTCACAGGCGAATGGAGACGGTGACGCCATAACTGCGCAGGCCATACCCACTGCCCACACTAGAGATCATGGGAGCTATGGCGAAGTCCGCGAGGCGATGGGGCCGGGTGAAGATCATCGCTTCGGAGGAAACGGTGCCCAGCACGGCTTGCAGGCTACCGCTGACCCAGTGCTCGTGAGCGAGCCCCAGATAGAGTCCCGCACCGAGATTGAACGCCGCCCCGAGCACGTGTTGATACCAGGCGCGTGCGAAGCGCTCCTCGGCGGCCACCTGCTCAATCGCAAGGTCCACTTCTTCCGCCGAGGGACACGTCCCCAGCTTGCGCGAGGCGCGCATTGCGCGCGGGTGGGTGACGATCACCGCCAGCACACCCACCACCGAAGTGCCGCCGCCGACGAGCCGGTCGATGCGAAAATCCTCGTCGTCTACGAGCGCCGCCAGCGTGAGCTGACCTGCAGCGCTCACCGAGAGTACGCTCCCCCACCCCCATGCCCAGAGCTTACCTTGCTGGGCATCCTCGGCGAGTAGTTGCATCTTGGCGCGAACGGCGGGATCGCCCGCCGTATCGGCGCAGGCCATTGAAGCGAGAAGTAAGAGCCACGGCACGCCCCGATTGTCACACAGTTCGTGCCGCGCCGGTGCCCTAACCTGGCTCAAGCGTTCGGGGCCGCGAGGACCCACCTACGGGGTCAGCCAGTGCAGCTCCTGCAACTTGGCGTGGGCAATCTCGGCAAGTTTGCGATAGCCGTCCGGTCCGTAATGGGAGCCGCCACCGCAGCGCACGAAGAGCGTGCATGGGGCCTTGTCGCCGAGCGCCGCATTCAACTGGCCTGCCACGTCAGGCAGAACTATCCCGCGTGCCTCGAGGCGCGTGACGAGCTCCTGGTAGGGAAGCTGGCCGTGCTCGCGCAGCCAAAGCAGGTCCTTCTCATCGGGGATGATCATCACCATCGCCTTCTGACCGCGGCGCGTTGCCTCGGTCACGAAGGCTTGGATGATCGCCTCTGTCACTTGCAGTCCGCGCGCCGGGTGGTCCGGAGCATAGAAGCCGCCATAGCTTGGCTCCCCCCGCAGCCGAGCTTGCAAACGGTAGTGGAGCAGGGCGCGGGCGGCCGAAACGGTATAGGGAAAGCTTAGTGTGCTGATCCCCGACGCCCCCCCTGGCACGAAATAGTCATGGGGTAATAAGCTCCGCGCGTCGCTCGGCAAGCTTAGGTACTGCTGCTCGCTCAGGATAGGGATCGGTATCAGCTTTAGTTTGTCGTCCGCTAAGATGA
>JBBSJC010000008.1:0-38129 GCA_038257655.1 Polyangiales bacterium | reverse complement strand
TTCAACGATGCAAAGGGATTCGGTTTCATTCGCCCTGAGAGCGGTGGACCCGATATTTTCGTGCACTACCAACAGATCGTCGGGGATGGCTTCAAGACCCTTGAAGAGGGGCAGGCCGTTCAATTCGAGACGAAGGAAGGGCCCAAAGGCGTGCTCGCTGAGCGCGTTTCCAAAGTGAGCTGAGCCGACGTCCCTTCGTGGGAAACACGGTTCGGTTGAGCGCTGTGCCCATTGCTTCGGCTGGGTCAGCGCTCTTTGTCTTTCCGTCTGTTCGTGCAGATCTCATCCTCACGACCGTCGCCGTCAGACGCCGAACGGACTTGCAGTGGTCCCAGGTAAGACTTCTCGGCCCCCGCGCAGTGCGCACATCGCCCCCGATTGTGGCCTGAAAATAGCGAGCAACTGCGCGAGATAGCTTAGCTCGTGTGCTGTTATGCTCGAAGGTCTGCCGCACAGGGGATGCGCGGCGTGCGCGGTAGGGGCCCACGCAACGATGACCACCAACTATACGGATACGGGGCTAACTGCTCAGCTCGCCATCGTGCGCGGGCGGCCCGACAGTTTGAGCGCGTGGGACGATCTCGAAGCACTCGCTGCAGAGCAGCAGGCGCCTGAGCCCGTCGCAGACCTCTACGCAGAGGTGCTGGCCAGCAACCTTCCGAGCGCGACCGCAAAGCGTCTCGGTGAGCGCGCCACGCAGTTTTGTGATCAGTGGTTTTCAGACGACGCACCGCAGATGCAGGCGGTGATGTTGGGGGTATTCGAGCTCGACCCGAGTGATGAAGCGGTGCTCGACCGCTTGACCATGGGCCTGACGGCGCTCGGGCGTTGGTCCTCGCTGCTGGATGTGTACGCGCGCGCGGTGGACTCGACTGACAGCGTCGAGCGCCAAATCGAGTTGCTCGACGATGCCGTGCGGGTGGCCAAAGACGTCGCCAATGACGCGGATCGCGCGATAGGTTTTCTCGAGCGGCTCGTGCCGCTCAAACCCGCCGATCATGCCTTGCGCGCGTCGCTTGAGCGTTTGCTCGAACGCGGCGAGCGCTGGCGTGAGCTTATCGCGCTGTGGGATTCGGGCCTCGAAAGCTTGTCCGGGGACGAGGCAGCGCGTGCCCGCGTACAGATCGCGACCTGCTGGCTCGATAAGCTGAAGAACGCACCTGCTGCGCTCGATGTCATGGGTCGCGTGCTTTCAACCAGCCCCAGGCACGAGGAAGCCTTGGCGCTCGCGGAACGCATCCTCGCCTCGGATGACGCGGCGCCAGGTACGCGTCGCGATGCACTTGCGTTGTTGCGCGGCACCTACGAGCGCAGCGAGCGACCACTGGATTTGGCCCGTGTGTTGCGCGCTGGCTTTAGTTATGCGGCCGGTGACGAGCGTGAAGCCTTGCACCGTGACGCGGCGAAGCTTTTTCAAGCGCAGGGCATGGGCGACGAAGCGTTGCTTGAGCTTGGGCAACTGTTTGTGTTGCGTCCTGAGGATGACGAGCTCGAGGAGCAGATCTCGGGGCTGGTCGCTGAGTTAGGTGCGCACGCGCGACACGTCGATATCCTGAGTGAAGCCGCCGATCAAGCCGGCTCCCTGCATCGCGCGAGCATCTTGCGGCTGCGTGCGGCGACGGTTGCGCACTCCCCTGGCAACGAATTCGAGCGTGCGATCGCGCTGTGTGAGCGTGTCTTTGCGGAAGACGCGGAGCCTGAGCTGGCGCTAGACGCCGGACGCGCCCTCGATGCGCTACTCGAAGCAAAAAATCGCACCGAAGCGCGCGTGGTGGTGCTCGAGCGTCTTGCGAGTCTCGAGACTGACAAGGAGCGCAAGCGCGAGGTGCTCGGTGCTCTTGCGAAGCTTGCATCGGGCTGTGGTGATACCCAGCGTGCGGTGTCGACTTGGCGTAAGCGACTGGCGGAGGATCCATCGGATCGCGAAGCTCTCGACGGTCTCGTACAGCTGCACGAAGCTCGCAAGGAGTATCCGCTGCTTGTCGAAGCGCTGCGTGCGCGCGCGGAGCTACAAGGCGAGCAGGCGGGCGCCAAGGACTTGGCACGAATCGCGGAGCTGCAGGCCGAATCGTTGTTCGATTTGGAGGCGGCCCTCGGCACATGGAACGAGCTGTTGCAGCGGGCGCCCGAGCTCGTGGCCGAGCTGCGTATCGAAGAGCTGCTCGAGCGCTCCGCGCTGCGTGAAGCAGAACGAGGCGCGCGCTTGCTGTCGTCGCTTGCGGATGCTTACCGGGTGCTCGTGGCCAATCCCGAACGGGCCTTGCATTTCTATGGACGGGCGCTTGCTGCCGATCCAGCGCGGATCGAGCCACGCGCGGGCCTTACTGTCTTACTTGCAGATGACTCCGTGCGTGCGCGCGCCGCAGATCTGCTCGCCGGCGCTTACGCAGCGACGAACGAGATTGAAAGTTTGCTCGATCTCTTGCCGCATCGTTTGTTTGGGGCACGCGATTCGTCAGAGCGTGGACGTTTGTTGCGTCAAGCCGCTCAGCTTGAAGAGCAAAAGCGCACAAATCCAGCGCGCGCCTTTGAGCATGTCGCGGCCGCACTGGCCGAAGAACCCGGCAACATCTCGCTCGATGCGGATTTGTGGCGCCTGGCGGAGGTGGTCGAAAGCTGGGATGCGCTGGCCGACAGCGTAGCCGTCGCAGCCGCCAAGCTCGACCCAAGCTCGCCACGCGCAGCGCAACTCAAAGCGAGTGAAGGGGAGCTGCGTGAGCGTCGCCTGAAAGACATGGAAGGCGCCTACGCGGCGTACTCGGCGGCCGCCTCAGGCAAGCAGCTAGACTCGACGTTGGCAGATGCGGTGTGTCGCACGGCGGCAGCCCTCGGTCGGCATCGCGCGGCCTTTGACGTGGTCGTCCAAGCTGCGCGCGCCAGCGATCGCATGCCAGAGGAGCTGCTGCACGCGATCGAAGCCAACGTGACCGAGCCAGAGGCTTACAAGAGCCTGGCGGAGGCCGCGGAGGCCGTGGTTGAAGACGCCAAGCTCAACCCTCCTGTGCGCCGGGCCCTGCTGTCGCGGATCGCCGAGTGGCGGGAAAGAGCTTCAGATTCTGATGGCGCCGAGGCGCTGCTCGTGACGGCCGCACGTTTGGGCGGACCGCACGTGGAGACGCTGCGTCGCCTTGTCATGTTGCAGCGCAGGGCGCCCGGCCGTGCGCTCTACGATACGTTGCTCAGCCTGGCCGATGTCGCCACCGGCGATCTCGACCCGCTGCGCGAAGCGGCGGACCTTGCGCTCGATACGCTGACCGATGACGCTTTGGCAAAGCCGGTGCTCGAGCGACTGTTCAAGCAGGCAGCGGGCTTGTTGCGCAGCGGACAGAAACCCTCAGGTACGACGACCGCCGCAGAGGCCGCGCTGCACGCCGCACAGAAGTTGGCTGACCTTGCCGAAGCCTCGGGGGACCCGCGAGCTGAGCTACAGGTTCTGCGCGACACCGCGATGTTGCCGATCGATCCGAACTACGCCCGGGAGCTTGCTGAGCGCGCTGCACGCGTAGCCAACGATAAGTTGAATGAGCCGGAGCTCGCCGTGGCGCTGTATCGCCACATCCTCGAGCTTGCGCCGGACGACACGGCAGCGCTCGCAGCGTTATCTGCACAGTACGACAAGCTTGGGCGGCTCGATGAGCTGCTCGTCGTGCGGCGTCGAGAGCTCGCCCTGACCAAGAATGTGACGCGCAGGCTGGAGTTACGGCTCGATTTGGCGCGCGTGATGGGTGAGGTCGAAACGCGAAGCGGCCGTCACGGGGCGATGCTGGACAACCTGCGGGAATCGCCGGGTCATGCGCCATCGGTCGATGCACTCGAGCGCTTGCTGCGTGAGCGTGCTGCGCTGCCAGCGATTTACGAGCTTTTTGCGGGGCAAGCCGCCCAGGTCGAGGCGCTGGGAGACAGCGGACTTGCTGCGGAGCTGTGGAAACGTGCTGCGGTGCTGGCCGATGTGGAGCTCGCCCATGAAGAGCGCGCGCTGACGGCTTATCAGAAGTTGGCCGCGCTCAAGGCGACAGACGACGTGCTCGACGCGCTTTCGCGCATTCGCATGCAGCGCAATGAGCCAGGCCTGGCTGTGCCTTGGCTGCAGCGCCGACTCGAAAGTCTCGCGCCGACGGACCGTGCAGGCTCACGCATGCAGCTGGCGCGCGCTTATCAGGCAGCCGGCAACAGCGCCGCGGCCATCGCGTGTTTGGCTGAAGGCATCGAAGAGGCGCCGCTCGAATTCGAGCTGCGAGACTTGCTCGCGGTCAGCTACCGGGATTCCGGGCGACTCGACGATCTGGCCGCACTGTTGGCAGACAGCGCATCGCGCGTGGAAGATCCCGCGCTGCTGCTCACCTACGCACGCGAAGCGGCCGCTTTGTTTTGCGAGCAACTCAAGCAACCCGAGCGTGCCGTCGAAGTCTTGCAGCGTGCGGTGGCGGCCGATCCTGAAGACCGCGCCTTACGGTGTCTGTATGCCGATGGCTTGACTGCCGCCGGTCGCATCGATGAAGCGCGCGAGGTGCTCGACGCGATGGTGCAGGCCTTCGGTCGACGTCGCTCGCCTGAGCGTGCAGAGGTGCATTTACGTTTGGCGCGCGTGGCGCAGGCCGCGGGTGATATGGACGAAGCGCTGTCGCAGCTCGATACCGCATCGGGCATGGACCGCAGTCATCTTGGTATCCTGCGCGCGCTCGGCGAGCTTGCTCAGAAGGCGGGCCAACTCGACCGCGCCGAGCGTGCCTATCGCGCCTTGCTGATGGTGGTGCGCAAGCCGCCGCCTGGTGTCGAGCCGGAGATCGGTGCAAGCGAAGTGCTGTATCAGCTGCATCGTGTCGCGCACGACATGGGCCAAGCCGATAAGGCGGCTGAGTTGCTCGAATCGGCGGTTCATACCGCTGCCCAAAACGACCTTGAGACGCAGCGTTTAAAGCACATGTTGCTCGAGCGAGGCGAGCCGGGGCTGTTGATTCGAGTGCTTGAGCAGCGCCTGTCACAGGTCCAGGATCCGGCCACCGAGGCGGAGGTATTGTCTGAGCTTGCAAACGTGCTCGAGGAAGGTCTCAACCGGCCAGAGGAGGCGCTCGAAGCTCGTTTGAAGGCTCTGATTGCGGCGCCTGGGCTCGAGTCTTTGCATGAAGCCACACTGCGCGTGGCGACCGCCGTCCAAGGTCTACCGCGTTACGTGGAAGCTCTGCGCGTGTTGCTAGAGCGTGCGCGCCGCAAAGAGGACGCGTCGCTGGTCAGTGATCTGGCGTTGCGCGCTGGATCGGTGTTCGAGCACGGCCTCAATGATCTCGAGGCAGCCGAAAAGCAGTACAAGCTCGTCGAGCAGGGCGGACCTGGCTACATCGAAGCGCAGTTCGCGTTGGCGCGCGTCGCCGGCCGACTGGGTCATGGGCAAGAAGAGCGCGCTGTGCTCGAACGCATCGCGACGCTGCCGGAAGACGAGGCATACGCCGAAGGCAAGCGCTCGGCTCGCTATCGCCTGATCGAAATGCAGGTCCAAGACCCCGCCGCGCGCGATGAAGGCCTCGCTGCCATTGCGCAGTTGGTTAAGGAAGACCCCGACTACGTGCGCGCCGGCCAAATCCTGCAGGCCGCTTGCGACGCCGACCCCAATGACAGCCGATCACTCGAGCTACTCGAGCATGTGGCGCGTCAGAGCGACGAGCCGCGTGTGTTGCTCGATTTTCTCGAGCGTCACGCGGCCGCTGACGAGCCATCGCTTGACTTGATTCGCGAAGGGGCCGAGCTTGCGATGCGCGTGAACGAGCACGACCGTGCAGAGAAGCTGCTGCGCCGGGCGCTTGCGATCGCAGAAAAGGGCGACGGCATCGCCGAAGCGCTGTGGGCCGCCGTCCTGTTGTCGCGTTCGCGCCGCGAGCGGGGCGACACCAAAGGCGCCATGAAGTGGCTCGAAAAGGCGATGAATGCGAGCGACCCGATCGAGAGTTTCAATCTCGGTTTGGATTTGGCTGCACTCGCGGCCGGCAAAGGTAAGGATCCGGCACGCGCTGCGAGCGTGTACGAAGCGTTGCGCGAGCGCGATCCCTCCGACCGCCGTGTGTGGGCACCGTTGCTCGAGATCTATCGTACGGAAGGTGATCTCGAACGGGTGAACGATCTCGTGCGAGCAACGCTCGAAGCCTTGGTCGACCCCACGGAACGCAATGAGCTGCGCTTGGATACAGCGCGTCGCATGTTCGAAGCCGAACGCGAAGATGACGGCGCCGCGCTTTTGCATGATGTGTTGGCGGAGGATCCGGATCACGAAGAGGCCACGCTCAAGCTTGCGGACTTGTACGAACGGCGCGGTGAAAACGAAGCGTTGGCGGACTTGCTCACGCGCAAGCTCGAAGGTGCACGCGAGCGCCGCACGCCCTCGCTCATCCCGATGTCGCTGCGCATGGGCGGTTTGCTTGCGGCTACGCGCCCGGATCAGGCGGTCGAGATCTATCGCGAGGCCTTGAACATCATTCCGGAGAGTCCGGAGCTGATGCGCGCCACCATCGACCTGCTCGACCAAGAGCAGCAGGCGGCAGAGCGGGCGGGTCTGCTGGAACGTTACCTGGCTACGGACGGGAGTAAGGATAGCGACGCGCTCGCGCTCGCGTTGTGGTTGCTCGATTATCAGGCAGCACTCAGCGACGAGCCCGCCTTCGAACGAGCGCTTGTCGTAGCTTACCGTGTTGCACCGTCCCATGCCGAGGTGCGTCAGCGGCTCGAGGGCTGGTATCGCGCCCGCGAAGATCATCCGAACTTGGCTCAGCTGCTCGAAGAGGATGCCGGGCTCGAGGAGGATCCCGCGCGCACGGTAACGCTGCTCGTGGAGGCTGCGCAGATCCGCCTGGAAAAGCTTGGCCAAGCCTCGGAGGCGGCCTCTCTTTTGCGTAAGGCTCGCGAGTACGCGCCCGACGATTTCGACCTGCTCAAGCGCGCGGTGCACGCGAGCGCATCATCCGGAGAGCTGGGGCCGGCCCTGGCCGAAGTGGACGGCGCGCTCGAAGACAAAACCCGCTCCAAACGCCAACGGGTGGAGTTGTTGCTGCTGCGAGCCGAGGTGGCGATGGCTGCGGGCATGCACGACGATGCGGTGGCTTCGCTCGAGGCGGCCTACGGCGATGCGGGCAACGTGGTGCTCGAACACCTGATGCGCGGCCTAGACCGGGCGCGCACAGCTTCGCAGCAGCGCAGCAATCCCAAGCGCGAACGCGAGCTCACCTTACGCATGGTCAAGCTCCTGCATCAGGCAGGCGATGCGCCGCGGGCGATCGAGCTGCTCGTGGGCTGGGTACAACGTGTTCAACACGATGTTGAAGCACTGCGCGCGCTGCTCGAGCTACTGACATCGGTCGGACGCCATTCGGACGTGGTGAAAGTCTCAGAAGCGTTGGTCTCTGTCGATGTGCCCGAGGTACTGCCGCGCATTTGCGAGCGACTGTTGACTGCGGCCCGCGGGCTCGAAAAGCCTCAGGCGGCGCGACCGGGACTTGAGCGAGCGCTCGCACGCGACCCTCAGAATGCGAAAATGCTAGGTCTGCTCGCAGAGCTCTATGAAGAGATCGGCGAGAAGCGCGAGCTTGCGGCCCTGTTGATTCGCGGCCTGTCGCCCCAGGACCCCGTGGACAAACGCTTTGAGGCATTGCGACGCATCGGACAGCTCTTGCTCGATGCGGGCGACGTGGACGGCGCGCTCAAGCCGCTAACGCAAGCCTTCGAGCTTAGGCCGGACGACATCTCCACCGTGCTGTTCATCGCCGATGCCCATATCGGAGCCAAGCGCTTTCAGCTCGCCCAAGACCTGCTGGAAAAGGCGATGAACGCGACCAAGACGCGCCGCTCACCTGAGCTTGCCAGTCTGCGTCATCGCATGGCCAAGCTGTCGCAGGCGGCTGGCGATGCGCAGGCACGCCTTGAGTGGCTGAACAGCGCGATCGAAGCGGACATGAACAACGGCGACGTCGCGAGCGAGCTTGCGAGCGTGGCCCAGAACATGGGGCAGCTCGACATCGCGCTCAAAGCGCTGCGCGCGATTACCATGCTCAAGGGCGACTGCCCGATGTCCCGAGCCGAGGCGTTTTATCGCCAGGCCGTGATCGTGGCGCAAAAGGGCGAGCCCCGTCGCGCGGTGCTGTGGGCCAAGAAGGCAAAGCAAGAAGATGCTGGCTTTCCGGGCGTCGATAAACTGCTGATGGAGCTGGGCGAAGCCTAAGGGCTCATTACCAACGAACGAGGGCGTGATATGGGCCAAAGCGCGCTTTCACGGCCATACTTGATCCATGCTTCGTCTCCATGCGCTGCGCGGTAACGATCAACGTCTCGACGGGGGTGCCATGTTCGGCAACGCCCCGCGCGCCGTCTGGCAAAAGTGGTGTGCGCCGGATCAGCGCGGCCGTATCTCGCTTGCATGCCGCGCGATGCTGGTCGATGAAGGCAACCGTAAGGTCCTGTTCGAAACCGGCATCGGTACTTTCTTTGAGCCAGCGCTGCGCGAACGCTTCGGTGTCACGCAGCCAGAGCACGTGCTGCTCGATTCACTCGCGGCCTTGGGTTTGTCTGACCGCGACATCGATGTAGTCGTGCTCAGCCACCTTCACTTCGATCACGCGGGTGGTCTGCTCAGCTCGTACTGCGAAGGCAAGCCGCTTACGCTGTTGTTTCCGAACGCGACCTACGTAGCTTCCGCGCAAGCAGTGGCGCGCGCACGTCAGCCACACGCTCGCGACAAAGCATCGTTCATTCCGGAGCTATTGCCGTTGCTCGAAGCCAGTGGACGCTTGCACATCGTCGATTCTGCCCGCGATGCGCTGCTCGGCGAGCACGTGCACTGCGATTTCAGCGATGGGCATACACCTGGCATGCTTCACGCAACCGTGCGTGGCGCGGGCGCGAGCGTCTTTTTTGCGGCCGACCTGATTCCGGGCGTGCCGTGGGTGCACACGCCGATCACTATGGGTTACGATCGCTTTCCTGAGCGTTTGATCGACGAAAAGGCGGCGCTCCTCGAGCGCTTTGTGCGCGAAGGGACCCACGTCTTTTTCACCCACGACTTCGAGGTCGCGTGTGCTCGCGTGCTCAAAGAGAACGGCCGCTTTCGCGCCGATGCTCCGCACAAAGACGCGGACGGCTGGCTCTCGCTGGACTAGCGCGCTGGCAGCGCTGGCGGCAGCGCGCTCAGTTCGCGCGCGGGCCCGTCCTGCGTGATCGTTCGAGCGCGCTTCGCACGTCTTTGGCATCCGGCGCATTGGGCCGCTGCAGCAGGTAGTGCGCAAGATCCGTGGCGGCCGCCTGGTTGGCGCCCAAGGCCAGCGCGAGCATGCCGCGGTCACGCCGTAGCTCGGGGGTGCTCGCCACGTCCACGAGTCGGTCGGTCACGAGCAAGGCGCGTGCGCGATCCTTGCGGCCGTCGTGAATGCGCTTGAGGTTGAGCAGCATGCGCTGCGCAATCGCCCGTGGGTCCACCGGCTCTAGGTACTCTTCTTTCATTTCGCTGCCTGGGCCTAGCGCGCGCGTCAGCAGATGCCCGAGGTCGGTCGTGGTGAGAATGCGCGCATCGAACGGGTCGACGAACACCCCTTGCTCGCCGCCGATACGCACGAGAAAGTGGCCAGGAAACCCGACTGGCTCAGAGCGAATACCGACGCGCTGACAGACCGCAACGTAGACGACGGCCAGCGTGATCGGAATGCCCTGCTTACGCCGCAACACGGAGTCGAGATAGCTGTTTTCCGCGTCGTAGTAGTCTTTTCGATTGCCGACGAAGCCGTGTTTGATCCCGAGGTGATGCACGAGCACTGCGGCTTGCTCGTGTGCATCGAGCATGCGCACGTCCCCGGCCCCCAAATCGCTGGCAAGCGCATCGAGACTGGCTAGTACGTGTGTGGGCACGAGCTGCGGGTGCGCATCGCGTGCGATCCAGATCGCAACATGCTCAGGTCGGGCGTCTGAGCGTTTCACAAGCTCGCCGAGACCTAGACACCCAAAAATGTCCGCAGGCGAAAGCTTCATGTGAACTCGTGCTCGGCCCAAGCGCCAAGTGTTGGAATGTCTTCACCCGGCTGTCGCGGCATCATGCACCAACGCAAGATGTGCTCGCCGATCGGTACATGGCCCGAGCTGCGGTCGCGATGTTTGTACATGCGGATAAGCGGCGGCGGGGCAAGGCCCGTGTCTTCATCGGGCTCACACACGGCCCATTCGATATTGGCACCCCAGGTGTTGTGAGCGGCCACCGCAACCAGATCGCACAGCGCTTGAAAGCAGATCGGATCGATCCAGCGGATGACGTGCGATGTGTCTTGCACGAGCAGCGACTCCAGGCGTTCGATGCCAGTGCGCGTCGGCTCGACGCCTGCAAAGCCGAGGCCGTGCAGTGCGGCCGCCAAGCTTCGGGCAAGCGCGCCGGGCTCCGCGCCCCAATGGGCACCGCTAGCCTGCGCGCGCAGTTGCGCGGCCGCTTGTGCAGGTAGCTCGGAAGTCGGTTGCGCAAGCGCCGCCCGAAAGCAGCGCAGCGGCTCATCACGGACCGGCGTTTCGAGTAGCAACGCTTCGCGCCGTAGCAGTCCGAGTGCCCGTCTCGCGTCACCATCGATCACGTGAGGCTTGAATCCAAACAAGGCAAACGCCGCATCCGGCTCAAAAGGGAAGGGTGCGAACGTATACAAATCGAGAGCGATCGGACTCTTTGAATCCGGCGTCTGTGCCTGGCTCAGCACTGACAGGAGCGATGCCTCGATGATCGGCTTCCAGGCTTGATGAAGTGCTCGCGCATTGTCGACGGTCGCAAACGAAGCGAGCACGACGACGTCGCGACCCGGGTCGTCTGTCACGCGCGAGATCCGCGGGTGCGCGACCAGTGCTGGCAAACGCTCCGTACGAACGCGTAAGCCAGGGACCAGCTCATCGAGCGGCCCGGGGATGAAGCTACCGCCCTGCTCATCGGCCATCATGGGCGTTTCTAGCATGGAATGGCTCGAACAAGCCCGGCCCACGATGCTTCGCCCTACGAGCCTTCGGGTGCTTCCTCCAAGACCTCGGGCTCGACGTCCCCTGCGGCGGGTTCGGCTTTGTGCGCATAATCGGGATGGTGCACGCGTGGGTTGCACTGGAGCCTGCGAGGGCGTTTGTTAGGTACACGCCAGACTTCCCTGTGAAAGGGCACGGTCTTACCGTTTTTGCGACGGATGCCGGGTCGGAACAACGGGCCAGGATCACAGTTCTTACCGCCGAAGAGCAGCTCGAAGTGCACGTGCGGCCCCTTGCTGCGGCCGGTGCTCCCAAGCTCTGCGATCACGGTGCCTCGGTCGACGCGCTGTCCCGCGACCGCGAGGTTTTTCGCGTTATGCCCGTAGATGGTGATCCAACCACCCGGATGGATCAGGATCATCAAGTTGCCGTAACCGCTCAGCTCAGAGCCGGCGTAGCCCACGATGCCGTCGGCGGCGGCGCGCACGTTCCAGCCGACTTCTCCGCCGATGTCGACCGCCTGATGATAGCCGCCTTGGCCCGAACCAAAGCCACGTACGAACCACCCCTTGGCCACGGGTAGTTTGAGTGTTCCTGGTAACCTTGTGGCGCCGCCCGCGGCGCGTATCCAGGCAGCGTCTGCACGACCCGCGAGCAGTTGTCCTGCCACTTGACGCGTGCCGAGCCCGAGCTGCGCCGCGCGTCGTCTCGCCGGCGAGTTTTTGGGCTTGGTCGGCTCAGACTTTGCGCGCTTGCCGCTGCTGGAACGGTGGCGCGCGGCCTCTGCGTAAGCCTGGGGGCTCGAGATGGCGCCGCTAGACAGCAGAAGCGTGAGCGCAGCGCGCGCCGCGAATCGGTACGACAGACGGAACCACACGGCCGCAGACGCTAGCACGCAGTGACCCTTGCGCTCGCGCGCCGTGCCGGTCACGACTTGCAGCATGCCGAAAATCGCACTCAGCATCGCGGGCTCAGACCCGAGCGGTGGCGCTGGGATTCAAGCGGATCTCAAGGTGTTTCATGGGCATGGCGTCTACGGCCAAGCCGCAATCAGCCTGCTGACGGCGCAAAATAGCCTGGGTGTGCAGGCGGTCTGGGCCGTGGAGCCAGCGCAAATCGGCGCTCAGATCGCGGCACTTTCGGACGATATGCCGCCTGACGCGATCAAGACGGGTGCACTCGCTTCTCCTGATGCGGTGACCTGCATTGGGCGCGCTGTTTCTGACGCTGTGTCAGTTCGTGGTGTGCCCCTCGTGATCGATCCCGTGCTCAAGCCGACCCGTGGAGCCGAATTTGCCGCGGGTGATCTCGTGTCTGCGCTTCGCGCGCAGCTCATTCCGCTCGCCGCGTTAGTCACGCCCAATTTGGAAGAGGCGAGCATCCTAACCGGCATTGACGTGCGCTGTCGTGCAACGGCGCTCGAGGCAGCGCGCGCGCTGTGTGTGATGGGCGCACGGGCTGCGCTGGTGAAGGGCGGGCATTTCGAGGGCGATCCACTCGACGTTCTGTTTCTTGCAGACGGGGACGTTCACTACTTTCAAGAACCACGGATCGTGACCCAGCACACGCACGGCACAGGTTGCGCTTTGTCTGCCGCAATCACCGCGCGTCTCGCGCTCGGTTACGGACTAGTCGATGCAGTGATGGCAAGCCGTAGCTGGCTGCGCCGGGCGCTGTCTGAGTGTTTGGGGCTCGGCGGTGGGCGGGGGCCCATCAACCACTTCGTGCGAGCGGACATGGAGGACTGAGACGCCTCGAGCACACATGCTGCGACCAAATCAAAGTTGCGCACGGGGTCCGCGATTTCCGCGTGCAGGTCCGTGGTACCCTTTAAGCAGATGTTATGCGGGCGCTCCAAACAGCGCTGTCCGCAGCAGGTTCAGGCCGTTTGAGGATTAACGACTCGTGAGCGGAACGATAAGACGCGCGGACGAGGACGATTTTTCAGCGTTGCCTCCGCTCAGTGATGCACCGTTAGCGGAGCGTCCGCCGGCTCGTCCTGCGCGTAAGCAAGTCGCGCCTGCGATGGCGCCGCGCGGTATCCCTCAGCCCGACGCTGAGCAACCGTCGTTCTCGGAAGGGATCGTACTCAACAATAAGTTTCGTCTTTCGCGCCTGATAGGCACGCGCGAGGAAGAGCTCGTGTACCAGGCGCTGCACACGGGCACCGGGCGACACGTAGAGCTGCACATGCTGCCTTCCGGGCTGCCGGCTGATGGTCCGGCAGGCCAACGTATGTTGCGCGCAGCGCGTGCTGCAGGTCGCGTACCTCATCTGAGTGTGCTGGGTGTTGTCGATTCGGGAACCGATCAAGAGGGCCGGCCCTTTCTCGTTTATGAGCAGTTCGCGCCGACTACCTGCGCTGAGTATGTCGCAAGCCACGGCCCATTTTCTGCCCGCGATACGGCAGAAATCATGCTGCAGTTGCTCGATGCGCTGCACGCGATGCACGACCGCGGTGTCGTGCACCGGCAGCTGCGGCCAGAAAACGTGCTCATCGAGGTCGAGGACGCACCGCGCATCAAGCTCACCGGCTTCAGTCACGCGATCGCCAGCGGCAAAAACCTCCAGATTACGGATTTGCCCAAGGGGTACTCCCGTTACATGGCGCCCGAAGCGCGGCGCGGAACGGAGACTGCCGCAGCTAGTCTGGATATCTATGCGGCGGGCGTGCTGATGCGCTTTCTCTTGTCGGGCGACACCGATCCCAACGTGGAGATCGACTATCGCGCGGCGCGCACCATCCAGTCTGCAACCGCTGAAGAACCTGAAGAGCGCTTCGTCTCGGCTGCGCAGTTCTTGTCAGCCGTGATGGTGATGTTGCCCGAGGAAGGCCGCGCCGACAGCCTCGCGCCACCTGACCCGCTCGCTGCGGACCTGAAGTACATGCAGCAACGCCGCGATCGAGAGAGCGGCGTCACTGTGATGCCTACGGGCGAGGGCAAGCTCAACTTGTTCCCCGTGCTCGTGATGATCGAGGCCATCTATGGGATCGTCGGTGCGGAGGGCTGGGGGCAGCTGATAGCGGAGCTGCCGCAAGTGGAGCAACTGTTGCCCGCGGCCGGGCGAGGTCCGGAGCTGCAAGAGAGCGGCGTGCCGATAGCGCTCGTCGCGCGCATGTTGGTCGTCGCAGACGAAGTGGCAGGTAAGGGCGACCTCGGTTCTTTGGCCGGAATCGGTGCTGCGATGTTGAAACGAGGCGTGCACCGCCTGTGCCCGCAGCTGCCGAAGCACCTCGGACCGTCGGTGGTGGTCGACTGCTTACCTGTGCTCTGGTCCAGCCTGTCCCGACAGGGCGAAGTCGTGGTGATGGAGCATCTGAGCGACAGCGCCCGCGTCGCGATTCGCGCTCAGCTCGAGCCCTCACTCGAGGTTTCGGGGGTGATGGCGGGGCTTTTGCGCGGGCTCCTGCGGGCTACCTCGAGCCGGGCCGAGGTCAACACGGTCGCAAGCCAAGCCCTGGGCGATCCCGCCGACATCTACGTACTCAGCTTCGGCTGAGCGATTCAGTGGCTGAAGATTCGCGGCAGGCCAACTTGCGGCTGCTCGTTGCGCCGCTTCCATGCGGAAAAGACCTACGCATGCGGCGACATCTCGCGTAAGCACGCGAGGTTGGGTTACCCTTTGGTCTGGCGGCCCTGGGGTGTTCGCCGCGACGAGAGAGGCCTTGGACCGCACCGGTCAATCACTGCTCGGCAAGTACGAGCTCACGCGCATGCTGGGCAAAGGCGGCATGGGTGAGGTTTGGGAGGGGGAGCACTCGCTCACGGGACGCCGTGTTGCGGTGAAGGTCCTCGCCGATAGCTATCTTGCCAACAAAAAGGTCGTCGCGCGCTTTGGTCGCGAGGCGCGCGCGGCAAGCTCTGTCAATCATCCGGGCATCGTCGAAATTCTCGACCAGGACCGCACCCCTGATGGCGTGCCATTTCTCGTCATGGAGTTTCTCGAAGGAGAGAGCGTCGGCGAGCGCATCCGCAAGCGCGGCAAGCTGCCTCAAGACGATGTGCTTGCGATCATGTTGCCGTTGCTCGATGCACTGGACGCAGCGCATCACGCAGGCGTGATCCATCGCGATCTGAAGCCCGATAACGTCTACATTCTGCCCGGTCTACGCGGCGAAGAGCGCATCAAGATTCTCGATTTCGGCATCAGTCAAAAGTCCGATGAAATCGAGCAGCGTTTGACGCAGGAAGGCTCGGTGCTCGGCACGCCGCACTACATGTCGCCCGAGCAAGCCAAGGGCGAAGGCACGATCGATGGCCGCGTGGACGTGTACGCCGCGGGCGTGATGTTTTACGAGTGCGTCGTCGGTGATGTGCCCTTCGATGCAGGCAACTACAACGCACTGTTGCAGATCATCCTTTCGACGCCGCCGCCCTCGCCACGCAGCAAAGGGGCCGATATTTCGCCTGCGGTAGAGCAAGTGCTGCTGGCAGCGATGGATAAGCAGCGCCAGCGTCGTCCGCCGACGGCGCGCGCATTTCACGACCTCCTGCTCGAGGCAGGCATGCAGGAAGACGACGCGATGCTCGACGTGGACACGTGGTCTTTCACCACGCCTTCGGAGCCGCCGCCGCCCGTGGATTTTGGCGACATGTCCGATGCCGAGTTCGATTCGGAGCCCATGCCGGTGGTCGTGCCCGCCGCTCGTGCTCGGGGCGGCGCTGGCGACAGCTTCCGGGATTTCGATCTGCCCCAGGCCGCACCAGCGCGCCGCATGGTGCCTGCGCCGCCACCCAAATCAAGCTTTTCCCCACCGAACATGCTTGATGACGCGCTCTCCGACGCGCCTGCACGGCCGCAACAATACGATTCACTCAGCCCCCCGGAGTCCAGACGTGCGCCGGCCCCGCGCGCAGGGTTCGGTGCACCGTCCTTGCGACCTTTCGATCCTGGGCCGATGCCTCGCGCTCCCTTCGATCCGGGACCCGCCGTGCGCGCTCCGTTCGATGCTGCGCCCGCACCTGCTGCACGTGGCGTGGTGATCGCGGCGGCGCCGCGCATCAATCAGTCCCAGGCCGCTAGCGCTGAGCGCGTGCGACCCGAGCGCCGAGCCCAGGCTTCTAACAGCAGTTTTCAGCTTAATCCCGCGCCCGCGGAACAGACACTCGGCCGGACGGTTTTGAACTGGGTGGTGACACTGGTCGCCCTAGGCGCGCTCGTGTATCTGATGCAGATTGTGTTTACCCGGCCCGATGCTCGTAAGCCGAAAAAGCCCACGGAAGCCGGTGCGCCGAGCGAGCAATCCGCACAGCCGACCGCCGCACCTTGACCCACTTTTAGGCCCAGCCCGCGCCTCGAATCCCTCAATTCGTCGAAACCTTGCGTCCCTCTGCACGCGGCTGCTAGATCCGGGCACGGCCTACGCCTGAACGTGAGTGCAGGCTGGAGCTGTAAATCTTTCGTATTGGTTTGCACGCGCACCGGGAGAGCAGCTGTTCATGGAAATTACGGAGACGTCGCTGGCCCAGGAAACCCAGCGTCGCTACCTCAATTATGCATTGAGCGTCATCACCGCGCGGGCCTTGCCGGATGTGCGCGATGGCTTGAAACCCGTGCAGCGCCGCATTCTCTACGGCATGCAGAACGAGCTGCACCTGCGCTACGACGCGAAGTACGCCAAGTCCGCGCGCATCGTCGGCGACGTGATGGGTAAGTTCCATCCGCATGGTGACTCGTCGATTTACGACGCGCTCGTGCGCATGGCGCAGAGCTTCACCATGTCTGCGCCGCTCGTCGATGGACGCGGCAACTTCGGCTCGCCGGACGGCGATTCTGCGGCGGCTATGCGTTACACCGAGTCACGCTTGAGCAAGCTCGCAGGCGAGCTGTTGAGCGAGCTCGGTAAACGCGTCGTGTCGTTTCGACCGAACTACGACGGCACGCGTTTTGAGCCGTTCGTATTGCCCGCGCGCTTTCCCAATCTGCTCGTCAATGGCTGTCAGGGGATCGCGGTCGGCATGGCCACCTCGATTCCGCCGCACAGCTTGAAGGAGGTCGTCGATGCTTGCGTGGCCCTCATCGACTCGCCAGAGGGCGGTCTCAGCGAAGTCATGAAGCACATTCGCGGACCTGACTTTCCGAGCGGCGGTCAGATGCTGTCGAGCAAGCGCGAGCTGCGCGAGGTCTATGAGACCGGACAAGGCTCGCTCAAGCTGCGCGCCGAGTGGAAGCTCGAAGAGCCCAAGAAAAAGGGCAATCCGTCGATCATCATCACCTCGATTCCATACTCGGTCGAGCGCAAGTCGATCATGGAAAAGGTCGCCGAGGTGATCATCAACAAGAAGCTGCCGGCGCTGCTCGACGTGCGCGATGAGAGCACCGACATCTGTCGTGTGGTGTGCGAGATTCGCGCCGGCACCGACCCGCAGATGATCATGGCGTACTTGTTCAAACACACGCCGCTTGCGACCAACGTTCAGGTCAACATGACTTGCCTTGTGCCCGTCAAGGGCACCGACGTAGCCGCACCTGAGCGTTTGGATCTGGTGTCGATCCTCAAGCACTTCCTCGATTTTCGCATGGAAGTCGTGACGAAGCGGCTCGAGTTCGATCTGGCGCAGCTCAAGGCGCGCATCCACATCCTCGAAGGCTTCGAGAAGATCTTCGATGTGCTCGATGAGACGATCGCC
Source organism: Polyangiales bacterium (assembly GCA_038257655.1). Classification (GTDB taxonomy): domain Bacteria; phylum Myxococcota_A; class Polyangia; order Polyangiales; family DASUME01; genus DASUME01. The sequence goes on along the minus strand of JBBSJC010000008.1, from coordinate 20,544 downwards.
TTGATCCGTAAGAGCGAAGGTAAGGCAGACGCCGCCGAGAAGATGATGCGGCGCTTCGGGCTCGATGCAGAGCAAGTCGACGCGATTCTCGAGCTCAAGTTGTACCGGCTCGCCAAGCTCGAGATTCTGATCATCCAGAAGGAGCTCAACGAGAAGCGGGCCGAAGCTGCGCGCACGCAAAAGCTGCTGTCGAGCCCCAAGGCCCGTTGGTCGCTGATCCGCGCCGAGCTGCTTGAGCTTTCGTCGGAATACGGCCAGCGTCGCCGCACGCGTATTTTGGCCTCGGTCGACGAGCCTGAGTTTCAAGCCGAAGACTTCATCATCGACGAAGATGCCTACGCGCTGCTCAGTGCTCAAGGTTGGGTGAAGCGTCAGGGCGGGATCAAAGACCTGTCGACCACGCGCGTGCGCGATGGCGATCGGGTGATCGATGTCAGCGCGGGCTCGACCAAGAGCTCGGTTGCGTTCTTCTCGAATCACGGCTCCTGTTACGTGTGCCGCATGGTCGAGATCCCAGCGGCCACAGGCTACGGCAATCCGGTGCAGAATCTGTTCAAGCTGGCGGACGGCGAGAAGATGATTCGCATGATCTGCTTTGATCCGCGCGTGCTCGAAGTACCCGCAGCCCAAGAGGGCGTCGAGCCTGAGCCTCCTTACGCGCTGGCGGTCACGCGTCTGGGCCAGAGCATGCGCTTTTCGTTGCGCGGCCATCGCGAGCCTTCCACGCGCTCGGGGCGTCGCTATGCACGGCTCGCAGAAGGCGATGAGATCGTTTACGTGAACTACCTGGGCGACGGCGATCACGTGGCTGCGGCGAGCGCCGATGGCCATGCTCTGATCTGCGAAGCGGAGGAGGTCGCGTTGCTCGCCGGTGCGGGCAAGGGCGTGATGCTGATGAAGCTCGAAGAGGGTGACTGGATCGTGGGCGCGACTTTGTTCCGCAGAAAGAGCGACTCGCTCGTGTTGTTGAACGAGAAGGGCACCGAATACGACGTGACCTTGCGCAAGTACGGCGCGGTCTCGCGCGGCGGTAAGGGCCACGCGCTATTCAAACGCGGCAAGCTCGTCGAACGCGTAGCCGAGGAGCCTGAGATTCCCAGTCTGGGCGACGCACCACGGCCCTCGCGACCGCCACGAGGTGACGCATGACCACCTATACCGCCAAAGATATCGAGGTCCTCGAGGGGCTCGAGCCCGTGCGCAAACGTCCTGCCATGTACATCGGTGGCACCGACAAAGCAGGGTACCACCATTTGTTGTGGGAAATCGTCGACAACTCGGTCGACGAAGCGATCAATGGACATGCGACGCAAATCGAGGTGACGCTCGATTCCGACCATAAGGGCGCAACGGTCATAGACAACGGGCGCGGCATCCCCGTCGACATGCACCCGAAGTTCAAGCGCTCGGCGCTCGAGCTAATTTTGTGCACGCTGCACGCTGGCGGAAAGTTCGAAGGCAAGAGCTACAGCGTGTCCGGCGGTCTGCACGGCGTCGGCTCCTCGGTTGTCAACGCTTTGTCCGAAGCGATGACCGTGCACGTACGCCGTGACGGCAAAGAGTACATGCAGAAGTACGCGCGTGGCCTGCCGCAGATGAAGCTCAAGGAAGTGGGCGCGACGCGCAAGCGCGGCACCGAAATCCACTTTCGTGCGGACGCTCAGATCTTTGGTAAGAGCCTGAAGTTCGATAGCGAGGTGGTGCGCGAGCGCCTGGAGGCGAAGTCTTATCTGCATCGCGGCCTCAAGGTCATTTTGCGCGATGGCGACAAGGTGGAGACCTTCGAGCATCCCGGCGGTATCGTCGATTACCTGAGTAAGGTCGTCGTCGAAAAGAAGATGCATCCGGTACACGCGCAGCCGTTCACGCTGATGCGCGAAGCCGACCCACGCATCGAGCTCTCGTTGATGTGGACCGAAGCCACCGAAGAGTGGGTGCGCTCCTACGCCAATGGGATCCCGACAGCCCAGGGCGGCACCCACGAGAGCGGGCTCAAGGCCGGCATCGTGAAGGCCATCCGCAGCATCATGCAGACGAAGAAGATCGAGCCCAAGGGCCTGACGATCGCCGCGGAAGATATCCGTGAGGGCGTGGCCGCCATGGTCAGCGTCTACGTGGCGGAACCGCAATTTCAGGGCCAGACGAAGGACCGCCTCAACAACACCGAGATCGCAGGCCAGGTCGAAGGCGTCGTCAAGAATGCGCTCGAGCAATGGCTCCTGCAGAATCCGAGTCTTGCCGACATGATCATGGCGCGCATCATCTTGGCCTCGCGCGCCCGCGCCGCCAGTCGTGCCGCAAGCCAGCAGGTGACGCGCAAGACGGCGATAAGCCATCGCTTGAATCTGCCGGGCAAGCTATCTGACTGTTCGAGCACCGACCCGGCGGACAGCGAGCTGTTTCTTGTCGAGGGGGACAGCGCAGGCGGCAACGCCAAACAAGGCCGCGACCGCAAGACGCAGGCGATCTTACCCTTGCGCGGCAAGGTGCTCAACGCCGAGCGCGCCGGCAGTGCAGCTATCGTCGCAAACAAGGAGCTGCAAGACATCGTGTCGGCGCTCGGCTGTGGGCAAGGCAAAGACTTCGATCTTACGAAGCTACGCTACGGCAAAATCGTATTGCTGATGGACGCTGATAGCGACGGACACCACATCTCCACGCTACTGCTGACATTCTTCTATCGGATGCTGCCCGGGCTCGTCCGCAACGGAAACATCTACCTCGCGATGCCACCCTTGTTCCGCATCGACGCGGGCAAGGAAACCTACTGGGCACTCGATGACGCTGAGCGCGACGCGGTACTCGCAAAGCTACCCAAAAACGTGAAGGCGGATATCAGTCGCTTCAAGGGGCTCGGCGAGATGAGCGCAGACGAGCTCAAGATGACCACCCTCGACACGACCAAACGTAAGCTCCTGCGCGTGATGATCGACGAGGAAGTCGGCACCGATCAGATCATCAACGATCTAATGGGTAAAGACGCCGGCGCCCGCTACCGCTTCATCATGGAACGCGCAAGCCAGGCCGACGTCGAAACCCTAGACGTGTAGCGGTCGGGTGTGAGGCTCGGGTGTGAGGAGGCGCTGCCCCACCGCTTTGCCGGCCGCTGAGCGACGTCGCTTCGCGACACGCGGCCTAGCTGTTGCTTTGGCACGTGCGGACTGGGTACGCGGTGGCAAGGACACGGCGCCTGTTGTGGGTCAGCGCCTCCTCACGACCGAGCCTCACACCCGAGTCGCGTTGTCCCTCGCGCCACCTCTCAAAAACACCACAAGGGAGGGTGCTCGATTCGGTCATGGCGCGCTGCTGAATCACACCCAGCCCGGGAGTCCCTGCCCCCCCGGCACCCCGTCCGCACCAGCCAAAGCAACAGTTAGGTCGCGTGTCGCGAAGCGACGTCGCTCAGCGACCGGCAGCACGGTGATTCAGCTGCGCGTCATGGCCGAATCGAGCGCCCGACCGCGCGTAGCGCGATGTGACTGGGGCGAATCCAGACCGCTTCGCTCTTGTGGGCGCGCGGTACCAGGTTGCCGAGCAGGCTTAGCTCTTCGAGGGCGAAGAATCTGCGCAGCGAGATAAACCCGTCGTGGACGAAGCCGGGCTCGCGCGCGATGCCCATGCCGTATAGGCCGAGCACGGGCACGTGCAGCATGTTGCGGACGCCGTCGATGAAGACGACCCCGCGCTTTGCGACGCGCGTCGCTTCGTCGAACATGCAGGCGACCAGGCCCGGCGGGAAATGGTGCAAGGCTTGGGTGCAGATCACTAGATCGGGCGGGTCGCTTGCGAGGTTGCGCAGATCGAGGGCGTCTTGCATCCGAAAGCTTACGTTCAGGCCTTCTGTCTTGGCGCGAGCCTGGCCCATATCTAAGTATTCTTTTTTGAGATCGCTGGCCGTGACCTCAAGCGATAGTCCCTGCGCGCGAGAAAGACGCGCCAGCGCCAATGCAAAGCCACCGTGACCGGCCGCCAGGTCCAGGATCCGCGTGGGGCCGCTTACGGCGAGCAGCGGCCGTAGGGCGTCGAGGAACAAGGCGTAACTGCCGATGATGTCGTTGAAGTGATCAAGGGCTTCGACAATGCGGGTGCGCCGGGGCGCGGGCAGGTCGGGGTCGTCCATGAGTTCACGGGGCGTGGGCCCGCGCCACCATGTGTCGAGCGCATCTGCGCCGCGCAACACGGGATGCGTCGCAGCTTCGTTGCGCACGCGCTCGCGGAAACTGTGCAGAGCGTCTTCGGCGGCACTCGCGAGTTGCTTGCGTGCCTGGGCGTCGCCTGATGCCAGCCCCGTTTCGAGGGCGAGCACGCGCGGGCGAAACTGATGGAGTGTCGCGTCGAGCGCGCGCTCGCGAATCGGCTGCAGAAGAGCATGGCCAGGCGTGGGGGACTGACTTGCGGCGATCGCTTGCGCTGCTCCCTTCAACTTCTTGCTCAGCCTGTTCATCGCTCCCCCTCACGCAGTACCTCGATGGCCTCGGCTTCACCGTCTTCGATGCGTAGATCCACGTGGTGATGGTAGAAATGGCCACGCTCTTCGAAGATGCGCGGCACGCGCGCGGCATTGACGTAGAGAATACCATCTTGCCGAGTCACCCATTGGCGCTGGCCGCCGCCGCGCAGACGATGATGCATGTGCCCTGCGACCACAGCGAGCACACGTTTGCCCCGAGACACGGCGTAGTCGATGGCGACACGCAGGTCCTCGTCGCCGAAATCACCTTCTTCGCGGCGGAAATCGCAGCCCCAGAGGTCCGCACGCCGTGCGCCTAAGCCCGTGGGGCCATTGTGCGCAAGAAAGATCAAATCCCGGGTGGTGCTGTCGTCGACACAGCGCTTGAGCTTCGCGACGCTATCCGCTTGCGAACGAACCCCGTGGGCCTCTGCGAGCTGCGGCGCAAAGCTCAGGATCGAGCCGCCCATCGCATGCGGCCGCCCGACGACTACCTCGAGCTTATCACTCAAGCGGTGAACGCTATAACCACCGACTTGTACACCGCCGACCGCTTGATCCATGTCACGCACGCGTTGCCCGTGACCGAAGGATGTGATGCGAATCAAGCTCGCACGGCGTGTGATTTCGGCTGCCAACTGCGCTGGATGAGCCGCGTCGTGATTGCCCGGAATCAATAGCGCAGGCTTTTCGAGATCAGCGAGCTCGGCGGCCGCGCGCAGGCCGCGTTGGATAGATAAGTTGTAGATATCACCCACGAACAACACAGCATCGTGATCGGACACGTTGAAGTAAGCCGTATCGGCCGCATTCCACGCGTGGTGCACATCTCCAATGATCGCAAGCTTCATGCGTCTTCGAGCTCTCGACGTAGCACGGACCCTTCGCTGCGCACACGCCATACCAGACCGTCGAGCACGTAATGAGTCAGCTGTGGCAATGCGAGCAAAGGTACGAGCCACAACAAGACGGCCGCCGAAAGCTCAGGTCCGATCCCAAACCAAGTGGGCCGCTCGTGCCAGATGAAGTGATCCCAGGCGGACTCTTCGAGCCATGCAAGGCCGATACATACCAACGCAAATGCAGGTAAGCCACGCTTCAAAATCAGACTCGAAATCGAAGCGTGCTGCCGCTGCGCACGCCCATAACGGTAAGTAAGCACCATGTAAGGCACGCCGTGGATCAGCACGTTCGTGACCGTGAATGCAAAATCGCTCGCGAGCACCACGATCCCGCCATACCAACATGCAAAAGTGGTCACGACGATCAACACTTTGCCGGGCTGCCATGTTCCCTTGATGAATAATTGACACTGACGCACGCTGAACAGTGCGAGCAGCGTCCACATCAGAGCGCCGGTAGTGCGCGCGATTTCAATAGGCAAGCCCGCGACGAAATCACCTGGCATCAGCCAGGCAAACGATTGCGGTAAACGCGTGTGCCACACCACGATCGGGTGCAGCGTGACCGCATAGACGGTCGCGCGATCCAAGTTGCGCTCCCAGGCCTGTTGCGGCTGCCCGCGACGCCCGTAGAGCGCGACGAAGCCTACCTGTTGGCGCACGAAGTGAAACACGGCCAGGTAAGCGAGCATGCGCCAAAACAAGGCCGGGTTGAAAGCCGTCGCAAGCACCGCCACAGCATAACCAAGGATGGGTACGCATGTGTACAGCCACGGATTTTCACGCAGTGCCTCGCGATCGAAATACACACGAAACAAAGTCGACCAGACGTGCGCCACATCCACGCAGACCACACAGAAGAGCCAAACCCAATCGGGGGTTTCGCCATATAGTAGGCCCAGCCGTGCGCCCACGAGCAGCAGCAGAAGAGAGAGCAGCGCGCTGCCACCAAACACCGTAAGGTCCGTGGTGCGACCGAATAACCATGGGCCTGCGTTAGGCCGGGCAAACATGGCCTGCGCCTGAGCTGTATCGCTCATGTCGCAGGTCCTGAAGTGATCTCTCGGGCCGCGCGCAGGCCGTGATCAAACGCCTCTTCGAATAGCGCGACCCCGGACAGGTCGGTATGCGCGAAATGGATGGCGCCGAGCGGCTTCTGCGCGTCGCGCCGCGCGCTGCTCGTAATGAAACCGGGTAGTGGTTTGACCATGGCGTGGCCCCAACGAAACACGTCAATCTTATTGACCACATCGCGCAAGTTCGGGTGCGCGCGCCCAAGGTCGCCTAAGATGCCATCGCGGTAATCAGACCAGGTACCGCGCAATAAACCCATGCGCTCGGTGCGCGCGTCCACGTGGGCCAGGGGTAAGTAGTAGGTGAGCACGGTGGGGCCGAAGTCACTGCCGCGCTGATGGGTTGCGCTCACGTAGCCAAGGGAAGGGCTGTCGTACAACACGTTGTCCCAGGCGGGAGGCACACCACGTTCTTGTGGGCGTTCATGCAGGTGCAAGTTGGCTACGATCCATGGGGCGTACTCAAAGCCTTGGGCGCCTCGCTGCTGCTCTCGTAGCGGGCGCACGATGCGGCAGGCGATGAAGCGCGGCACGGCGAGCACTGCGTGTTGCGCAAGGTAATGTTTGGGAACGTCCTGTGCGTCGTTCCAAGCGTAAACATGCACTCCCTCTGGCGTAGGGTGTACATCGAGCACGATCTCGCCGGTCTGAATGCGCGCGCCACTGTGCTTGCGCAAGTGCGCTACGAGCGCGGCGTTGCCTTCTGGCCAGGTGATAAGCTCGGCGGGGGTTAGGTTCTGTCTATCGCCTGGGACCGCTGGAGTACTCGGGGCAGCGTCGATGCGTGCCGCAAAGTAGAGCAGCAGAGCCCAGGCGCTGGTATGCGAAAGCCGCGTGCCGTAGTCGTCACGACAGGCATAGTCGAGCAACCACAACAAACGCGGCGAATCGAGGCCGCGTGCGCTCAACCAGCGGGTGGCCGGAACTGAATCGAGGGCACATAGCTCGGGGGCCTGGGAGGCCCGCGAGATCGGAATGGTAAAGGCGCGTTTGCCGTGACTGTCGCGTAGCGCCGCATAACGTGCGATCTCGGCGTCAAAGGCAGCGAGCTGCGCACGGTCTCGCTCTGTGGCGCCCGCCTGCAGATACAAACCCGGATACCAGTAGCCGCGGTAAAAGATGCGCTCGTCGGGCGCGCGCACAAGGTAAGGCTCGCGCACGCGCCAGCGGCCTTGATCATCCACGCCATCGATGACCGACATCTCGCGTAGCAGCGCGGCAAGCTCGAGGTTGTCGCGGGCAGGTACAGGAAGGTAATGCGCGCCCCAGGGATAGGCAGTTAGCGCCGAGGAGCCCGCGAGTGATGTCCCCCCGAGCTCGCGCTCCAGCTCGAGCACCAGGACGTCGCGCTGGCCGTGCTTGTGAAGACCGTAAGCTGCGCTCAAGCCAGCAGGACCACCGCCGACGATAAGCACGTCGGTACGCTGCGCCTGCGTTCCTGCAATATGTGCAATGCGCTGGCTAAGGTCGGAGCGTAACTGATGCCCGAGCTCTAGATTTTGCCCCAGGAGCGAGCCAGATATGTTCTGAGCGTGCTTCTGATCGCAGGCCGCAGCGGCGACGCTGGCTCCTAAGCTCGTGCCGAGCAAGGCCCGCAGAAACTCGCGACGGGATGGCAGAGAGGACACGTCTTGTCAGTTCCAGCGGCTGAAGTCTTGTTCGTAGTATTGGACGAGTAGTTGATTGTTCAGGCGATTGGGCTCCGCCGGCACCCGCGACATATCGACCGCGAACACGAACATGCCTGCCAGGGTGGCATCGTTGAGGTACGAAAGGCCGCTGATGCCGAGCTGCGTTGGCGCTGCAAAAGCCGCCTTTTTTGCGAGCACGTAGCCCCATTCGCCAAACGACGGCACAAGCGCGTGATAGGGCTGAACGTGCAGCCCGGAGGTCTGCATGGTTTGCACCACGCACCAGTAGCTCTGGCGGGCCAGTAAGGGTGAGGTGCTCTGCACACTGGCGATGGTGTGCTCGTGCATCGCCTTTTGCAGCAGCCCGTAAAACCAGGTGGTGTATAGCTTCCCCAGCGAAAAGTTGTTTGGATCTGGGAAGTCGACGATCACCACATCGTACGTTTTGTTGACCTTCTGATCGAGCCACACAAGCGCATCGGCAGCGATCACTTCCACGCGTGGATCTGAAAGCGCGTTTTGATTGAGCGTGCGCAAGAGCTCGCTCTCACGGGCCAGACGCGTCATCGCAGGATCGAGATCGACGAGTGTCACGCTCTGTACTTCGGGATGCTTGAGGATCTCGCGAATGGCAAGGCCGTCCCCGCCGCCGAGCACGAGCACGTGGGCGCGCTGCGCGGCAGCCGCGAACGCGGGGTGAACCAACGCTTCGTGATAGCGGTACTCATCGAGGCTGGAAAACTGCAAGTTGCCGTTGAGAAAGAGCTGATACCCACCGCCGCCCGCCGTCAGCACGATGCGCTGATAGCTGCTCTGCTCGGCGTACACGATGGTGCTCGAGTACATCCCCTCTTCGGCTAAGTGCGTGATGTGATCGGCGTAGACAAAGCAGCCTAACAACCCGCATTGCAGCGCCACGGCCCTGCGGCGAAGGCGCGCTCGCGCCGGCGCGTAGATCCGGTCGCTCAATACCCAGGTGGTGAGAAAGCCGACCGCGCAGTTGAGCATGCCGAACAGAAGCGAGGTGCGCACTAAGCCGAGCTTGGGCACGAACAGGACGGCAAACAGGATCGAGCCGATAAGCGCCCCGGCGTAGTCGAACGTGAGCACCTTGGCGACCAGACTGTCGAAGTCGACTTCCTCACGCAAAATGCGCATCAACAGGGGCAGCTCGAGGCCGACCAACGTTCCCACGGCGATCACCATACCGTAGAGAATCACGCTGAAAAACTGAGCATGACCAAACGCGAGAAAGAGGATCGGCGCCGACCCTCCGCCCACGAGCGCTGCCGCGAGCTCAATCTCCACGAAGCGTTGCGCCAGGCGCTGCTTGACGAATTTGGAAAGGTAAGATCCGAGGCCGAGCGCGGACAGGTAGACGCCGATGGTCGTGGAAAACTGCGTGACTGAGTCGCCGAGCACATAGCTTGCGAGCGCACCCGCGATAAGCTCATAGACAAGCCCGGCTGTCGCTATCACCAGCACCGTCAAGTACAAGAGCAGCGGGCGGCGCGTGGGGACGGCGCTGTCTGACGGCACGCTATCCATGCACGGCAGCTGAAACGATCATGGCGATGCCGATGATAATCGCACCGATCACGATGCCTACGGCCGTGTTCTGGTCTTCTTCGATTTCCTTGCGAATCGAAAACGGTAAGAACTTCTGGATCACGTAGAAGGTGCCGGCGAAGAACACGAGCCCCACGGTGGTAAACACGATGGAGGACAACACTGCCTGCATCAGCATATCGAGCTTAATTTGCATCACTTGCCTCCAAGGTAGCCAGGGCTCCAAAAGTCTGGTCGAACGCGCGCTCCACCCGCAAGCACGCGGGCGGCAGGCGGCGTTGGCTGCTGCTTTGCGTCGGAAAACACCGTGCCACTTTGCACGATCGAAAGGTAAGTGCCGATCACGGCCAACCCGAATACGAAGTAGATGGCGCTTTTGATCATCGTGCGTCCTTACGGGTTGGCATTTTCTCGACGCTTGTGCTCGAAGCTGGCGCGCCGCACCAAGGTCAGCCCGAATGGTAAAGCTATTAACAGAAAGGCACCGCAACAACACAGGGGGCTGCGCTCGCCCTCGATCACGCGCACACGCACGCTCGGGGCAGGAGCTACGGCGTTCTGCGGCCAGGCATCCCACGCGGGCGATAGGCGCAACGCGTAACGACCAGCATGAAGCTCGCCATAGTACCCGTCTGCGTCGGTATCGCCTTCACTCCAACTTTCTCCATCCGTCCTGCCTGCATAGCGTTCGGCGAGAAGGTCAAGCTCCTGAACTTGTCCGGTGGTCTCGTTAAGGAGGGAGGTGCTGAGGCTTGCCCACCCATTGTCGATATTGGTTTCGAGCTCGACTTTCAACGTGGTGGGCCCGTCCGACACGTCGAAAGACGGCAGGAAGGTTACCGGGGGGCGCGCTCCTCTGCCCTCGGCTATCGCGGTGTCGCTCGGTGGCATACTGAGCTGCGTATCAGCCAGCACGCGCGTGTGGCGGCCAAGCTCGTAGACGATGGCGACAAGCGAGAACAAGAAGGCGAGCAGCGCGAATGTGATCGCAGGCAACGTAAGCGTGTGCGGGTTCGGCTGACAGGGGCTGACGCCGATGGGAACGAGTGGAGCATCGCGCAGTCCGAACGCGCGAAACAGTGCCTTGGGGTCGACGTATTCACCCTCAGACCAGCTCACTTCGTTTTGACTGCGCTCCAGGCTCAGGATGCGCGGCGGCGCGACATAGTCCACCGTCTGACTCGTGTCGCCGACCATCACCTTCCAGTAGAATTCGCCCACTACGAAGTCGACCACGGGCGCGCCGTGCGCGAAGCGTTTGTAACGGCGGCCCTTGTGCGTCGCCTCCTGGTAGTTGTCCTTGACGCTCGCTGTGCTGACCGGCGTTACGTGAATGAAGTGACGATTGTCTTCGACGAGCCAAGTGTAAGCCTGCTCGGGCACGTCTTCTTGCCCAACCGTGCTTTTGCCAGCTTTGCTCTCGCCAGCTGTGTCCCTTTCGCTGAAAAGTAAGTATTCGCGCCAGGTAAAACGCTCACCTTCCACCTCGACCGCGCGCTGAATGAAACCTATTACGATGCGCGTTCGGCCTAGGAACTTGCCGGTCGAACCCAGCGGAATGAAAGGGCGGACCCTAGGCGCATTCAACTGTCTCAGCAGACTGAGCGCACCTTGGGTATGGTCGAGCACGGCGCCACAGGCGGCGCAGCCCACACGTTCACAGCTCTCGGGCACAAATAGCGATACCGGCGCACCGCAACCTGGACAGGCAAGCTTCTTGACTTGTACGCGTTCGGTCGGACGTGGACCAAGGGCCGTCCGCTTGAGCGCGACCTCGCTGTCCTTGAGCTGTCTGCCTGCGAAGAGCTTGGGCTTCGCGCTGCCATCCCCATAGTCGACGCTTGCAAACGCGTAGCCTTCGCCTTCCAGATCGGCATAGCGTCCAGACGATAGAGGAACTGCCGGGAAGGGTAGCTCTCCCTCTGCAGAGATCAGCGCCGAGCCCCCGCGTTCGGAGACCACCCACTCGATCGATCCTGTGCCCGGAAAGACGCCGCGCGCGGCCGGTTCCAGGGCGTCCCATGGTGGCAAGCCGCTCGCGTCTTTCTCGTAGGTTAGATACCAGCGGCCTTGAGCGCGTGCGAGCCAGCCCCAGGTCTGGTCGCTAAAGCTCAGGTACCACTCATCCCAGGGTCCGCGTCCGTGGTCGAGTTGGACACGGCCAAGGACCGTAAACCCCTTACCCGCAATACTGCCGCTGTCGCCCACCGTGAGCGGGGCTGCAGTGGGCACGAGGTCCGCTAGCTTGCCGAGCGCGCTCAGGTCCCGATCGGTGCGCACGAGCGAAAAGCGGCAATGGCTGCACACGAGTGCATGCGATGAGCCCACCTTCCAGGCGATCGGTGCGCCACAGTTTGGACACTGTGCTGTTCTTCCCCCGTCCACGCGGCACAGGTTCTATCACGTCGCGGAGGTTTTACGTCAGTAGCCTTCGTACGTCGGTCTGTTCCTCGCGAGGTGCTTGAGCGCTCACCTCCGCGTGAGGCTCAGAGGCGCCGCGAGATCAGGCTTTGCTTGCGCAGCTCTTCGAGGAACGCGACTTCTTGCTTTGCCATCGCTTGATCGACCATCGAACGATACAGATCGTTCTTTGCGCTCTCGAAGCTCGGCACGGCTGCGCCACCTTCCTTGCGCTCGCGCAGATGGAAGATATGGATACCGGCGGGCCCGCGCACTGGCTGGCTTATCTGTTTGGGTTCGAGATCGAGCAGCGCCGTGGCCAAGGCCTCGGGCAGATCCTGCTGCTGCACCCACCCAAGATCGCCGCCACCTACCTTTTCGATCGCCGCGTCGAACGAATCTGGTGTCAGTGAGGCACGGAGTGCGTCGGCCTCGGCTTTCACCTGTGCAAGGTTGGTGGCACTGCCCGCCTCGACCGCCATAAACACGTGGGAGACGAGGAATGTCCCCGTCCTGCGCGCCGCGCGCAGCGTCTGGTCGTACTTACGGCGCACGTCGTCTTCGGTGATGTTGATCCGGCTGCGAACCTTCTGGTTCACGACCTTCAAGCGCAACAGCTGCCTGCGCACGTCGCCCTTATACTGGTCCTCTTCGAAGCCCTGCGCGCGCACCGCATCCCAAAACGCGGGGCCGTCGAGCCCGCTCTGGCGCTTTACGTTGTCGATTGCGCGATCCACATCGGCGCTCGTGACGCTTACGGACAACTTGCGCGACTCTTGTTCAAGCAGCCGCTCGTCGATGATTTGCGTGAGGAGCTCATCGTAGAGCTGTGTCATCAGGGTCATGCGCTGCAGCTCGGGCGCTTGCAGTAGACGCGGTAAAAACGGCGCGGCCCGTTGCCTGAGCTCGCTCAGTAGCAACGCCTCACCATTTACCACGGCAATGATGCGCTCGATGATGTCGCCCTTTTCCGCGGCCTGCGCCGCAGAAGGCGCAAGACCAGAGAAAGCCGCCGAGGCGCCCACGGCCGTGAAAACCGCGAGCAACATAAGGGTTACAGAGCGCACGCGAGCCATCATGGGTGTCCAGCGGGCTTGCTACCGGGACGGCCGGAATGGCCCGGAATGAAAGGCTGACCGGGGTTGAGCTCGACGGGTGGCGTCTTCAACTGACTCAAAACTTCCAGGTTCTCTTCGACTTTCGCTTTGTCACGCAGGGAGGTGACAAAGCTCTCGATCGAAGCTTCGCGCTTCTCTCGCCACAGCTTGTGCTGGATCGGCCGGCGCGCGTGATCGAGCGCTCGCGCAAGCTCCTTACGCTTACCAGTGAGCTTGACGATATGGAATCCCTGCTCTGTCTTGATCAGCTGCGGGGCGACTTCGCCAATCTTCTCTAGCTTGAAAGCTGCCTCGGCCACGGCGTCTGGCACCGGCGGGTCACCTTCGAGACGTTGGGCGGGAAGCGAGAAGAACTGGAGATCGCCGAGGCGCGTTTTCGTCTCGAGATCTTCGTTGTGCTGCTCGGCCAGCTCGCGAAATAGTTTGTTGTCGTCTTGGCGCTCGACGATTTGCTTGAGCAGCTTTTTGGCCTTGGCCTCGTCCTTGATGACGATCTGACTGGCGCGCATCTGCGCTGGCTTATTGAACTCTTCGGGATGGGCTTTGTAGTAGGCCTCGATCTCCTGGTCCGTGATGTCAGCCAGCTTGACCTTGTCTTCGAACTCGCTCTTCATCATCTGCTGAATCATCACTTGCTTCTTCGTGCGTACGACCTCGTCGTCTTTGTCGAGACCACGACGCGTAGCTTCACGGGCAAGCAGCTCGAACTTGACCATCTCATCCAAGAGCTGGCGTCGACGCTCAGGCGCGGACCAGCGTGCGCGAAGATAGGGCGACTTTTGCGCGAGCTCTTCGGCGAAGTCTCCCACTGTGATCACGGACTCACCGATCTGCACGAGCGGCTGCTTGGCTTGGTCACCGGTGAGCCCGTGCTTGGTCTCAGGGCCGGTAGGCGCGCTATCGGTCTTATCTTTGCCTCCGCAGCCGCTGCCGAGAAGACAGGCTGCGAGCACGCTGGCGAACACGCTGGCGAGATTGGGTTTTCGCTGCATACGCAATGGTTTAGCCCGGCTTGGAGGTTCTGGCCCAGCTACCATATGGAGCTGGCTGTCGCAAGGGTCGCAAGACCGCCTGGCCCGCCCTTGTAGCGTGCTCGGCAGCTTGTTTTAACATCATTTGAGCCGAGATGCGCGACGGTTGCGCCAGCACGGGCTGTTCCACGTCCGCGGTTGCGTCCGTGCAGCCCGATCGCCGTTCGCGGATGCAACCGCGTCCCCGTCGCCCAGCGACCGACGACCTACCTGAGCAGGTCGTCTGGGGTCGCTGGCTCAATCAGCCGCGCTCGAACTTCTCGATGCTGTCGATGAGCCCGCGTGAGCGACCGGCGCCGAGGTTGCGCACGGCATTGATCAACGCCTGCTCGTTCGGATCGTCCGACGTGATGCGAAGGCCCTTGCCACTCACGCTCACGGACGCTGCTTTCGGCTTGCGGCCGGGCTTGCCCTTGGGAGCCGCTGCGCCGCCGCCCTTGGCTGCGTCGGGTGCCTTCTTTGCGCCCGACTTGAGCACGTAGAAGTAACCCTTCGAAAGCTTGATGCCGAGCTTGGACGCCTTCTCGGCAGCTTCCTTGAAGGACATCTTGGGCGGCAGTGACTTGACGAAATCGGTCGTGGTCATGGCGCCTGAAGCCTTGGGGGCGGAAGGTGCCTTGGGTGCCTTGGGAGCACCGGCGGCCTTAGCAGGCGCGCCAGGCGCGCCGCTCTTCTTGCTCTTACTACGGTCCACGGCGCGAACCTTATAGACGTATTTGTCAGAGAACTTGAGCCCCGCCTCGGCACCCTTCTTGACGACGTCTGCAGCGGGCAGGTCGGGGAACTTCCGTACGAAGTCTGTCTTCGAGGTCTTCTTCTTCGCAGCCATCATCACTCCTAGTTCTTAGTCGAGCCGAGGTTGCACGACAAAATGCAAATCGACAAGGAACTTGTGTTGCTAATGAACCACGATCCGATCTGTACCACTGCGACCAAAGGTCTCCGGCATGTACATCTCTTCGGCCTTGGCAGGGGGTACAACGAACTGTCCAGGGGTGGTCGCGCGCACAAGGTAACTGTACGTGTAAACACCCGCAGGCACGAGGGAACCGAACGCTTCGGCACGCTCTTCACGCAGGTTATCGTGCTCATACCAGGTGGACCACCACATACCCTTGCAAGCAGGGCAGGGCGCGTCTTCGCCGCCCGGAGGTTGAGCGCCGATTTTTAGCGAGGTGAGGATCGTCTCGAAGCCTGCGGCGAGCGGATCGACCAACGCGACGTGATAGCGACGGGCCTTAGTCACCATCTCCACCGTGACCCGAACCCGCGCACCGGCACGCACCTTCCAGGTGCCATTCGCGTCGCGGCTGACGTCTTCTGGCTGGTCTTCGCCCCGATAGGAGCGACTGACCTCAAAGCCCTGGTCTGCTGGGACCAGATCGAGTTGCTTAGGGGCGTAACGCAGTCCAAGCCGGTAGTACATACGTCCTGGTCCCTGGCGCTGCACTACGATCGGACCAGGCTTTTGGCCGACTAGCCACTTCATGGGTACCAAGGTGGTGTGCTGCTCGGTGCTGCGCCCCTTGAAGCTCGCTGTCTGGACCAACACGGCCCCCACGAAGGCACGCGCTTCAAAGCTCGGGGTCTCCTGCTCGTAATGGTCAAAGTAAGCCCGCAGCGCGAGGGCGGCGAACACGTTTTCCTGCGTGTTGTTCCAGTGTCCTCGCGAGCGGTGGGCCAGCAGACCCTTTGCGACCTTAGGCACTAGATCGTGGTCGGGCACGGTGCGCATCATACCTTCGAGGGCGATCGCATCGGAGCGTTGGCTCGAGTGCAAGAGCACATGGTTGGTATCGGTGTAGCTCTCCGTGAACTGCGCAGTGGAAGCAGTCTCATTGGCGCGGTTCTGCAGGGTGCTGAGTAGGGCTTTGGCAAGGCTGCCCTGTGCATCCATTTTGGCTACTGCACTGAGTATCCAGCCGATGGCTTCGATCGGCATATCCCCGGGCTTGCCTTCCTTCCATAGAGAGCTCGCCCGCTCCCGCACATCCGTGCCGAGCAAGCTATCCACGTAGAGCCCGTAAGCTTCGAGGGCGCGGCGCACGTCCGGCTCGCTCTGATAACGGCGATGGAGACCGCGCAAGATGGCATGGGCGCGCGCGATCGTTTCGTCTAGACCAGCGATACCAGCCTGACGCGCGCGAATCAGCGCGTGCAGTACGTGCACGGTGTGGAAGGGCACCGTCTCGTTGCCGCGCTGCCAATAGGGAAACCCACCGTCGGGATTCTGCATCTCACGCAGATGCTTGGCGTCGGCCTGCAGCATCGTTTGGGCCTGATCGGCAGTCGGTACACCCTTCACGTCAAAGGCATCCAGCACATCCCGTAGGGCCAACAGGGTCAGCATGCGGGAGGCGATCTGCTCGGAGCCCTCGAAGGGGTATTCGACCACATACAAGACCGAATCGGTCAGCGCTGGCAGCTGGGTGGATGAGGTCGAGATCTCGAGGCCGCCGAACTGGGTGATTACATCGGCCGGGACAGCAATTGGCTGACGTATCGCCTGAGCATCGGCGATCGAACCATAGGTTGCGAAAGCTTCGTCGGTGGCAGGGGTCCAGACCTGGAGTTGAACCTGAGCAGCATCCGAAGCCGACTTAGCTTGAGCTGCGACCTGAATCTGGGCGCTGCCGGCCGCCCGCGTGGTCATGGGTAGGCGACCCTCCACACGATCATGGGCAGGTACCTCTACACGACGACCGCGGCCCGACGTAAACAAGACATTCGAGGCACGCGCTGCGACCAGCACAGAAAGTGCAGTCTCCGTCTGGTTATCGACGACGATCGGTAGCTCGAAGCTGTCCCCGAAGTTGAGGAAGCGGGGGGCAGACGGCCTTACCATCAGCAACTTACGAGCCGTGATCGTTCCCTCGCCCTTGCCAAATCGTTGTGCGCCTGAGGCGGCGAGGGCGAAGATGCGATAGCGGGTAAGGTCATCGGGTAGGGCAAAGTCGACATGGGCGATACCCTGTCGGTCTGTAACCAATTTGGGGGCAAACAGCGCGATGGGGGAGAAATCTTTCCGCAGGCTAGGCGTGGGGCCCTCCCCCTGAGACTCTGCACTGTCCCGCGCTGCCATCAGAGACTTGTTGCGGACGCCACGACCCCCACCCGGGGCCATCGGTGCTGCCGCAGTGGCTCCAACGGCTGCGGCTTCTTGCATCATCATGTCCGTGCCAGGCGGCAGACTCGCAGCGCGCTCCTCGATTCGTACGTACTGTCTCAACGCCACGCTCCACACGCTGGCAGGCACGGGTGGGTACATCGCGCTGAGCGGATCGCCGGGGGCATATCCCGTCAGCGCCAATACAGCTTCATCCACCACTACGATCGCGACTTCGCTATTAGGAAGCACAGCCCCTTCGGTGTCGCGGATTGTGACATCGATGCCGGTGCGGCTGCCGGGGGCAAGCTCGCTCGCGCGCGGCTTGACCTCTACCTTCAACGCGCGCGATCCCAGCCCAATCTTAAGCTCGACTGTACCTTCGGCGTAGGCTGGAACGCGCTGGCTCTTATCTGCCTCGAGGAGCTTGGAGCCGGCGACACTCACACTCACATGCAGCGATGGAGCATACGCATCCTGAACCAGCACGCGCACCAACTGGCTTGGCCCCGTAAGGCGCACATGTTCCACATGCTCGATCCCCTCGTGCGCATGCCGGATGATGGCATCGGCGGGAAAGAGGGGAGAGCGCACGAGGATCTCGGCTTGCTCGCCCGCCTGGTATTCCTGCTTGTTGGGGATGAGCTGCACTTCTTGCGTGCTCACGTTGATCGCGCCGGCGGTGGTGGGACCTGTCACCCAAGCCGTCATACGCGTGTCGTTGGGGCGACCCTTGGCATCGATCACGCGCGCCACGATCCGGTACTCACCCACTTCCTTGGGTTTGAAGGTGCAGACGTGGGGAGCGCTCTCAGACGCAAAGCTACATTGCTGCACGTCGCGTTCGCGCTCCACCTGCTCCCCTTTGGACAGTTCAGTTTCAAAGTGGCTCGCGCGGACTTCCACCGGGCGCGCGCTTACATCTTTGCCATCCAAGTCGACTGCGATGACGTTGACCGAGAGGGGGTCGCCTTGGCTGATGAACCACCGCTCGCTCTTGAGGCCGACGTACACGTCGGAGGGGTGAATGAGCAGCGAGGTCTGAGCATTCCAAGCTTGTCGATTGACGTCTTGGATACTGGCGGTCACGGTGAGGCTATGGGCGTAGGCCGGTTTGGCCTGCTTGGCGACGATTTCAAGGGTCGCGACGCCGGAGCCATCGGTCTTACTCGTCAGCGTCTCGGTGCGCACGGGCCTGCCCGGCATACCCGGCATGCCGCCTCTCATACTCATGGCGTGACCTCCGCCGCCTTCGAAGAAGCCAAACCAGCGCATGGGCTCGCCGAAGGTGTACTCGCCATGGTGGGGAGGCGAGAACTCCGCGCGCTGGGCGCTAACGCTAAATTGGGTGGGTGCACCCGCGAGCGGACCGCCGGTGTAGTACATGGCTTTGGCGTCCACTGCGATTACGTCGCCTGCAAAGTGCTGGCTCTCCCGCGATTTCACGGAAACTTCGTATTCGGGTCGGCGGAACTCTTCGATGCGAATCGTGTGGGAGGTCTCGCGGGGCTCGCGGCTCTGGTCGCTCGTGATCTGGATGTTTGCGTAGCCAAGGTCCACGTCGCTGGGCAGCTCGAAGCTAAGATCAAAGCCACCGAGTGCGCTCACCTTGGCTTTGCCCTCCGCTAGCTTATGACCGCGCGAGGAGCTCACCTGATATTGGATCTGGCTCAAGCCCGGAACGAGGCTGAGCTTGCCGCCTTCTTCAGCCTGCGTACTTCGGACCCACCCCTTGAGATTGGCCTTTTCCCCGGGGCGATAGGCTCCCCGATCGTCGAACACGAACCAGCGTAGGGTGTCCGGGTTTGCTTTTTGTTTGCGCCAACCGCTCTGCTGGCCACCTTCGTAGAAGCGCTCGGGAAAAAACGCCACATCGTGACCGAGCTGCGCTACGAGCATGCGGCCGCGGCTTTCGTCGCCGTCCGGTAGTGACATCTGAGCTAAGCCGTGCTCGTCGCTGCGCGCTTCGATCTTATCCGGCCAGATGCTGATCGACGCGCCGTTGACCGGCTTGCCGTCCTCGAGCCGCGTGACCCAGCCATAGGCTTTGGCGCGGTCAAAGAAGCCATCGATCGCAAGCTGCGTCGACTCTACCCAGGTCAAGACGCGGGGCTTGTAGTCCCCCTGCCACTTGACTGGCTCAACCAACACTATCGCGTGTCCAAGGCCCTTATCGAGCGCCGGGCTCAAATCCACTAGCGTGCTGCTTGCCACGCTCGGGTCGGCCACCGGGAGCGTGGTATCGATCACGCGTTTGCCCGGCAGCTTTGCGGGCTGATCCTCACGACGCAGCTCCTGCAGCTTTGCGAAGGCCTGCCACTGATCTGGGGTTACACGATAGATCTGTACACGGAGCTTATCGACCCCGGCACTGCGTACCGCGAGCGCCCGCGGGCCCCTGGGGTCGAGCACGGTGAGCGGCTGCATCTCATCGAGCGAGGCCTGAGGGTCCCCGACGGTGAACTTGAGCTTGGCGCTTTTGCCCAAGGTTTGACCGAACACGTCACGGACGCCGGCAGGGACGGTCAAGGTATAGGTGGTACGTGCGCGGGCCTCGACGCTGATCGAAATATCGCTCAAGCCGCGTTCGCTCCAGCCCGCGCTGACTGCGGTTATGCGCGCTGTCGGTTCCAGCTTGAAAGCGGCGAGATCCAAACTCTCAGGATTGAGGGGATTGCTAAGGCTGACGGTCCACTGATCATAAGGAGAGCACTGAGGACCGTAGCCGCAACGAGAGCTCACGACGCGCAATAGCCCATGGGTACGAAAACGGGTGCTGACGGGCGCACCCAGACGCGGACCTTCCGCAGACGGGACGCGGCCCAGATTGAGTGTGATCTGAGCGTCTGGGGCTAACGTTTGCGTGGGAACCAACGCGACGGTGCGCGCTTCGACGCCTTCGCTTCGCGCCCGCTCCAACATCGCGCGCACATCTTCTGATGCCTTGATTTCATCTTTACTTGCTTCGCGCGCCCCGACGCATTGCTGCTTATGGCAGAACCGTGCTTGCTCGAGCAACGCCGCGCGCTGTATCGCCTGATCAAAGCGCGCAAACACAACCGGCGTACGGCTCGTAGGCGTTTTGGTGTCGTGTGGCGATATTTCCTCGAGCTTGGGGGAGGGGGTCTTAAACTGTTTTACGACCGCTTTGCCGAGCGCACTGCCATCGCTGGCACGCGTGCCGGCGGGGATCTCCACCGTGTACTCGGTCGCCATGGGGAAGCGAGCCTCGGGTGTGAACGCGAGCGTCCGCGTTCCGAGCCA